>JARXAL010000109.1 GCA_029865835.1 Verrucomicrobiaceae bacterium
ATGATCTTCACGCTCAACAAGTCTGCCACTGACCTGACCTACTCCATCGAATGGAGCGAAAACCTCATCACTTGGAGCACCTCAGCCGTCACCCAAGCCCTCGTCCCTGACTCCGACAACGGCACCACCCAGCAAATCAAAGCCTCCATACCCTACGGCACCCAACTCTCACGACGCTTTTTGCGACTGAAAGTCACACGGCCGTAACCCTCGCCCCAAAATCGGCCCATATCCCTCAGTCGCGGGCGCCGCTTTCCTTTTGACCACCCCGCCTCCCACGCTACTTTGCACTTCCCATGTCTCTCGATTCTGCCCTCCAAAATGCCGTCACCGCCGGAACCCTCCTCTCCGACGCCCACAACAACATCCAAGCTCTTTTAGCCTCCAGTCAAAATCCAATCTACCGCGCCAGCATCGAGGAACTCGTCCAAGGCGGCCATTTTGAAGAACTCAACGACCGATTCTTCCAACGCCTCAAATTCGGCACCGGCGGCCTCCGTGGACGCACCATCGGCAAAGTCGTCACCACCGCCGAAAAAGGCGCCGCTTCTGCTGATCAACGCCCCGATCAGCCCTGCGTCGGCACCAATGCCATGAACTTTTATAACCTGGGCCGCGCCACCCGCGGTCTCGTGGCCTACATCCGCAACTGGCGCACCAACGCCGGCATCGAGGGCCGCCCTTCCATCGTCTTCGCTCACGACACTCGCCACTTCTCCTCCGAATTCGCCCACTTCTGCGCCAAAATCGCCACCGATCTCGGGGTGGATGTCTACCTCTTCGATGGCTTCCGCCCCACCCCGGAAATGTCCTTCGCCGTCCGCCGCCTCCACGCCGACGCAGGCGTCATGATCACCGCCTCCCACAATCCCGCCCACGACAACGGCTACAAAGTCAACTTCAATGACGGCGCCGGCATCGTCGAACCCCACGCTTCAGGCATCATCGCCGAAGTCAATGCCATCGCCGGTGAGTCCTATGACGCCCTTCCTGATTCCGAACGGGGCAAAGTCACTACTCTTGGCGACGAAATGGACCAATCGTTCCTTGGTCAAGTCCAAAACATCATGCTCCGTCCAGAGCTTCTCAATGACGATGCAGCCAAGAAACTAAAGATCGTATTCACCGCTCTTCACGGTGCCGGCAGCGTCTTTGTGCCCACCATCCTCAAACGCCTCGGTTTCAATTTCCTCACCGTCCCTGAGCAAGACATCCCCGATGGCCGCTTCCCCACCGTCAAATCCCCCAACCCAGAGAACGCCCCCGCCCTCCAAATGGCCGTCGATCTCGCCAACAAAGAAGGCGCCGAAATTGTCATCGGCACCGACCCCGACTGCGACCGCATGGGTGTCGGCGTCCGCAATGCCGCTGGTGAAATGATCCTCCTCACCGGCAACCAAACCGGCGCCCTCATCGCCTGGTATCGCATCAAAACCATGTTCGATCTCGGCATCCTCAACGACTCCAACCGCAGTCGCGCCGTCCTCCTGAAAACCTTCGTCACCAGCCCCATGCAGGACGCCATCGCCGTCAAATACGGCATCAAAGTCGTCAACACCTTGACTGGCTTCAAATGGATCGGCGCCAAACTTGCCGGTTACGAAGCCGCCCTCCCCGATGACATCCGCGCCCGCTACCGGGACCTCACTCCTGTCGAATCCCGCAACGCTCGTCTCGAGCACAGCACCTTCATGGTACTCGGCGATGAAGAAAGCTACGGCTACATGGGCGACGATTTCTCTCGCGACAAAGACGGCAACGGCGCTGTCGTGATGTTCGCTGAACTCGCCGCCTACGCCGCCAGCCGAGGCCTCACCGTCCCTGGACTGCTCGATGAAATCTACGCTGAAGTTGGTTACTTCCTCGAGGTCAACCAAAGCAAAGTCTTCGAAGGCGCTCAGGGTGCCGCTCAAATCGCCGCCCTCGCCAACAGCTACGCCGCCAATCCTCCCACCGAAGTCGATGGCAGCCCCGTCACAGGCGTCCGCAACTTTGCCTCCGATGTCATCCACGACGAAGAAGGAGTCCAAGTCCCCAAGGAGAAAATGCTCTTCATCGACCTCGCCGACGGCCGCAGCTTCGCTGTCCGCCCCTCCGGAACCGAACCCAAAATCAAATACTACCTCTTCGGCCGCCAAGTCCCAGCCGACGGCCAACCCATGTCCCCGGAAGCACTCGCATCCGCCAAGACCCACGTCGTCAACGCCCTCGGCACCCTCTGGTCCTGGATCGAAAAAGACATCGACGCCCGTCTCGCATAGTCACCTCTTCCGAGGCTGCGTAATGAACGCCCCTTCAAGGTAAATCGGCTCCAAAGCCCGACCTTGAGGGGCTTCAAAATCAACGCTACTCCCCAGCATCGCCAAACGCTTCGCATCTGGCACCATCGCCTCCACGCCAGGCACCGGCGAACTCGCGTCACAGGTGACCCATCGCCCCAACCCCGTTTCCGCCATCGCTTGCGGCAACGCCTCCGGTGCAAGCAAAGCAATACCCTCCATCAACACCCCACCCCTCACCTGCGCCACATAAAACCTCCCACGCCGCGCATCTCCCACCACCCCAAAAGTCTCCTCCTCCACACACCCCAGCAGCGAAGAGATCCCCACTACCCCCACCCGCCTGGATAACGCCACCCCCTGCGCCGCCGCAATCGCAATCCGCACTCCCGTATACGACCCCGGCCCCGTCCCCACCACAATCCCCCGCAGCCTGCCACCCGCCACCTTCAGCGCCTCGCCCAACGGCCCAAACACCTGCGCATTATGCGACCGCTTCGCTTCAAATGAAGCTTCATAGAGCAACTCACTCCCAGCGACCACCGCCACACTCCCCTGCACGGTGGATAGCTCTAGCGCCAGCACCACATCCTTCATCGCGCCCCTCCTTCTTCCATCACCCGTCGACCCTCTTCCCCCGCATGTTCCAGATAAAACCAGCGCGTCCCCTCTGGCATCAAATCCGGAAACCGATCCGCCCACTCCACAATCAACACCCCCTTCTCATCCAAATAATCATCCCACCCCATGTTGAGCACCTCCACCTCACTCTCCATTCGATACCAGTCAAAATGAAACACCGGCAACCGACCCTCCACATACTCATGCACCAACCCAAACGTCGGACTGCTCACCACCTCACCACTCCCCAACCCTGCCACGATCCCCTTCGAGGCCTGCGTCTTCCCCGCTCCCAAATCCCCGCACAACGCCACCACCGCCCCAGCCTGCAAACTATCCCCCACCCCACGCCCCCAATCAAACGTCTCCTCTGGCGTCAGCAGTCGTTTCAAATGCTCGTCCTCCTGATTCTCAATCCTCATCCTGAGCGCCACCACGCGGTCCCGGACACAAGCCACGCTTCGTCGCCCGCGCAAACTCCATCAAAATCCGCACCTCATCCGTCACCTCACCCGCCTCGATGACCTCAAGCGCCTGCGGCACATTCAAACCCTTGCTAAACAAAGTCCGAAAAGCCTTCCTCAGCGCCTTGATGGCTTCCTCAGAATACCCCGCCCGCTGCAACCCCACCAAATTCAACCCCCGCGTCACCCCCGGATTCCCATCCACAATGCAAAACGGCGGCACATCCTGCACCACCTTCGAACAACCCCCAATCATGCTTCGCTCCCCAATCCGGCAGAACTGATGCACCGCGCTCAACCCGCTCACAATCGCATGATCCCCCATCACCACATGCCCGCCCAACGTGCCGTTGTTTGAAAAAATCACATGACTGCCCACCACACAATCATGCCCCACATGACTGTAGGACAAAAAATGGTTGTGACTCCCAATCACCGTCTTGTCATTCGGCATCGTCGCCCGGTTCACCGTGCAAAACTCGCGAAAGTTGTTGTCATTCCCAATCTCCAAATACGTCGGCTCCGCATGGTACTTCAAATCCTGCGTCTGCTGCCCGATCGAGCAATACGCAAAGAACCGATTCCTCGCCCCAATGCGCGTCGGCCCCATCACCGTCACATGATGCTGCAACCAACACCCCTCCCCAAGAATCACCCCGGGCCCCACAATGCAATACGGCCCAATCTCAACTCCCTCCGCGATCTCAGCAGTCGAATCAATGATGGCAGTGGAATGAATCGGCATAGTGATCCCAGTTTTTCGTTCCTCAGCGATCCACCAAAGCAAACATCAAGTCCGCTTCCGACACCACCTGCCCGTTCACCACACAGCGCCCTATCGCCTTCCCGATGCTCCGCTTCATCGCCGTGATCTCCGTCTCAATGACAACCGTATCACCCGGCAGCACAGGCTTGCGCCACTTCACATTGTCCGCGCTCATGAAGTAACCGATCTTGCCCTGATTCTCCGAACGCCGCAGCATCAGCACACTCGCCACTTGCGCCATCGCCTCCAATTGCAGGACCCCGGGCATGATCGGATGCCCTGGAAAGTGCCCCTGAAAATACGGCTCATTGATCGTCACATTCTTCACCCCCGTGCACTTGTTCTCACCCTCAAATCCCACAATGCGATCCACCATCAAAAACGGATACCGATGCGGCAAAATCTTCATCACCTCATTGATCCCCAACACCGCTTCACCCATCGGAATCGTCACCGCCGTTGGAACCATCGCCCGCATCTGATTGTATTGCTCCACAATCGCCCGCGCCAACTGCGTGTTCGGCCCGTGCCCCGGACGCACCGCAATCACGTGCCCCGTGATCCGCTTGCCCGACAGCATCAAATCCCCGACGATATCCAGGATCTTGTGCCTAACGAACTCATCATCAAAACGCAGCGGTTGCTTCGACAGCAGCGTCTCCCCCCGAATCACCACCGCCGCCTCCAGCGTCCCACCCTTGATCAACCCCTTCTCCAGCAGGTGTGCGATGTCCTCGTAATAAACAAACGTCCGCGCTGGAGCGATCTCCTTCTCGAAAATCTCCGGCGTGATCTCCAAACTCTGATACTGCGTGAACCGCCCGTTCGGACCCACATTCGTGCACGAAATCCGAAACTTCTTGTCCGGCACAATCGTCAATATACTGCCATCCCGAGTCTCCTGATAGATCGGCTCCCGAATCTCAAAGACCTTGCGAAATTCCGTCTGCTCCGCGATCCCCGCCTTCTTGATCAACTCCACAAAAGGCATCGCACTCCCATCCGCAATCGGCGGCTCATTTGCATCCATCTCCACGATCGCATTGTCCACCCCCATCCCCGAC
>JARXAL010000232.1 GCA_029865835.1 Verrucomicrobiaceae bacterium
ATACCATCCACCCCGCCATTCCACCCGCCAAAACCGAACCAAATTGCCGGCGATTCCAACCATTCGTCGTCTTGGGTGAAGTCCCGTCCATCAATTGCTTTGCCCTTTTCATTCCACCATCGTCTCATGCTTCATCCAACTCACGCAAGCCTCATTCAGGTTTTTTTGTGATCCCCTGTCGAGTTTTAAGCCACCTTCCCGTATTCCACTAGACATGCTTCCCCCCGAGGAAATCGCCTCCATCCTGCTCGCCGAACGCCTGCCCCTGACCGCATTTGTCGCCAGTGTCACCCGCGACTTCCACCTCGCTGAAGACGTCTTTCAAGAAGTCTGCGTCAAAGCCATCCGTCGCTCTGAATTCGCGTCCCCCGCTCATCTCCTCAACTGGGCAAGACTCGCTGGCAAAAATCGCGCCATCGACATCCTCCGCGCTCGCGATGGCCGCTACGTCGGCCTTAGCGACGAAATGCTCGCAGTACTCTCAGCAGACTGGCCCGCCCCTTCCCCATCAGACTCCCTGCACGACGCCCTCAGTCACTGCATCGAACAAATCACCCCAAACAATCGCGAACTCCTCCGCCTCCGCTACTTCGAGCGCCGAAACTGCACCGATGTCGCCGCAATCATGGGCCGAAAAATCGAAACCGTCTATCAAGCACTCGCCCGTCTGCACAAAACCCTCGGTGACTGTGTGCGCTCACGCATCCAAAACGAGGCCTACCCATGAACGATACCGATTTTCTCCACCTGCTCATGCGCTATCAAGACAGCGTGCTCACGTCCGATGAGCTTGCCGCGTTCGAAGCCGCAATGCGCGATGATGCCACGAAACGCCAGATCTTCGCCGACACTCAACTGCGCTCGATGGCTCTTCATGATCGCTTCCGCCACGAGGCTTTCCAGCGCCACACAGACACTTCTGTCCGTGCCTCCTCCCGCAGGGAAAAGAACCACATCACCTGGTTCACCCGTCCCATCGCCTCCATGGCCGCAGGCCTCGCCATCGGCCTTTTCAGCGCCTCTCTGGTCTGGGCCATTTCTTCTCCAAAAACCACCACCGAGCGCCTCTTTTCCCTCCTGAACGGCAGCTTCGACGAGCCCCGCCTCGAAACGGGTTTCCCACGCCAAACTGGCGTCTGGAGCGGCGATGAAGCCTCCATTGCGGATGGCCAAATTCGTTTCATCGCCCCCGGCAGTGATTCGGGCGATCCCAATGCGCGCGCCATCTCGTGCGATGTCTTCCAACTCGTCGATCTCCGCCCGCTGCGCCGCACGCTCAGCCCCGACGGCGACTCGGTTCTAGAACTCAGTTCCGACTTCCTCGACGCCCGTCCTCACAACACAAAACCTTCCGTCACCTTCTTCTGCCAGCTCTACCTCTTCCAAGGCGATCCCGCTACCCTGCATCAAGGCTGGCCGCAAAACATCACCGACACCCTCGCCAGCGGCTGCGCCCAAGCCACCACGCTCGGCTCCGATGCTAAAGGCACCCGCACCCTCACCGCCAAGTGCCTCGTCCCCGCCGAAGCCGACTTCGCCGTCATCCAAATCGCCGCCCGCCCCAACCTGCGACCCGCCAAACTCGAAAACCTCTTTGCCGACAACGTGCAACTCACCCTCAAAACCCAGCCCACTCTGCCCGTCCGCATCGTCCAGCGCTAATGTCACGCCTTTGCGTGAATTGTGCGTTGCCCTTCGTTGTGGAACATGATGCCATTGAAAGAGCTTCTTGTCAGCATTGTCATAGCCACCGCCGTGCAGGCTGGTGGTCCTTGGGCATGGCTGAATGGGGAGATCAGGAAGGTGGACAAACAGCGACAGGCGCTGGAGTCCGAGCTGGAGGCTCTTCTGGCCTCTCCACAGCCACAGCCGCATGAGCGGGCGGGGTTTCACAGCGGCTTTGCGCCAAGGGCCGATGTTGTCCGGTGGGTGCAGGTGGATTTGGGAGTAGAGCAGGCGTTGGATGCGGTGGTGCTGGTGCCCGCGATGCTCGGAGGGGTCCAGGCGTATGGGTTCCCACAGCGATTCCGCGTGGACGCATCGAATGACCCCCTGTTTGCGGATTCAGTGCCGCTGCAGGATCAAAGCAATGCCGATGTGTCGCCGGGGCTGGCTCCTTGGCATGTCCCTGCCCATGACGTGAAAGCTCGCTATGTGCGATTCACGGCGACGAAGCTCTCTCCGCAGCCGGGATTGGGGTCGCGGTTCATCTTTTGTCTCGGAGAACTTCTCGTCTTCAGCGGTGGTCGGAATGTCGCGCTGCAAGGCGAGGTGTTCGCACCGAATGCGGCGGAGACGCTGCCCACTTGGTCTCCGAGGCATCTGGTGGATGGCACTCATGCGCTGGGATTACCGGTGAAGACTGGGGAGAAATATTCGAATGGCTGGCATAGCGCGATCTCATCCACGGCGGATGCCACGAAATGGGTGCAGGTGGATTTAGGATCGAAACAACGATTGGATGAGATTCGCCTCATCCCGGCGCACCCAAGTGATTACCCGGACCGCTTTGGCTTTGGGTTTCCCCGGCGATTCAAGATCGAGGCGGACGGGCAAACGATCTTCGACAGCACGAATGCAGACTTCCCCAATCCCGGCGATACTCCCGTAGCCATCCCGACTCCAGGCTTGCAGGCTCGCAACATCCGCATCACGGCAACCCAACTCTGGGAACGCAGTGGTGATTTCGTCTTCGCTCTTGCTGAGCTTCAAGCCTTTGCCGGAGGGAAAAACCTTGCGCTTGGCAGCTCGGTCACGAGTTCGGATGAGACAACTACGGTAGCTTGGAAGAGCGAGCATATGGTGGATGGCCTCAGCAGTTCGGGTGTGCTGATAGACGAAGACGAATGGCTGGCTGGACTCTCGAAGCGCCGTGAACTCACGGCGGAACTTGGCACGCTCGCCAGCACTCAGGCCACAGCTCTCGGAGTTGCGCAAACCCGCGCCTTTTGGCTTGTCGGCGTGGTTTTGCTGGGCGCGACTTCTTTTGCAGTGTTAGCCGTGTTGCATTCACGGCGTGTTCGCGAACGTGAGATGGAGATCCTGCGTCAGCGCATCTCGCGCGATCTGCATGATGAGATCGGCAGTCATCTGGGCAGCATCCGGCTGATGTCTGAACTGGCGCTAAGGGAAGGTACGGCTTCGGATTCATTGGATGAGATTCATCGCCTCGCAGGAGAGGCCGCCGAGTCCATGCGCGGCATCATCTGGCTCGTGCGCGAGGGCGATGCACCGAAGCTTACAAGCCTCGTCGAAGCCATGCGCCAAAGCGCCTCCGCATTACTCAAAGGCATCGACTCGCACCTTCAGACTCCCACAGGCGCCGATGTGGCAACTGCCTCACTCACGTTTCATCGCCAGGTATTTCTTCTCTTCCGCGAAGCCATGCACAACATCGCCAAACATGCGAACGCCACAAAGGTGGAGATCGAAGTCTCGTGGCAGTCTAGGCGCTTTCGTCTATGCATCGTGGACAATGGCTGCGGCTTCGATGTCGTCGCTGTCACTGCCGGAAACGGTTTGGCCAATCTCAAGCATCGCGCCGAGGTGCTCGGCGGCGAGCTTCACTTCACCAGCGAGCCCGGCAAAGGCACTCGCATCACGTTGGAGGCAAGCCTTTCATGAAGAGCATTTGGATCATTGAGGATCACTCCGCCTTCCGTCGCACGCTTGTCCGTGTGGTGAATGCGGAGGATGGCCTGCAATGCACGCGTGATTTTGATTCATGCGAAAAAGCTCTCGCCGCAATCGTCCTCGATCACGCACCAGACTTGATCCTGCTGGATGTGGGACTGCCCGGCATGAGCGGGCTCGACGGCATCCGCCTCATCAAAGAGCGCTCACCCAAGACCCTCGTCGTCATCCTCACAGTCTTCGAGGATGATGACAAAGTCTTCTCCGCGATCTGCGCCGGAGCCGCTGGCTATCTTTTGAAAACCAGCAGCGTCACCGAGATCACTCAAGCCGTGCGCGATGCCTTGGCTGGTGGCTCACCCATGACATCGCGCATCGCCCGCCGTGTGCTCGATATGTTTTCCAAGCTCGCACCAAAGCAGAGCGATTACGGCCTCAGCGACCGCGAGAAAGAGATCCTCCAGCTCATGACCACCGGCCTGATCAAGAAAGAAATCGCCGACCGCCTCACCCTCAGCGTCCACACTGTCGATACCTACCTCCGCCGCATTTACGAGAAGCTGGAGGTGAACACAAGAACAGGCGCAGTGGCAAAAGCACTGAAAGAGGGACTGATTTAGACTTGTCCCGTGCTCGCGTGGCATGACAATCACTCTCAGCTTCGTTTATTTCACATCATGGTTCGTCCCACCAGCCTGATTCTCCTAGCCGCATGCTCGCCTCTCGTTGCGGCACCCGTGGACTTTGCACGCGAGGTAAAGCCCATCTTCGAGAAACATTGCTATGAATGCCATGCCACCCTCAAACAAAAGGCAGACTATCGGCTCGACATCAAAGCCATCGCTCTCAACGGAGGTGCGGAACACGCTCCGAACGTCGTTCCAGGCAAAAGCAGCGAAAGTCCCTTGTTCCACTTCGTCAGTGGAGCAGACGAAGAAATCGCAATGCCCCCAAAGTCGAAACTCAGCTCAACGGAGATCGATACGTTAAAACGCTGGATCGATGAAGGCGCGGTCTGGCCAGACGGCATTGACACGGCAAAACTGGATGACAAAACCGACTGGTGGAGCTTCAAGCCATTGAACATGCCTCAGGTAACTAAAACCGGAGAAATCGACGCCTTCATTCATAACAAACTCAAGGCCAACGGCCTGACTCCCGCCCCTCAAGCAGACGCACGCACCCTCACTCGCCGTCTCTTCTTCGACCTCACTGGCCTACCGCCCACACCCGAAGAAATCGCTCACTACGCCGCACTCCCCTATGAAAAGCTTGTCGACGACTTGTTAGCCTCTCCCCGCTATGGCGAGCGTTGGGCACGGCACTGGCTCGATCTCGTCCACTATGGGGAAACGCACGGCTACGACAAAGACAAGCCCCGCCTAAACGCCTGGCCCTACCGTGACTACGTCATTCGAGCCCTCAACAACGACAAACCCTACCCACGCTTCGTCGAAGAGCAGATTGCAGGCGATGTGCTCTTTCCAGGCACCACGGACGGCATCACAGCCCTCGGCCTGATTTCCGCGGGACCTTGGGACTACATCGGACACTCAGAAGTTCCAGAAACCAAACTCGACGGCAAGATCGCCCGCCACCTGGATCGCGATGACATGGTGCAAAATGCGATCGGCACCTTTTGCAGTCTCACCGTCCAGTGTGCTCAGTGCCACAATCACAAATTCGACCCCATCTCCCAGCAAGACTATTACTCGCTCCAGGCCGTCTTCGCCGGCATTGACCGAACGGAGATCGATTACTATCCCGACGACGCTTCAATGCAGAAATTCGCGGCGCTTCAGAAGCAGAAGAAACAGCTAAGCGACCAGATCGCCGCCTTGGAGGAGCCCTTAAAGAAGAAAGCCGGAACCGCCTACACCTCGCTCAGCAAACGGATCGATGGCGCCACTGAGAAAAACTCAAACCCAAATATCAAACCCGGCTTTGGCTACCACAGCAGCATTTCACCCACCCAGAACGCCATCAAATGGGTGCAGGTCGACCTCGGCAAAAGCCTTCAGGTCGAACGCATCATATTGAAACCCTGCTATGACGACTTCGGCAAGATCGGCGGCGGTTTCGGTTTCCCGGTGCGTTTCAAGATCGAAGTCAGCAATGACTCCACTTTCAAGACGGGAGTCACTCTTGTTTGGCAAAAACACGATCTCACCTTCATGAACGACTTCACCAATCCGGGGCTGAAGCCCTTTGAAGCCACCACCGCAGGGGATGACGGCGTCATCGGCCGCTATGTGCGCGTCACCGCCGTAAAACTCGCTCAGCGCAGTAGCGATTACATCTTCGCCTTGGCTGAACTGGAGGTTTACGACAGCAAAACAGGTCCTAACCTCGCCGCAAACCGCCCCGTCACCTCCCTGGATGGCATTGAGGCAGCGCCTCGCTGGCGACGCGCAAATCTCACCGATGGCATCGCCCCCGAAAGCCGCTCAGCAGAAGACAAACAACAACTCATCCGCGAACGAGATGCCCTCATGCTCGCACAGGCCGATCATGCCACTCAAACCAAACTCCGCGCCGCACGCAAACAGCGGGACGCCCTCCCCCAACTGCCAGCCCCGCAGAAGATCTATGCCGGAGCCATCCACTATGGCACCGGTTCGTTTAAAGGCACCCACGGCACACCTCGCACCATCCATCTGCTCAAACGTGGAGATATGAAACAACCCGCGCAGGAGGTTCATCCCGGCAGCATCGACCAAATCAGCCAACTCTTTGGCCTCCCCTTTCATGTCAATGACACCGACGAATCAGCCCGACGTGCCGCGTTAGCCCAATGGATCACAAACAAAAACAACGCACTCACATGGCGCAGCATTGTGAACCGCATCTGGCAGCATCACTTTGGTCGCGGTCTTGTGGATACCGCCAATGACTTCGGTCGCATGGGCAGCAAACCAAGCCACCCCGAGCTGCTGGAATGGCTCGCCTTGACCTTCCGCGATGACCTGGGCGGCAGCTTCAAGAAGCTGCACAAACTCATCGTAATGAGCCAAACCTACCGGCAGAGCAGCGATGGCACCTCACCGTCAGACGCCAACAACGTCTTCCTCTCCCATCAAAATCGCCGCAAACTGGATGCCGAGTCGATCCGAGACAGCATTCTTGCGGCTAGCGGCAAACTCAATCTCACGATGGGCGGACCCAGCTTTCAGGACTTCGTCATCGAGAAACCTCAGCACAGCCCGCACTACGAATACCATTTGCACGATCCCGAAGACCCCGCAAGCCACCGCCGCAGCATCTATCGCTTCATCGTCCGTAGCCAGCAGCAACCTTTCATGACGGTCATGGATTGCGCTGACCCCTCCATGCGCGTGGACAAGCGCAATGAATCCCTCAGCCCTCTACAGGCCCTTTCACTCATGAACAACGGCCTCACAGTTGCTATGGCAAAGCACTTTGCCGAAAGAGTCGCAAAGGCAACTCCGGTCCTTGATGCGCAGATAAAGCTGGCGTTTGCCCTGGCAATCTCTCGCACCCCTCTTCCTGATGAACTCGCTCCATTGACTGCCTTCGCCGAACGTGAAGGACTCGAAAACACATGCCGCCTCATCCTCAATCTCAACGAGTTCAGCTTCATCGACTAAGCCGACATGATCACACGCCGCCAACTTCTTCAAACTTCCGGTCAAGGCTTCGGTGCCATCGCCCTTAGCGCCCTGAATGCTTCAGAGGCTCCTCAGCGCGCCCTTACCGTTGCGCCAAAAGCCAAGCGCGTCGTGCAACTCTTCATGGGCGGTGCCGCCAGTCATATCGACCTCTTTGATTTCAAACCCGCTCTCATCAAACATCATGGAGAGGATGCAGATTTCGGAGAAGCCGTTGAAGCCTTCCAAAACGGACTCGGCCCCTGGAAAAAACCGGTGTGGGACTTCAAACCCTATGGTCAAAGCGGCAAGAAGCTCAGTGATGTCGTCGCGCCACTCGGCCTATGTGCTGATGACATGGCCTTCGTTCATAACATGATCGGCAAAACTGGTGTTCACTCACAAGGCACCTTGCTCCAGGCGACCGGCTTCAATTTGCCCGGTTTTCCCGGCATGGGCTGCTGGGTAAGTTATGGCCTCGGCTCGCTCAGCGACAACTTACCCACCTTTGTCGTCCTGCCGGATCACCGTGGCTTTGCGTCCAATGGTCCGAAAAACTGGGACAGCGCCTTCCTGCCCTCCCAACATGCCGGCACCATCATCTATCCCGGTGCCGAAACGCCCATTAACGATCTTTTCCCTCACAAATCCGGCCGCTACATCAAGGCCACCAGTGACCGCTCCAGCTTTGCCCTGCTGAAACAACTCAACCACATCCACCAGCAGCAGCGCGAAGAAGACAGCCGTCTGGATTCCCGCATCAAAAGCTACGAACTTGCCGCCAAAATGCAGCTCGCCGCACCCGAGGCGCTCGATATCAGCAAGGAATCCGCCGCAATCAAATCCATGTATGGCATCCAGGAACATCGCAAAGAATGGCCCACCCAAATCAATGCTGCCGAAGAAGCCGACTACATGGGCCGAAAATGCCTCGCCGCCCGCCGCCTCCTGGAGCGAGGCGTGCGCTTTGTGCAAATCTGGAGCGGCAATGACAATGGCTTTCCCCGCCGCAATTGGGATAGCCATGAGGATGTCGAACGCGATCATGGCCCGCTCGCCTGGGGCATGGCAAAAGCCGTCAGCGCGCTCATTATGGACCTCAAACAGCGTGGCCTCCTCGACGATACGATCATCCTCTGGACCACCGAGTTTGGTCGCATGCCCAGCACCCAAGGAGGCAAAGGCCGCGACCACAATCCCTACGTTTTCACCAATTGGCTCTGTGGCGGCGGCATCAAAGGCGGCGTGACAGCCGGAGAAAGCGACCAATGGGGCTACAAACCCCTCGACCGCGCCAACCCCACCACCTGTTATGACATCCACGCCACCATGATGCACCTTCTAGGCATCGATCACGAGAAACTCACCGTCCGTCACAACGGCATCGACCGCCGACTCACCGACGTCCACGGTCACGTGATCAAGGAGCTTCTAGCTTAGCCACCAAGAGCACTCCAATCCCCAACCCCTGTTAGTGCCGCTTCATGGGTATCCCTGACTACCCACAGTCGTCCGAAATCATGTCGAGTGCCGGAACAGTTCTCCGTATTCCCCAAGATGATCCGTTCTGCCTTCCTCCTCCTTTTTGCCTTCCCCGCCATCGCTCTCGAATACCCACACGTCACCGCCGAACCCCAAAAGACCGGCTGGCCCCTCACCGCCGACGAACGTGCCTATGTGGTTGATAAGCCGGAACATGATCGCCGTCCTGGCCGCGAGTCGAACAAGCATCTGCCGCAACTTTGGCCCCAAGTGCCGACCGCAGGGCATTTCGGCGGCGACTCCTGGCTGAGGCTCCACGAGGCCCATGTGAAAACCGTGCAGCAGAACCAAGGCCCCATCGACGTCCTGCTCGTCGGCGATAGCATCACCATCCAATGGGGCGACTCGTGGAAGAAAAACTTCCCCGATCTCAAAGCCGTCAACATCGGCATCGGCGGCGATAAAACGCAGAACGTCCTGTGGCGTCTCGATCACGGCGGTGTCGAGGGTCTTCAACCGAAGGCCATCGTACTCATGATCGGCAACAACAACATGTTCTTCACTCCCGAAACCAGCATCCAAGCCGCCGCCAAAGGCATCGAGATGTGCCTGAAGAACCTCCGCGAGAAGTTCCCTACCGCCTCCATCATCGTGGCAAAAATTCTGCCCGCCCACACGCCCGGCAATCGCTTCTACGAAGACATCAAAAAGACCAACGCCGCCCTCGATCCCCTCAAGATCGATAGCGATCCAAACGTGAAAGTCCTCGATCTCTGGCCCGACTTCACCAATGCGGACGGCACCATCAAGAAGGCCCTCTTCACCCCGGACAACATCCACCTCTCGCCAGCGGGCTATGCGTTGTATGCAGAGCGGTTGAAGCCGCTGCTAGCGCTGAAATAGCATGAATTCGATCACTAAAGCATCAACGAAGCGGTGCATCACAAGCTCATTGATACTCTTAGTTTAGTCACGACTCAAGAGTCGTGGCTCGCCACTGCAAGGCAGCGCAGCGGGCCGATGCCCCAAACGATGCGAAAGCTGCTCAGCGAACTGCTTCAACTTGGCCCCGAGCTTGTCTAAGCTGCCCGGCGTGACGCGATCTGACGGGCCGCTGATCCAGATGGATGCGACGGGTTGGCCGCGATGATCGAAAACTGGGGCGGCGACGCAGGCGAAGGTCTCGCTCTCTTCGCCGCGGTCGAGGGCGTAGCCGTTTTTGTTTACTTGCTTCAGTTCGGCGAGGAAGGCCGTGGCGCTGGTGATGGTGTGACGCGTGTGTTTGGTGAACTTCATCTGCTGCACGAAGGCTTTTTGCGTGTCGGGGCTCCAGTGGGCGAGCATGGCCTTCGCGGGCGCGGCAGTGTGCAGCGTGAAGGCATGACCGATCTCGACGACGACCTTCACTGGATGCGATGACGGCACCTGATCGAGCACCACGCCGTGATTGCCGGCCAGCGTGCCGAGCAAGGCCGTCTCGCCGGTGGCATCGCGCAAGGCGGTGAGGATAGGCGCGGCGGCCTGGATGAGGCGTTCGCCGCCCACGGCGGCATGGCCGAGGCTGAGGAGCTTGCGGCTGGCGCGGTAGGCCTTCGTGCCTTCATCGCGCTCGGCATAGCCACGGAGTGTGAGCGTGGTGGCGATACGGAAGACGGAGTTCTTCGGCATTTTGAGCGCCTCGGTCATCGCGGTGAGGGTCATGCCTTCGGGATGCCGCGAGAGCAGCTCCAGCAGATCCAGCGTGCGGTCGAGGATGGGCACCTTGTAGCGGCTGAGAGAGTTGGTTGCGGTTTTTCGGGTTTTGGGCATGGTTTGATATACAAAACAAGATTTGCCATTGCAAACGCGTATTGGGTGGCCTTGAATCCAGTTCTCCATTTCAACACTCCGACCAAATGACAAACCTGACCTCCTCCACTGTCATCGTCACCGGCGGCTCGCGCGGCTACGGCGCGGGCATAGCGGAGGCCTTTGTGAAGGCTGGGGCGCGGGTCTGGATCACGGGACGCAGCCAGGACAAACTTCAGGAGACCGCCAACCGCATCGGAGCCACGCCCTTCGTCGCCGATGTGGCGGATGGTGATGCCTGGGATCGGCTGATGGCTGAGGTGATCGCGCAAACCGGTCGTCTCGATGTCCTGATCAACAACGCGGGCGAGGGCGTCAAAATCGGCCCGGCCAGCGAGCAGACCGATGACGCCATCGAGCAAAGTCTCGCCAGCAATCTTACGGGCGCCATGCTAGGCTGCCGTCGGGCTGCGGCGATCATGCAAAAGCAAGGCAGCGGTCTCATCGTGAACATCGGCAGCGCCTGCTCCACGCACGCCTGGCCGGGCTGGAGCGTGTATTCCGCCGCGAAGGCCGGTTTGCTCATGTTCACGCGCTGCCTGCTCACCGAGTTGCGACCTCACGGCGTGCGCGTGACCTCCGTTTTGCCTTCCTGGGGCCAGACGGACTTCACCGAAGCTGCAAACCTGCCGCCGCGTGATCCCGCCGTGCTCGCGCAATGCATCTCGCCCGCCGATCTCGGCCAGTTCCTCGTCCAAATCGCCCAACTGCCCGCGCACCTCGTCACGGAGGAGATCAAGCTCTGGCCGATGGTGCAACCCATTTCCCAGCTATGATGAAACTCCTTTTGCCTCTTCTACTCTTGCCAAACCTCCTGACTGCCGAGGTCATTGAGGCAGATCTCCTCATTGTCGGCGGCAATGAATCCGCCTGCGCGGCGGCGGTGCAGGCGGCGCGACTGGGCGCGAAGAAGATCGTGCTGGTGAATGACATTGATTGGCTTGGCGGACAGTTCAGCGCTGAAGGTGTGGGTTGCCCGGATGAATGGACGGTGGTGAATGGCACACGAACGAACTTTCCTCGCAGTGGACTCTTCCTTGAGGTGCTGCGTCGAATCCGTGCGCACAATTCGCTCACGTATGGCATGGCGACTCCGGGGAATTCCTTCTGCGGCACGGAAACCATCGAGCCTGCGGCGGCAGCGAAGATCTTCGAGGAACTGGTGAAGCCGTATGTCGATGGCGGGGCCTTGCGCATCGTGCGCGGCTGGCAGCCGCTGAAGGTGATGGTCAAAGAGGGCCGCGTCACCGGAGCGGAGTTTGAGCCGACGAAAGGCGGAGCGGAGCGCATGCAGATTAACGCTCGTCTCACGATGGATGCGAGTGACTGGGGCGATGTGATTCGCCTCAGCGGTGCAAAGCATGGCGCGGGGCCGGATTTGAAAGCACGCTTCGGTGAAGCCGGTGCGCCGGAGGCTTTTGATGACGCTGGGCCGCAGGAGATGAATCCCATGTCGTGGTGCCTGGTGCTGCGCGAGACGGGCGGCAAGGACGCGACCATCGCGAAGCCGGAGACTTATCATCCGCTCTCCTTCGCCGGTCTCGACAAGCTCGCGCCGTGGGTGGACAGCGACATGAGCGGCGGCATTTACTCACCGAGCGGCAACAGCCCTTACACGCATCGTCGTCTCGTGGATCGCTGGCACAATGGTTTCGCGCCGGGCACCGAGGCGACCTTTCTGAACTATCCCACGCAGGATTATCCGCTGTGCCAACTCCCCCAGCGCGTCGTGGATGCGCTGGAAAAGACGGAGCTTGGCGCATCGAAGAAGAACATCGTCGAACTCACGCCCGCACAACGCCGCATCATCTTCGATGACGTGAAGCAGCATGCGCTAGGCATGTTGTACCATCTGCAAACGACGGTGCATGATCGCGTGGGCGACTTCCCGCAATCCTTCCGCTACATGCAACTCACCGACGAGTTCGGCACGGCGGACCGCCTGCCGCCGAAGCCCTACATTCGCGAAGGCTTGCGCCTCGAAGCTCTCTACATGCTGCGCGAGCAAGACATCCGCGCCGCCACTCGCGAACCGATGTGGGCCAAAGTGCTGCCAGCGGACGGCATCTTTGGCTACCAGTTTAACATCGACTTTCATCCAACTCGTCGCGGTTTTGTCGCCGGATCACGCAACGGCCCATGGCGCAACATCATGACACCCACACGCGGCTGGCACACGGACACGGATCGCTCCACCTTCCCACTGCGCGGACTCGTGCCCGTGGAGATGAAGGGCCTGATCGGTGCGGAAAAAAACATCGGTGTCAGCAGTGTCGTCCAGTCCGCGATTCGCTTGCACGGCCAAATGATGCACGTCGGCCAAGCAGGAGCCACGCTCGCCTGGCTGAGCCTGCGCGATGGCATCGAGCCGCGTGAGGTCGCTAGCGATGTGGCGAAGGTGCGGGAACTGCAACTGCGCCTCGTGCGCGGCACTGGCGGTCCGGGCATCCTGCTCTGGCCCTGGCACGATCTCGCGCCTGATGATCTTCACTTTGAAGCCGCAAACATGCTGTCCGTGCGCGGCATCTGGCAGCCCGATGCGGACAGTTTGTTCTTCAAGCCCGATCAACCCATGACACGCCGCGAACTCGCCCGCGTGCTTGCACGACTGTGCCGCGCCTTGCCAGATGCCAAGGACTGGCCGCACCACGACAAGCCGGTGTATGCCGATGTGCCAGCCGATGATCCTGATCGCATTTCCATCGAGGCGATGGTCACCTGGGGCGACTTCCAGCCCACTGCGACGCGTTTCACCCCGGATGGTAAAGCCACACGCGCCACGCTCGCGGAATGGCTGAAACGTCTCGGCCTGCCCGTGGCGAAATCTTTGTCAGACTATGGCACGCGCAGCCTCACCCGCGCCGAGGCCGCCCAACACCTCTGGCGTGCGCTTGGATTGGAAAATGAATGGACGCCCGCCGCAGGAACATGGTGCCAGCCCGGTGGCGACGACGATGGCGATGGCCGCAAAGACCTCGACGACCCCCTGCCCTTTGATCGTGACAACAACAACGTCCCTGACCGCCTTCAACCGCCAGTGCTGGCCCAGACGACTCAATCTTTCGGCCGTCGTGTGCTAGTGAGCGACTACGGTGGCGACAAGGTTGCTATCATTGCCGCTGATGGTCGCGTCGAATGGGAGCATTCCGCCATCAAACCACAGGATGTGTGGATGCTGGCGAATGGCCACATTCTCTTCAGCCACCTGCACGGAGCCCGTGAGGTAACAATGGAGAAGAAAATCGTCTGGGAATACGCCAGCCCCGAAGGAACCGAAGTCCATGGCTGCCAGCCCTTACCCGGTGGGCGCGTCATGGTCGTCGAGTGCGGCACGAAGCGGCTCATCGAAGTGGGTCGTGATGGCAAAATCGCTCACGAGATCGCCGTACCCGTAAAGACCAAGAACACGCACGACCAGATGCGCGGCTGCCGCCGCACGCTCGATGGTCGTTACCTCATCAGCGCCAAAGGCGACCGCGCTATCCTGGAGCTAAGCCCGGAAGGCAAACTCCTGCGCACGATGCCAACACCCGGCGATCCGCACGAAGTCCGCGAGCTACCCAACGGCCACCTCCTCATCGCCTGTGGTGAAGGCGAGGCCATGCTCGAACTCGACCGCGAAGGCAAAAGCGTTTGGAAGCTCGGCATCCAGGAAGTGCCCAACAATCCGCTCCGCCTCATTAGCGGCTTCCAGCGTCTACCCGACGGCCACACCGTCGTCATCAACTGGCTCGGCCACGGTTACCTCGCCACCACCGCCCAGTTCTTTGAACTCGACGAGCAAAAGAATATCGTCCGCCAATTCACCGACCACGCCCGCTTCACCAGCATCAACAAAGTGCAGATTCTCGACATTCCGGGCGATCCTGCCAAGGATGAGGTGTGGAGATGAGAAAGTGGTTTCGGCTTTAGTCGAAGCAGTCGCTACTTGATGCGGCTAAAGCCGTAGCCACTTTCGACTGAATCATGCGCCGCTCCAATGGCCTCCTTTGTATCGTCATCTGCCTCATCGCATTGTGGCTCATGCGGACGGCTTTTCATTCAAAAGAGTCGGTTTCCTCGTCCAAAGTCACGACAGTACTCAAAACAAGAACTTTGGCTCCAACTCCGCCCAAAGCCGAAATGCTTGCAGTGACTCGAAAACCGATCCGAATCACCCCCAAGGCCGGAATTCGCCTCAAACCCGATGAATAGGCCGTCTTAGGCTATTGGGAAATCGCTCCCGCAATCAACGGCATGGTCATCGTGACGCCGGAGACAACGATTGAGGGGTAGGTGAAGATGACCGCGATAATGATGCCCTTTCTAATGCGGTGGTATCGAAGGCCGACGCTCACGATCTGTTTTTCAATCTGCACGACTTCAAGAACTACAGCGCCATCGACCAGAACCGGTTGCTAGTCCAGGCAAACGCGCCAACACCTCCATCGGCACCTCGAACTAGTCCATACTCTCGCCGGGCCTCCAGGCGAATCCTGTACTCAAGAATCGCGGCTGCGGTCTGAGCCTGGAACCCCAAAGGCTCGAACCAGGAGATCGTTTCGAACACTACCACATCATTATGGAACGCTGCACATACAAAACACCCAAGCGAATCCGCAAACACTCTTCGACTTCACCTTCATGTCGAGAACCAGCAGGTTCATACGTACTAATTGAACTTGTCATTTCATGCTCCGCCACTTCCTCGCCTGCTTTCTTTCCACATCGCTCTTCGCTGCGCCTCCGACGGCGTTTTTGGAGCAGCATTGTTATGACTGTCATGATGCGGAGACGAAGAAGGGTGATCTCGATTTGACCGCTCTCACCTTTGACGCGCAGCATCTGGACCTGCTCGTCAAAGTGCATGATGCCGTGGAGCGTGGCGAGATGCCGCCAAAGAAGAAAAAGCAGCCTGCGGAGGCTGAGCGGGGGGCTTTTGTGAGCGAGATGGACGTGAAGCTGATGGCGCTGGCAAAGACGGACGATCAGGGGCGGATTCGGATGCGGCGGATGACGCGGGTGGAGTTTCAAAACACGCTGCAGGATCTGCTGGCGCTGCCGAGGCTCGACATCACGGCGCTGCTGCCGGCGGATGGTCGCGTGGCGGGCTATGACAAGATGGCGGGCGCGTTGGACATTTCTCCCGCGCATCTCGCGGCGTATGAGGAGGCGGTAGAAAAGGCGCTGGATACGGCGATCGCCACTAACAGTGCGCCGCCGCGAGTCTTCAAGAGGCGCATCTATACGGCGGGGTTGTTCAAGTTTGGCGGGAACCTGCTCCAAGGGCAGTTCGTGCTACTGAAGGACAAGCAGCCTGATCCCGTACTGCCGGTGCGCGGCGGCTTTGAGGACAAAAAAGGCCATGTGGGCGATGCGGGGCCGGACTTGGAGGAAAGGCGCAAGCTGCTCGAAGCCGTGAAGAAATCAGAGAGCGCGGTTGGTTTGCTCAATCCGAATCTCGCGGGCTATGAGGCGGCGATGAATGTGTCGCCGATCTACGCGGGCATGTATCGTATGAAGCTCTCGCTCTGGGGCTTTCATTGGAACGCGGGCAAACCGGAGCCTTGCACCGCGCCCCAGGCTGCGGTGCTGCGGGCACATGAGGAGGGCAAGCAACAAGAAGGCGGTCGATTGCTGCGGGCTTTCACCGCGCCGTCGATGCAGTCGAACGAGGCAGAGATCACCGAGTGGCTCGATGCGCATGAAAGCATCGTTTTTGATCCCGTTTCGATTCCCTGGAACGGCCTGCGCGTCGGACAGGTCGCGGGTCGCGCGAAGAAACATGTTGGGCCGGGCGTGGCGATTGATTGGTTCGAGATCGAGGGGCCGATCAACGCCGTGTGGCCCCCAGAAACCCACAAGCGCTTGTTTGGCGATCTGCCGATCAAGCCATGGCCGCAAGGCAGCGAGGCAGTGTCACCGCAGCGCGAGGAGGTGCGCAGCATCGGCGGCTATGTGCCGAGCATGCATTTCGATCTCACGTCGCAGGAGCGAAAGCCGCCGCTGGAGACCGTGCAGTCCGCGCAGCCGGAAGCGGATGCCCGCAAGCTGCTCACGACGTTTTTGCCGAAGGCGTTTCGTCGGGAGGTGAAGCCCGAAGAGATCGAGCCCTATGTGGCCCTGCTGCGCTCGCGACTTGCCGCGAAGGACTGCTTTGAGGATGCGATGCGTCGTGTGTATGTCGCCGTGCTCACGTCGCCGGAGTTTTTGTTTCATGCGCCGGACTCGCTCGCTTCGCGGCTTTCCTACTGGCTCTGGAACGGCCCGCCCGATGCCCCATTGCTCGCCGCAGACCTCCAAAACCCAGCGGTGCTCCGCAACGAGCTGGATCGACTGCTCGCGGACAAACGCAGCGAGCGCTTCATCGAGGACTTCACCAATCAATGGCTCGAACTCAGTCGTCTCGATGAAACCACGCCTGATCCGCAGCTTTACCCTGAGTATCGCTTTTTGCTCCACGAAGGCATGGCGACCGAGACGCGTGCTTTTTTGCGCGAACTCATCCAAAACGATCTCCCCATCAGTTCGCTGCTCAAACCGGGCTTTGCCATGCTCACGCAGCGTCTTGCCGAGCACTACGGCATCAAAGACGTGCATGGTGTGGAGCCACGCAAAATGCCGCTGCCACCGGAAAGTCTGCGCGGAGGCCTGCTCGGCCATGCGGCCATTCACAAGCTCACAGCCAATGGCACCACCACCTCTCCCGTGAAACGCGGCGTGTGGGTGATGGATCGCGTGTTGAACGATCCAGCCCCACCACCGCCGCCTGGCATCTCAGCTGTCGATCCCGATACTCGCAGCACCACCACCGTGCGCGAGCAGCTCGAAAAACATCGCGCCGATGCCAACTGCACCGCCTGCCACGCAAAGATCGACCCCGCCGGCTTCGCTCTCGAAGCCTTCGATCCGATCGGCGGCCTGCGCGATCGCTACCGCTCCAACGGCCAAGGCGACGAACCACCCGAAAAAGGCAAAACCGACTGGCGCGTGCAATACAAGCTCGGCCCCAAAGTGGACCCGAGCGGCACCCTCACCGATGGCCGCTCGTTCAGCGGCCCGAATGATTTGAATGCCATCCTCGCCAGCGATCCCGCCCGACTCGCCCGTGCCTTCATCGCCCACCTCTCCCGCTACGCCACCGGAACCGATGTCAGCTATGCCGACCGAGCCCAGATCCGCCAGATCGTCGAGAGCACGAAGAGCTGTGGGTATGGGCTCAGGTCGTTGATCCATGCGCTGGCTGCCAATCAGATTTTTATAGGCAGGAGAATGGGGGCAAAAGAATGAACTGACTTTGACCTCTGAATCCTATTCTCTTGCCCCCATTCTTTTGCCTACCTCATCCATGAATCGCCGTAACTTCCTCCGCGCTGCTGGCGCTTGCCTCGCTTTGCCTTCCATCGGGCGTGCGGCTGAAAAGCTGCCGCCGAAGCGGCTTTTCGCCATTCATGTGCCGCTGGGCATGATGCCGCAGTTCTTCTTTCCGAAGGCAGGCGAGACCTCCAGCCCCTATCTCGACCTCATCGCCGCGCATCGTCCGCACTTCACCACTTTCAGCGGCCTCTCGCATCCGGGCGTGGATGGAAATCATCACGCGGGGCAGTGCTTCCTCACGGGCGCGCCGCATCCGGGGCAGCCTACGTTTCGCAACAGCCTCTCGCTCGATCAACTTGTCGCGGAGCAGATCGGGCTCGACACCCGCTTTCCCTCGCTCGCCGTGTCGGTGCGCAAGGGCGAGCACTATGCCGACTCCATCGCCGTCTCGCGCTCCGGCGTTGTTTTGCCGTCGGAGACCAGCGCCGAGAGGCTTTATCGACGCTTGTTCGTCGCCGGAACGCCCGAGGAAAAAGCCGCGACCATGCGCCGCATTGAAGCCGGTGGCAGTGTGCTCGATCTGATCCTCGACAAAGCCAAGCGACTCGAAAAAAGCACCGCAGCGGAGGATCGGGCGCGACTGGAGCAATACTTCCAAAGCGTGCGCGAACTCGAAGGCCGCATCCAGCGCAACATCGAGTGGGAAAACCGCCCCAAACCCAAAGTGGACTATCCGCAGCCCAAAGACATCGCCGATGCCACCGAGGTCATCGCGAGGTCCAAGCTCATGTTCGATCTCATCCGCCTCGCCTTGCAGACGGACAGCACGCGCGTCGTCACGCTCTCGCTCAGCACCTTCAGCGTCGTGCCGCATGTCCCCGGTGTGAAGAGCGAAACCCACGGCCTCACCCACCACGGCAACGAACCCGACAAGATCGCCGAATTGAAGAAGATCGAAGAAGCCCAGATGACGGCCTTCGGCGACCTCCTCAAAGCGTTTCAATCCGTCAGCGAAACCGGCGGCAGCTTGCTCGACCGCACCCAGATCCTCTACGGCAGCTGCCTCGGCAATGCCAACTCCCACAGCAACCAAAACCTCCCGCTCATCCTCGCCGGTGGCGGTTTCAAACACGGCCATCACCTCGCCTTCGATACCACGAACAACACGCCAGTGGCTAATCTCTTCGTGTCCATGCTCCAAAACCTGGGCATCGAGGCGGACAAGTTCAGCAGCAGCACTGGCACAATGAGCGGAGTTTGAGCACCTAGAGATTCTCTAGACCGCATTTGACGAATCGCTTTTTGAGACCCTATTTCCTATTTGTTGGGCTAGTAATAGATCAAAACAAAAACCGATGGAACGCAGCGAATCGAAAAACAGCTTGTCTGCCGTGCAGAGCCAAAAACTACTCTGCGACTTGAAGGCACGCTTCGAAACGCACAAGCAGCGCCACTTAAATCTATCGTGGGCAAAACTAGAAACTAAACTCAACACCAACCCTGGCAAACTTTGGTCTCTTTATCAAATGGATCAGACGGGCGGCGAGCCAGACGTCGTGAGTTACGACGAAAACACAGGTGAATTTGTATTCATGGACTGCTCGCCCGAGAGCCCAAAAGGAAGAGTCGCTGTTTGCTATGACAAAGAAGGACTGGAATCTCGGAAAGAACACAAGCCTAAAACCAGTGCGATCGAAATGGCAAACCGCATGGGAATTGATCTCCTGACCGAAAAGCAGTATCGCGACTTGCAGAAGCTCGGTGAATTTGATCTCAAAACGTCTAGCTGGGTTCTGACACCTGATGGAATTCGAAACCTGGGAGGCGCCCTTTTTGGTGATCGTCGCTTTGGTCAGGTCTTCATCTACCACAACGGAGCTCAATCCTATTACAGTTCAAGGGCATTCAGAGGCTCATTAAGAGTGTAACTCGTTCCCCTGATAAAATGCCTATCATTGCGGATCGATTTGGATAAACAATCGCTTGGTCAGATCCTGAAATGTCGAGTTCCAGGCCCCACCCTCCTCCCTCTCCAACCAAAGTCGCCGGGGCACCTGAGCAGTCCAAAAATCTTGCCACCCGAAGGCCGCTTCCATGCCATCACGCTTCAGCAACAAAGCCTCGCCATTCCGACCACAGAAATGGGTACTCATAACAATCGTTCTTGTGCCCTGAGGAGGATGTAATAGCGAGATACCAGGAAGACCCTCCCAGGACACAGGATCAGTTCCAAAAGCGTCAAGCAGTGTCGGCATCAAATCAAGATGGGATGCCGAAGCTACCTCCGGCCCTCTGCCAATACCCATTTGGACAGGCCACTTGATCAGAATCGGAACCCGAGTTTGCGGCTCGTTTAGCATGGTTCCGTGAAACCAACTTCCCTGCTCCTTGAACTCCTCCCCATGATCACCTGTCACAATGATCAACGCGTTGTCGTATCTCCCCTTGGTTTTTAGCCAACCAATGAATTCGCCAAGTTGCAAGTCCACCCATGAAACTGAATTCCAAAACCGATGTTTGATGCGTTGCGTCTGCTCATACGACGGCCTCATAGGGAAGATCGGATTCTCCTCATAATCAGCAAACGGCGGCTTAAAACTCACCGCCCACTTGTAGTTGTAATGCGTGGAGTCCATACTAGAGATCGCGAAAAGCCCCCCTTGTTCTCGATCAGAAATAGACTGCTTTAAACGATTCAGCATTCGCACCTCACGTTCCGGAACTTTGAAGAAATTTTCCGAACTCTCGCTGTCTACATGCTCCATTACATCAACTTGATGCGGTTCCCCAAAGTTGCCCGCAATCATGTCCATGTAGTCAAAGTTGTTGACCATTCTCACTTCGATCCGGTAGCCCACTGATCTTAACATCGTTGGCATCGGAGCCAACTCCTTTCGCGATCGAGCCTCCACCATAAACACAGGAAGGCGCCCGCTCAACACCGAGAACCACGACTGATGAGTGACATTAGAAGCAGCCCAGGTTTCCCCTAAATCTTGGCACTCCTTTTTCTTCCATTCGGACAGGAAAGGCGCAATCTCGGGATTCAAGACATCATCGCGAAGCGACTCAACAAAGAACAAAAAAACATCTGGCTTAAGCTTCCCCTCAGGAAGGGTGACATTTGGTTTCGGGTTAGCCCATTCCACCTCGTAAGAAGCTAGACCCGGCTGGGGTTCCACCCATGTCATCCGCCGATGAAACGCCTTCCTCTCCCACCAGCGCCATGCACGATCTTTAAACACAGATCCTGCAACCTGGTCTACCTGAAGCACCAACCAAGCTGCGCAGGTGATCACCCCTAACCTAAGCGGACTAACCCTCCAACCTCTCTTTTCAGAAAGCCAACCACACAGCCGGAACAAGCCCCCTGTTAACGCCAGCACAGCTACCAAACCGAGCACTGTTTTCTCGTTCAGCTCCATGCCTCCCGCTGCCCATGCTCGCTCGACTTCAAATCGCCCTCCAACCTCCAATTCGCCAAACATCTCCATTATCCCCTTCCCCCACCAAATCCTCAGGGCCGTATTGATGATGACCACCACTGGCGTCAGCATGACCACCGCCCACGCAAGAACCCTTCCCAACAACGGAGTCCAGCGATCATGCCAAACCATCAGCAAAGCCACGCCACCGGTAATCACCGCATGCGTCAAGAATCGAGCCAAAAAAGCATCGGCCATTTCAAGCCAACCTGGCGGTGCCTCTCGAAGCAAGACAGTATCGCAAAGCACCCAAACACCAAACCAGACCAGCCAAAACCAGGTGTTCCAGGGCTTGGGTGTTATCCAAAATGCCATCAAATCTCGCCAACGTTTCGGAAGCTTACTTATCGCCCCTGCTAAAGCGGGCAAAGTCCACGCCAGCCAGCCTATCCAAAACAAGCCTCTCGAAACCCACCCCAGGAGACCCGCCACACTCCACAGACAAATCAGCACCGCCCCACTTCGTTTTCCCTCCCGTGCCGCATTCCACCACCAGCCACCTAACAAACTTCCGATCAACGCCCACTTGATGAGTTCATAGTCCTCCATCATCAAATGGCCCCGCTTTGGTCGAAGATCGATTTCCAACCAAGGAATCGACCAATCATGGCGAAAGCTCACCAGCATTGCCAAGACCGATCCAACCCACACAAGCAAGCGCCAAACACTAAAGATTCTATCATTTTCGGTATCCATACCTTAGTGAACCGTCACTCCTAAAAATCGCTCACGCCATAACGCCCGAGGTAACTTGCCGCGTTCATCAGGCAATACCTGGCTCGTTTTCCACCATCGGCGAGGCACCTGCCAGCTTGGTAACGTTTTTCCTATCTCTGTCTGCAATGCCTCATGACTCATTCCTTCGTCCATGTTCAAACAGGCTACAATTTCTTCCACTCGAGTTGAATCGGAACTCGCCACTCCAAACACCACACAATAGCGAACACCAGGGCACCTGAGCAACGCCGCTTCGATCACTTGGGGTGAAACCTTTCTTCCCGCAATATGAATGGTATCCGTGAGTCGTCCCTCCAAATAGACAGTATCATCCTGCAATTGCGCTAAATCAGTTGTTCTGAAGACACCCCCGCTAAGCGATTCGCTGGCACCATCATAGGATCGCGCCACCGCTGCGCTCTGAACCTCCAAACAACCATCATCGCCAATTTTGAGTGCCACCCCTTTCATTGCTCGACCCGCCAGGTCGGCCGACTCACGAGGGGTACTCGTCGAATCATAAGCAATGCCTCCACATTCACTTGATCCATAGAAATTGTGGACCTTCAGCCCTGCACGATCAAATATCGAAATTTCCAAGTCCAATGGCATAGGAGCACCAGCTGTGATCGCACAAGAAATATTGGCTGGCATCAAGACCCCCGCCTGATGCCACGCCCTCCACATGGCAGGAACGGCTGGCAAAGTCACCTTGCCCATCTCGGCAAACGCTCTCCGCAAGGTGCCGGGCAACGGGTCACCAAGGGCAATCATCGGCATTCCTTTCAGCAGCATGGGCAACACCAGATTGGAGAACCCGTACGAGTGCGCCATCGAGATCACCCCCAAGTTCGGCGCTGTTCTCTGCAAACCCATCGTCTCCCAGATCTGCTCACAATCTGCCACCAATTGACTTGCCTCAAAATACACGCGCCGCGGCTCGCCGGTAGAGCCTGATGTTGTTTTGATGTGAACGACACCCTCAGGCACCTCCTCTGAGTCATCTACCCACTCAAAAGCCCGCTCCATTGGCACCAAAACAGCCCCATCTCTCCAAGCCTGCAAAGTTTTCACCACGAACGCCAAGGTGCCACCTTCAACTGCGTTCGGAACCGACCGACCCACTTTTATTCTTGGTAACCCCCGGACCGCTTCATCCAGCTCCCCAAATGTCCACGACTTTCCCGTAGCCTCCTCTCGGATGGCCCAAGCCCCCCGATTCTCAGCACACGTATCAAGCCACCGCTCGTAAAGCTCCATAAACCTCACCTTCGCGAAACTTCGCGCTAGAATCAAGCGTCCTTGACACGACTTCAGTTGCCTGTTGGGATTCCAAACGTAGAAACAAGGATGGCTTATCGACACTCGCACACACCCTCACAGCCACATCGCGTCGCGATCACGGCAGCGGGTGTCGTGTCGTCCCATGGCATCGGCTGGTCTTCAAACGAAACAGGTGTCCGCAACGGACTCCGAGCCATCAGGCCCATCACGGTATTCGACACCTCTAGCCAACGTGTCCATCAAGGCGGTGAGGTTCTCCTGCCAAACAGTATCCCTCCCTGCGGACTCACTTCACGTCAAATCTCGCGACTCGACCGAGCTACCCGAATGCTGGTCCTAGCAGGCATCGAAAGCATGGGCCAAGCCCGATGGCAGCCAACCCATCGGAACGAATTCGTCGCCTTAAGTTTTGGCACCAGTGCTGCCGCCATGAGTCTCGGTGAGGCTTACTACAAGGTCAAAACCAGTCAGCCTCGCACCCAACGCGGGCTCGCCCATCTCACTCATCTCTATCAACCCTCCAGTCAAATTCGTTTACTGGCAGATGCACTGCAAGTCAGCGGTCACGTTCACATCATCGCCAACGCCTGCGCCTCTGGCTCAAATGCTATCGGCAATGCCTTCCATCTCATCAAAAGCGGTCGCGTCCGACGTGCCATCACTGGCGGCTACGATGCCCTCTCACAGCTTGTCTTCGCTGGCTTCGACTCTCTTCAAGCCCTCTCCACCACCCTGCCTCGCCCTTTCGCCGCCGATCGCGACGGCTTGGCCCTAGGAGAAGGCGCTGCGGTGCTCACCCTGGAGCGCCTTGAAGACGCTCGCGCCCGAGGCGCATCAATCCTCGGTGAGATCACTGGCTACGGCAGCAGCACCGACCTCCATCACTTGACTCAACCTCATCCAGAAGGACTGGCCGCCATTCAAAGCATGACTGCCGCCTGCCATGAAGCCAACTGGTCACCCGGCCAAGTCGACTACATCAATGCTCACGGTACCGGAACCCCTCTCAACGACAGCTCCGAAGGCGCAGCCATCTGCCATTGGGCTGGTAACGCTGTTTCCCAAATGCGCGTCAGCTCCACTAAGGGTGGCACGGGTCACCTGCTCGGAGGAGCGGGAGCTGTTGAAGCCGTCATCTGCCTCATGGCATTGCAAGGGGGTTGGATTCCACCAAACGTTCCTATCCCAAATCCAGATATGGTCTGTCAATTCGACCTTGTTCAGACCCCCACCGATTCACCTTTGCGCCGCATCCTTTCCAATTCCTTCGGATTCGGCGGTGCCAACGCCACTCTTGCCTTTCAACATCCCGACCTCGAACCCGTATGAGCCACCGCCTCCATATCGCCGGTTGGGGTGCTGTTTCTCCTGCTGGCTGGACAAGCAGCGACCTCGTCAATGCAGTTCTAGATCAGCGAGACCTGCCCGCATCCCTCGAACTTAGGCACCCTGATGCCCCTCCCATTCCCTGCCGCCGAGTTCCTCCCCTTGCCGCGCCTCCCATCTGGCTTCGTCAACCACGTCTTCGTCGGTCCAGCCCCATCACTCGTTTTGCTGTTTCAGCCGCTCTCGAGGCCTTGCAAAAGCCTAACCAACCCGGCGTGTCCACCACATCAATCGGCATTCTCTTTGCAGTTCAAAACGGCAGCGTGAACTACAGCAGCCGTTTCTTTGCCGAAGTGCTCGCCAACCCCGGCCTCGCCAGCCCGATCCTGTTTCCAGAAACCGTCTTCAACGCCCCGTCTAGCCACATCAGCAGCCTCCTAGCATCACCCTCCCTCAATAACACTTTGGTCAGCGACGCCGGAGGCTTCATTACCGCTCTCGACATGGCCGCCCAGTGGCTAGACGACGATCTAGTCACTGACTGTTTGATCATCAGCGCTGAAGAGTACGATTGGCTCAGTGCCGAATCTCTCGCACTTGTCCCCGGCCCGAAAATCGCTAGCGAAGGTGCAGCTGCGCTCTGGTTGCGACGCACTGAGAAACCCTCGCCCAACGACATCCTGCTTGAGCAAATAACCGAAGCCGCCACCATCACCAACCAGCAATCCCGCTCCACTGCCATTCAAAAAATGCACCTCGACTTGGTAGCCCCCAATCACGCCGCCCTCATCAGCGCCGAAAGCGGCCACCCGACTTGGGACCGCCCCCACTCCGAAACCTTTGCCTCTTGGGTAGGTCCTCGATTCACCCTCCAATCTCAATTCGGTCACGGCTTTTCCATCCTCGGAGGCTGGCAGTGTGCCCTTGCTTGCGAACTTCTTCAAAGAGGTGTCTGTCACGACGCTGTCGTCGCAGCGGACACAGGTGCCAACCAAGCTCAAGGCGCCTGGTTCACCCGCCCCAGCCATTAAATTCCCTATGCCTAGACAAATCCTCATCACAGGAGCCAATGGCGGCCTTGGTCTCGCCATCGCAAACGCTTTCCTCACCGAATCCCCCGAAAATCACCTCTGGCTTGGCGTGCGTGCCAATCGAGAAGCCGCCACTGCCCTTGCTACCAGCTCTCCAGATCGCATCCACCTTCTCGACCTTGACGTCACCAGTTCCGCCTCGTGGGAAAGCGCCATCACCACTGTGACCACCGCCTCCAGCAGCTTTGACGTCCTCGTCAACAACGCCGGTCACCACCAGGATAGCCTCCTCGCCACCATGTCAGACGAAGCCTGGCACAGCGTGCTCGATACCGCACTAACTGGTGTCTTTCTTGGATGCCGCGCCGTCACTCGTCTCATGATGAGCCAGCGCAACGGTCGTATCATCAACATTTCCTCCCTCAGCGCTCTGCTCGCACCGGCCGGCCAAGCCAACTACGCCGCTGCCAAAGCCGGCGTTCTTGGACTTACCCAATCATTCTCAAAAGAAGTCGCCCGCGCCGGCGTCACCGTCAATTCCATCTGCCCCGGCTACATTGATACCCCAGCCCTCGCCGATATGAACCCGGAACAGCGACAAATCGCCCTGTCACGAGTCCCCATGCGCCGCTTTGGAAAGCCGGACGAAATTGCCTCCGCAGTCGTTTTCCTGGCCTCACCAGCCGCTGCATACATCACAGGCAGCACATTGAAGATTGATGGCGGCCTGTTTTGACGCCACCTTGCGCGCTCATTCAGCCGACACCTACTCAAATGGACGCCCTCAAACAGCAAATTCGAGAACTCATGGTCGCCGAACTCATGCTCCCAATGAGTCCCGAAGAAATAGCCTCAGATACCGCCATTTTCAGCCCCCAAGGACTCGCTCTCGACTCCGTTGACGCCCTCCAACTCGTCGTTGCCCTCGAGAAAAAATTCGGCCTCAAACTCGCCGACGCTGAAGCAGCCCGCACCACCCTCCACAGCGTCGACACCATCGCCGATGCAATCAGCTCTCGTGTGACCCCCTGAAGGCACACTTAGTGCACCCCGATATCGGCGAGATATCGTTCCGCCTCCAGCGCAGCAGCACATCCTTGACCCGCCGCAGTTATCGCCTGCCGATAAACATGATCGGCCACATCTCCAGCCGCAAACAGCCCTACCGTCTTCGTCGCAGTCCCCTTCGTTTGCAGAATGTAACCATTCTCATCCGTATCCACCAAGTCCCCGAGAAACGCCCCATTAGGCACGTGTCCAATCGCCACAAACACACACTTGATCTCCAATTCCGACTTCTCGCCATTGACCAAGTTCTCCAAAGTCACTGCCCGCATCTCACCTTTTTCATCCGTCAAGTACTCGCTCACCGTCGAGTTCCAAACCGGCTCAATCTTCGGATTCGCCAAAGCCCGATCCGCCATGATCTTTGACGCCCGCAGGGTGTCACGACGATGGATCAAATAGACCTTCGAAGCAAATTTGGTCAAGAAAGAGGCTTCCTCGCACGCACTATCCCCACCACCGATGACCGCTACCGGCACATTACGATAAAATGCTCCATCACAAGTGGCGCAGCTCGTTAAGCCATGCCCAATCAGACTTTTCTCGTTCGGCAGACCCAGATGCCTGGGGGATGCTCCTGTCGCAACGATCACCGTGCGCGCCTGCTTTGTCGTTCCATCCTCAAGCTTGATGTCGAAATGCCCCTCCGCAGCCTTTTCCACCCCCGTTACCAGCGCAAACTCAATGCGCGTTCCGAATCGCTCAGCCTGTTGTTGCATTCGCATCATCAACTCTGGCCCCATGATACCTTCCGGAAAACCCGGGAAATTCTCCACTTCCGTCGTAGTCGTGAGTTGCCCCCCGGGCATATTGCCGGACAAAATCAATGGGTTCAGGTTCGCGCGCGCAGCGTAAACTGCCGCAGTATAGCCCGCACAACCGGTTCCGATGATGATAACGTTTTCCATAGTGTTCAAAGAGGAGAAAGAGAACCCAAAAGGTGGAGGGGAATTGCCTTTCCGCAAGATGGGAGACACAACGAACTCAAATATTCCCTCAACACAAATCTTGAAGCGCCCTCAGTTTCGCATGTGCCGCCCCCCGGTCGATCGACTCTTCTGCTCGCAACTTACCCTCCGCTAGATCCATCGCGAGTCCCGTGATGACAAAGCCCGCCGCCGCATTCAATACTGCCAAGTCCCTTTTCGGCCCGACCACATGACCCTCCAAAATCCCCTCTAAAATAGCCGCATTCATCAACGCATCCCCGCCCTCAAGACTCGCCAGTTTAGCCCTCGCAAACCCATAGTCAGCCGCATTCAGCTTGGATTTCGTGATCTGACCACCACGCAGTTCACAAACGGTATTCGTCCCCAACGTTGACAACTCATCCATCCCCTTCCCTCCCGGAGCGCTACCATGCACCACCCACGCCGCTTTGCGCCCCAATCGACATAGAATATCCGCGAACACGTCGGTCCACGCCTCGTCGAACACTCCAATCAACTGGTGGTCAGGTCGAATAGGATTCAGCAATGGTCCCAACAGGTTAAACATCGACCGCTGCCCCTCCGTTGCCAACAACTTCCGAGCATCCACCACCGCCTTAAACGCCGGATGATACAAAGGCGCAAAGAAAAAACCAATTCCCAGTGACTCGACCCCGCGCGCGACCTTTTCAGGCGGCAAATCAATCTTCACTCCCATCGACTCCAACACATCCGCACCACCACTTTTGGACGTCACCCCTCGATTGCCATGCTTCGTCACACACACACCCCCACCAGCCAAAATGAACATCGCCGTCGTCGAAACATTGAAGAGATTCAGCTTATCGCCCCCCGTTCCCACCACATCCAACATCGGCCCCGGAACACGCTCCCGGTTAACTTTTGGATCCACCGCAAGCGCCAAAAACTCCCTCACAAATCCCGCGATCTCCTCTGGTGTCTCACCCCTCCGCGCCAGTGCCCGCAAAAAATCAGCCTTCTCTTTTGCCTCCACCGCAGGGTCTACCAACGCCGCAGCAGCAGCGCGAAGGACATCTTCAGGAAGAGATTTGCCAGGCGTCACCTGACGGGTCAGATCATTCATGATCCCATCTTTGCAGGAAACTCTGCCCTTTGGCAACGCCGAACCCGTGACGATCTCTGAACATTCCGCGTCATCGAAAAATCCAACCCCAGGTAAAGTTCACTGACAGGTCGACTACTCGACCGCTTCCAGATTCTGAAGTGCCTTCAATTGCTTCTCCAGATCACGCACCTTACGAATCATCTCCGGCAACTGCTGGAGCGCAATCCACTGACGCTTCGTGTGCTTATCCGGTGCCGCCGGAATCCCAAGAACGGTTCCGCCATCTGGAACATTCCGCATCACCCCCGACTTCGCACCAACCGTCGATTGACGCCCCAGTTTCAAATGCCCAGCAATTCCCGACTGCGAGGCAATCACCGTGTAGTCGCCCAAATGAGTGCTACCCGCAAAACCCACCTGGCCCATGATCAAACAGTGCCGCCCCATCTCCACGTTGTGCGCCACGTGCACCAAGTTATCTACCTTCGTCCCCGCTCCGATGATCGTTGACCCAAGCGCCCCCCGATCAATAGCCGCATTGGCCCCGATCTCGACATCATCATGAATCACCACATTTCCAACCTGCAAAACCTTGCGATGACGCCCTTGATCAAACACATACCCATAGCCGTCCGCCCCAATTGTCGTTCCCGCATGAATCCTTACCCGATTCCCAACGATCGTCTGATGATAAAGTGTTACCTGCGGAAACAAATGCACATCTTCACCCAACGTAGTCCCTGTCCCCAAATGATTGCCACCCATCAGGACACACCTCGCCCCGATCTTCACCCCTTCACTCACAATGCAATGCGGCCCCACATGAGCCGAAGGATCAATCTGAGCGCTCGGTGCAATGCTGGCGCTCTGATGGATCCCAGGAACAAAACTCTCCTCCGGAAAAAAGTGCGGCAGTAACTTCGCCATCGCCACCCGTGCATCGGCCACTCGAATCAATGTCTTTTGCGCCGATTCTAAGCCCGCCGGCGCCAGCACGGCAGACGCCCCACTCTCTTCTGCCGCCTTAAAGTAGCTCGCCTTCTCGGCAAAAGTCAGATCCCCCGTCCGAGCCTCAGAAGCGGAGGCAAATCCAGTAAGAATGATAGACGAGTCTCCAATCACTTCGCCTCCGACAAGTAAGGCTATTTCAGCAACAGTGGTTGGCATAATAAAATGAGCTAAAGTCAACTACCCGCTAGTGAGAGGAAACCAAACTGACTTCTGAGAAAATCGCGGATTCCGCCGCCAGCCTGTCGTTTTGCAACCGCCTCATTTCCCGCAAACTCACCATCCGCTGGGCATCCACATCCCAGACCTTCAGGCGCAAACAACGCATGATGTTCATCGGACTAAGTGATGTTGTCACCGCCGACCCCAACTCAGGAAAATCTCGCATGACCTCCGGCAATCGGTAAAACGGAATCTTGGCGTTTAGATGATGAACATGATGGAAACCAATATTCGCCGTGAAGTAACGCATGATGAGCCCGGTTCTCATGTAGCTGGAGGACTCCAGCGCGGCCTTCTCATAAGTCCATCCACCCTTCTCATAAAACAATACTCCGGGGAAGTTATGCTGAGCATAAAACAGGTAAGATCCAATCGCATAAGTGATGAAATGTGGGAGCGTTTGTGTCAACAGCACGGCCTGCCAACCCCCATACAAATAGAGCGCCACCCCAATGGCCACATGTAAAACCAACGCAACCAGGCAATCAAAATGACGCTTCGGGTCTTTCAAGAACGGTTGCACGCACATCGCATATAGGAACATCGTGAAGTAACCGAACAAAATCGTAACAGGATGACGAATGCCCAGATACTCTCGCTGTGCCGCCCGCGTCGAACCCATGAAACCATTGGAAGTCATAATCGGAAACGACCCAATGTTTGATCCTCGAAGCTTCGAGTTATGGTTGTGGTGATGATTGTGCGAGCTCCTCCAGATACTACTCGCGCTCAGGGCATAGATTCCAAATGCCCTCATCAAAATCTCTGCCAAGCGAGACCGGGGAAGGATCGCATGATGCTGCTGATCGTGGTAGATCACAAACATCCTCAACAAAAAGAGGCCCGCCAAAACGCTGAATACCATTTTGGCCCAGATTGGCCCAATCAATAACGTCGCCCAAAAAGAACCAACCAGCAGCGCAAGCGTCGACAAGACATGCCACCAACTGATCAAACTGGAGTCTTTTGCATAGCCTTTCGTGGCGAGGATGAGTTCTTGGCCACTTCTCATTGTCGTCCGTACGTCGACAATCTCTTGTTTGTCGAAGGAATGTACACGCAGAATGGAAAAAGTCACACATTCATCAAGCCCTCCCCTCTCGCAATCTTGCGAATATCAACCCACGACCTTCCCAAATAAGACGCAGCCATCTTCCTGCATACGCCAACAGGCATGTGCCCAAACCTACCAGGGCACTTGCTAAAGACATTTCGAACCGCCGATCAATATCCCATTAGCACAATCCATCAAACCTTCGCTGCCAAAACACCAAGTCCCGATTCAATTTCAATCCCCAGCTTCTCAATCAATGCAAAAACTGACTCCCAAAACGCCTCCCGCTCCACCCAGGATACTTGCGCTCCACACAATGCAGTGAATATTCACACCATCACGTATGTCTCACGACCTCTCCACCCCGCATGAATACTCCGGGCAACTGTTGCTGGCGGCACCCACTTTAAAGGACCCCAATTTCTCTCGTTCAGTCATCTTCTTGGCTGCCCATTCGTCAGACGAAGGCGCGTTTGGCTATATCTTGAATCGCCCGCTGAATCAACGCGTCGCCGACCTCATGCCCGATGCCGAACTCGGACCCTTGGGTAGCGCTCCGGTATTCATGGGGGGGCCCGTTTCTGCCGACAAAATGGCCTTTGCTTCATTGCGATGGAGCCGAGCAAAACGTCAGTTGAGAATCCAAACCCATCTCTCCGTCGACGATGCCCTTCACGAAATGAGCCTGGGCCGCGAAGTGCGGGGCTTTGTAGGTTACTCCGGCTGGGGGGAAGGCCAATTGGAAAAGGAAATGGAACGTCGCTCCTGGATTGCAATCTCACCCGAAAAGAAGGTGCTCACCACACGCCATCCCGATTCTCTTTGGCATGAAGTCCTTAAAGGAATGGGACCGTTGTTCGGCCTCATCGCAGGCATGCCCGAAAAGGTCGAGTTGAATTAGAATCTGCTCAAAAATCGGATTTCTGAGTGTTGAGTGTTGAGGCAGCGAGCGTGACTGCCAAAGCTCAGGATCCAATCACGCAGGGTGGAATAGCGCAAAAACCCAGACCGAACTCGTGGAACCATTCCCGCCGCCACATGAGCGCTTTGACTTTTAAAACAAACGCTAATGAGTGCTATCGACCCAACAACGCCTCTACCTCATCCAAGTACTTGGATATCGGGTCATTCCGCGGTGGTAACTCTTCCCGCACGCGATCTGGTAACGTGAGGAAATCCTCAAACAATCCACTATACCGCGTCGACTGCGTCGCCTCATACCAGTCCAAGTGATCTTGGACCGCACAAGCCTTCACGTAGCTCTCGACAGCCCGCTTGCGCAGTGCCTTCAGTTTCTCATCCGCTCCTTTGGTCTTTCCCACTGACAACTCATTAATCACACTGATGTAATCGTTTGCGATATCTCTGAATAGCACATTGCCCCGAACAGCAACGTCTTGCAGCGCAAGACGCATTTGAGAAAGCAGCCTTTGCTTCTCTGGATGCCCCATCACAACGGCAAAATCTTCTATCGGAAATGGAACCAGACTGCTTTCCGCAGGATTCTGGGACTGGTCTGCCGGCGCCTGAACGTACCGACCTCGCTCACCAAAGCTCACAGGCCCCCTCGAAACCTTCACACGAGCGGTATTCTCTAAATCAAGGGCCGCTGGATCAAACAATCGGATTGAAAGCTCCTTTTCACCGGGTGTCTCAGCCTCCTCCTTCGAACTTTTGTTACCGCGGAACCATTTCAACGGGTTCAAAGACTTACCACGCCCACCTTCAGCCGGAGGCTCAGCGGATTTCTCTTTTGGCTTGTCTGAGGAGGCTTCCGATTTCGACGCCTCCTCCTTCATATTGGCAGCCTTTTTGGCCTCAGCCGCCTCAATTCGAGCCTTCTCCTTTTCAAGCTTCGCTTGAGCTTCCTTCTCCTTTTCGGCCTTCTCTCGATCCGCTTTCTCCTGAGCAGCCTTCTCCTTCGCTTCCTTTTCCTCGGCCTTCCTTAACTCCTTTTCTCGATCTTTAGCCGCAGAGGCTTCTTCTTTGGAAAGCTCCTCCTTGTTCTCGGCTTTGGCCATAACCTCGGCCTCTTCTTCGGCAGCCAACTCCTCCTTCTTTTTATCCGAATCATTCTGCATGAACGGAATGAAGTTTCGCAAAAAGCCTTTCTTAGACTTCTCTTCTTCGGTGGCCTCTGCAGCAACCTCCGGTGCCTCAGGCAATTCCTTCGGACGACTCGAAACCGACTTGGTTGCAGGCTTGCTGGACTTACCTGGACCCGACTTCTTTGCTGTCGAACTCGAAGAGACCGCCGCCATCGACGCACTCGTATCGTTACCAATCGCAGGATCTGGCATCTTTAAGGCTGCCGGACGTTGCGATGCTAAGCTTGAAATCTTCTGGGGCTCCGGCAGCTTGCTTTCAGGCATAGCAGGCACCAGGAAAGTCAGCGCGCGATCAAGCAATTCCGCCGTCTGAGTGGGGTCCAGCGTCTCCGCCATACTTGGCGCAGCCAACGACGCCAATTGCAACGACCACCACTTGTTCAAGCTCGTATCGGACTCGGCCAACGCTGGAAACCACTGTTTCAGCAATTCCCGCTGCGGCTTCTCTTCTTGAGCCAATGCAGCCAAAAAACGACTGAACCGCAACGGCCCGTCTGGCTGGTCCAATACTGCCAACACAAGGGCGCAGCAGGACGTCTCATATATCGTGCGCGATAGCCCATCCAATCCAGTCCCCTCCGCATCCAAGATTTCCTCAATCCCGTAAACCTTCCCACTCTTGAAAATGGCAGCAAACTCGGCACTCGGCCGCCCTCGCAATCGATAGTCCAACGCCTTGATCACTCCGGTGTGAACCCACGGCGGCACCAAGTTAGAATTTCTTTCGTCGGGGACCTCTTTGTGCGATCGCAGGATTCTCTCTGAAAGCAGCAGACGAATCAGCTCCCTCCGGAAATCCGCAGGCCGCAGCCCGCTCCGCTCAGGCACATTCATTTGCAGGTGAAACCCTCCGTGCGTCAATGCGCTAACCTGAGTGGTGATCCCCAAGTCCGGTGGATCCGCTGGCGTCAAAGCTTTGATCTGCACCACCACCGTTCGCACCCACGCGTCCGGGGTCCGCAACAAGCGCCCCAACTCCAAACTAATGTCCTCGCACTTCCCGGCAATTCCGCTCCGCACACGTAAATCAGGTCCATAGACAATGAATTGCCCAGAGGAACTTGTCGAACTAGGAACCGCAGACGACTTCGTTGGCGCCCGACTCGGAACTGGCGTTACCGGCACGGGCAGTGCTGGCATATCAAGTGCGGGCGATGGAGTGAATGATGGCGGAACAGAGGGCGCGCCCGATAGTCTCTCTTGAGGCAATGGCAGATCATCAACCTGCCCGTTTACCATACCAAGAAGGCACAAGCTTTGAACAGAAGCCAAGAAGAGACAGGAGCGATACATGATCAACGATTGGTGGTTGCAGCCTGCGCAGCGGAGTCAAGGAAACGCGGATCCAGCAGCAGTTGATCATCCACAATTTGAATCTGATTCATGGCAAACAAAGCATCTATCTCAGGCCTCAAGACATCTGCCAAATGCGATAACACAGCCTTGGCAGGATGCAGTAGTCCTCTGGGCACTTTCAAGCGTCCATAGGCTCCGTCTACGATCTCGCAGTGAAACTCGCTCTCCTCACGCTTCAAACGCAAATTCACCGTCAGGTCACACACATGCACCTCCGCCAGCCTCCATCTCAATCGAAGTACCACACCGCCCTCCCGAAGATCAACCTCCGGTGCCTCCATACGCCACCAAGATTTCGCCCCTCCCCATGC
>JARXAL010000289.1 GCA_029865835.1 Verrucomicrobiaceae bacterium
GTACCCATCACCGCTCCGCGTGATGCTTCCTCCAACCTCGCCCACTATCCCACCCCAAAGCCACAAACCACCCCCAACCTCCCACCTCACTTCCCCGCCTTCTTCCCCTTCCCCTTCGCCTTCCCAACCTCCTTTCCCAACACCTCCCCACGATCCTCCGGCATCGACCGATGCCACGCTACGACCGCCCGCCTCATCCGCTCCGCCACCTCCCCATTCTGCTCCGCCACATTCCGAGCCTCGCCCGCATCCGCAGTCAAATCATACAACTGCGCCCGCCCCCCGTCATACTCGCACAGCAGCTTCCAGTTCCCCTCCCTCATCGCCAAATCCGGCAACCGCTCCGGCTGAGTCAGCGACACCGTCTTCCGATCCGGAGGACGCCTCCAAAAAATCGGCGCCTTCCGCGACACCTCACTCTCCCCCACCAAGACCCCCGCTAAACGCTCCCCATCAAACACCACCCCATCCGGCTTCGACACACCCGCAAGCTCCAATAGCGAAGGCGCCAAATCAAACGCCGCAAACACCGACTCCCCATTCACACGGCCCGCCTTCCCCTTCGCCGTTAACCCCGGCCCCCAAACCACTAGAGGCGACCGCACCCCTCCCTCATAAAGCGTCGCCTTCGTCCCCCGAAACGGTCCCGCACTCCCCGCTCCAGACTCCGGCCCATTGTCCGAACAGATCAATATGACAGTGTTCTCCCTCAACTCGGGCGAGCCTCTCACAAAATCGAAGAGCCTCCCAAACTGCCGATCCATCTCCTCCAGCACCGACAAATACAAACCCCGCTTCCCCTCCGCCCACTTGTCCACCGGCGGCCACCACGGCCCATGCACGTCATCCGGCCAAAGGTTAACATAAAACGGCTTATTCGCCGCCACCGCCCGCTCCATAAAAGGAATCGCCGCCTCGATAAACCCACTCGTGATCGTCGACCGCTGCCTCCACTCCACCGGCCCGCCCAATCGCTCCGCATCCCCCCAAATCTTCCCCGGCTCAACCTCACCAGGCTTCATCGTCATCGGCAGCAACTTCGCCCCCATCCCCTCAAAATTCGTCAGCGACTCATCAAAGCCATACGCCGTGATCGGCGGAGCATCATCCACATCCCGTTGCCCGCCCAAATGCCATTTCCCAAAGTGCCCCGTCGCATACCCCGCCCCCTGCAGCATCCTCGCCAGCGTCGGCGCCTTCACATCCAGCCAATCCGCCACACCCCGCCGCTCATTGTCCGCCCGGTTGTTCAAATACGACGTGATCCGCCACCGATGCGGATACTGCCCTGTCGTCAGCGCACACCGCGAAGGCGAGCAAATCGGCGAGTTCACATAAAACTGCTCAAACCGAATCCCCTCCGCCGCCAACCGATCCACATTCGGCGTCTTCGCATCCCCATTCCCAAAGCAGGAAAAATCCCCCCACCCCATGTCATCAATAAACACCATGATGATGTTCGGCCGACTCTCCGCTCCCCCCAAATCCGAAACCCCAGCCACCAAACACCCCATCACTAGCCAAAGAAAAGAACGCATCGTCCTTTGACGACGCGTCCCCAACCAAACTTCCAGCAAAACCTCCACCACACGCTATCGAATCTCAACCCGCCTAGCGGAAGCAGAATCAAATCGCATACGCCCCTGCCGCATCCGAGTCATCCGCCCCATCCAGCGTCCGCGTGATCATCCCCGCAGCCACCGTGTTGTTCGTCTGCTCATCCACCAGCACAAAACTCCCCGTGATCCGGTTCACCGAATACGCATCACAAAAAATCGGCGTCGCCAACCGCAATCGAATGCACCCAATGTCATTAATCGAGAACTCCGTCTGCTCCGCCACCTTGTCCAAGGTCGTGATGTCCACCTTGTACACCACCTCCTGCACCACTGCCCTCACCTCGCGCGTCGTGTGCCGCAAATAATACCGACCCCGCGTCTTCATTTTCTTCTCCGAAAACCAGCAGATCATCGCATCCAAATTCTGCGTCACATGCGGCGGATTCTCAGGCTTCGCCAGCAGATCCCCGCGACTGATGTCAATCTCGTCCGCCAACTCAATCGAATACGACAACGCAGGCTCCGTCTCCTCGCAGTCCCCGTTGAACGTGTGAATCCCCGTGATCGTCGAGGTCAATCCCGCCGGATACGCGATCACCTGGTCACCCACCTTGAAACTCCCACTCGCCACCCGGCCTGCATACCCCCGATAATCATGATGCTCGTCCGACATCGGCCGAATCACCCACTGCACCGGATACCGCGACTCCACATGCGCCTCTCCCAGATGCACCTTCACCATCTCCAAATGCTCTAACAACGTCGGCCCCGAATACCAATCCATCTTGTCCGAGGCATCCACCACATTGTCCCCATTCAACGCACTCATCGGAATCGGCATGATCGCCACCGGATTCTCCAAATCCGCCGCAAACCTCATGAAATCCGCGCAAATGGAATCAAACACCTTCTGGTCGTAGTCCACCAAATCCATCTTGTTCACCGCCAGCACCACCTGCTGAATCCGCAGCAACCCCGCCAAAAACGCGTGCCTCCGCGTCTGCTCCACCACTCCCTGACGCGCATCAATCAAAATGATCGCCAAATCCGCCGTCGAAGCCCCAGTCACCATGTTCCGCGTGTACTGCACGTGCCCCGGAGTATCCGCGATGATGAACTTCCGCTTCGGCGTCGCAAAATACCGATACGCCACATCAATCGTGATCCCCTGCTCCCGCTCCGCCCGCAGCCCATCCGTCAAAAGCGCCAGATTCACATGCTCATCCCCCCGCCGCTTTGAAGACTCCTCCACCGCCGCCAACTGATCCTCAAAAATGCTTTTGCAGTCATAAAGCAACCGCCCAATCAGCGTGCTTTTGCCATCATCAACAGAGCCCGCCGTCGTAAAGCGCAGCAAACTGGATTCTTCGGGATTGAGTTGAACGTCCATGTAAATAGGTCTTCGAAAAGTCAGTAATCTTGTTCGTCTTAGCACTATCGGGTTTTAGAAATACCCCTCTTTTTTCCGGTCCTCCATCGCCGTCTCCGACCTCCGATCATCCGCCCGCGTCCCACGCTCCGTCTGCCGCGCCGCCGCCACCTCAGCTACGATGTCATCCAGCGTCGCCGCCGTCGACAGCACCGCTCCCGTGCACGTCACATCACCCACCGTCCGGAAACGAATCGTCATCTCCTCAATCTTCGCCTTCTCCTCCTCCAACAAATTCACAAACCCCGTCTCCGCATCCAGCAATTGCCCATGCCGATTGATGATCTTCCGCTGGTGCGAAAAATACAAACTCGGCAACGGAATGCTCTCCTGCCGAATGTACTGCCACACATCCATCTCCGTCCAGTTCGACAACGGAAACACCCGGAAGTGCTCCCCAAAGTGCTTCCTCCCATTGAAAATGTTCCACAACTCAGGCCGCTGATTCTTCGGGTCCCACTGACCAAACTCGTCGCGATGCGAGAAAAACCGCTCCTTCGCCCGCGCCTTCTCCTCATCCCGACGCCCCCCACCCAAACACGCATCAAACTGATGCTCCTCGATCGTGTCCAACAACGTCACCGTCTGCAGTTTGTTCCGACTCGCATTCGGCCCCTTCTCCTCCACCACCCGACCCTCATCAATGCTCTTCTGCACCAACCCCACCACCAAATTCGCCCGAATCTCCTTCACAAACTCATCGCGATACGTCATCGCCTCCGGAAAATTGTGCCCCGTGTCCACATGCAGCAAAGGAAACGGAATCCGTGCTGGATAAAACGCCTTCCGCGCCAGCCAGGCCATCACAATCGAATCCTTGCCGCCCGAAAAAAGCAGCGCCGGTTTCTGAAATTGAGCCGCCGTTTCGCGAAGCACATAGATCGCTTCGCTCTCCAAGTATTGCAGGTGTGTCAGTGACATGAACAAATTTGAAAAGGTTCTCGGTTACTTCGCCGCATCAGTCGTCAACGCCGCATGCAAACCGCACTCATGCTTCTCATCCCCTTTGGCTGGGTCATAGTAAGTGTTCTCATTGGGCAACCCATTCGCCGCCACATAAGCGTCCAACTCCACCCGCGTCCAATCCAGCAACGGATTCACCTTCAGCGTCTGAAACTTCTCATCCCACATCACCGTCTTCAGCGTCGCCGCCCGCTGCGGATTCTGCTCCCGCCTCAACGCCGTGATCCACACCGCCGGTGCCATCTCCCGCATCCCCCTCTCAAACGGCTCTAGCTTCATCACCCGGCTAAAGTCCTCCACCTTCTCCACTTCGTCCGGCGTCGGCAGCAGCCCCCCATTGATCGCCTTCCAATGCTCCGCCGTCATCTTCGGCAGATACGGATAAACCGTCATCGCCACCTGCTTCATCGTCGCATCCGCAAACCGATACGTCTCCGGCAAATTGGCCCCATGATCCACCCAAAGCACATCCACCCTAGGCTGAATCGCCGCCGCCAAATGCAAAATCACCGCCTCATAAGGCCGAAAATTCGTCGTCACCACCGCCCGCCCCAATCCCAACTCCAACACCCCACGAATCACCTCCCCAGCCGACTTCCCCCGGAGTTCCTGATCAAGTTTTTCTGCCAATACTGCGTTCATTCCGCGACTATTGACCTTATTCCCCATGTGTAAAGTAGGAAATTAAAAGATGTCATCCCAGATCAAGAGCCCAACATGCCAAGTCCCTTCACAGAAGACCCCAGAAACCAACAACACAACAAACGCTGGAACGCATCCAGCACGACTCCAGCCACCAACCTTACCCCTACCCCCCGACTCAACCCTGCGCCTGTGCCCAGTCGATAGCCGCTTTGCAGATTTCCCAGAAACTTGCACTCTCCAGGCTCGCTCCACCCACCAACGCACCGTCCACATCCGTCTGGCTGATGAGTTCCGCCATGTTGTTAGGCTTCACACTGCCGCCGTATTGGATCCGAATTTTCTGCGCCGTATCCACATCAAAGATATCACCCAGCACCTTGCGGATAAACGCATGCGCCTCTTGAGCCTGCTCAGGACTCGCGGTCCGCCCGGTCCCAATCGCCCACACCGGCTCATAGGCGATCACGCACTCAAGCATCTTGTGCGCTCCGACCTCCGCCAAACCACCACGCAACTGGGTCTCCAACACCTTCTCGATCAATCCCCCATCCCGCTCCTCCAGGGTTTCACCCACGCAAAGAATCGGGTGCAACCGCGCTTCCAACGCCGCAATCACCTTCGCGTTAATCACCGCATCGGTCTCACCAAAAATCGCCCGCCGCTCGCTGTGACCCAAAATGACCTGCGTGCACCCGCACTCCTTGATCATCCGGGCGCTGATCTCAGCCGTGTAAGCCCCAGCCGGATGCTGCGACATGTTCTGCGCCGCCAACTCAATCCCCTTCTCACGCCCATTCTTCAGCACACTGCTCGCCCGCTCCAGACTCACAAACGGCGGCGCCACCACCACCTGCACCGGGCACTTCTCCGGCACCAGCCGGGCAAAACTCCGCAAGAACTCCTCAGTCTCCTGAGGTGTCATGTGCATTTTCCAGTTAGCTGCGATGATGGGTTTACGAAAGGTTGCCATGTAGATATCGAATTGAGGGGGGCCGTTCCTTTAGGGTCAAAAATGTCACTTGTCCAGCAACACAGCGACCCCTGGCAGCACTTTTCCTTCCAGCAACTCCAGCGAGGCCCCTCCCCCGGTCGAAATAAAGGTCATCTTGTCCGCCAACTTGGCCTTCTTCACCGCTTTCACACTGTCCCCACCCCCAATGATCGTGGTCGCCCCGTTGTTCGCAGCCACCACCTCAGCGATGTCAAACGTCCCCTTGGCCGCTTCCTTGATCTCAAACACTCCCATCGGCCCGTTCCAAATCACCGTCTTCGCCCCGGCCACCGCCTCAGCAAACAGCTTCACCGACTCAGGTCCGATATCCACCCCTTCCCAACCCTCCGGAATATCCTCATTCACCCCCGTATACCGCGTCACACCCAACTGCTTCGTGTCAAAATCAAACGAGTCCGTGATCAACGCATCCACCGGAATCAACAAATTCACCCCGAGCGCCTTCGCCTTGTCCAAAGCCGCCTGCGCGATCGGTTCCCACTCGGGCTTATACAAACTCTTACCCAGCGTGATGCCCTGCACCAACTTCCGGAACGTGTACGCCATCCCTCCCCCAATGATGATCGAATCCGCCTTTTCCAGCAGGCGATTGATCACCTCAATCTTGTCGCTCACCTTCGCGCCACCCAAAATCACCACAAACGGCCGCGCCGGATTCTCCAACTCGTCATGCAGATAGGCCAGTTCCTTCTCCATCAGCAAACCCGAAACCGCTGGCAAATACGAGGCCACACCTGCCGTCGAAGAGTGCGCCCGGTGCGCCGATCCAAAAGCATCGTTCACAAACACCTCCGCCAACTCCGCAAACTGCTTCGCCAGTTCGGCATCATTCTTCTCCTCACCCGCCTCAAAACGCACATTCTCCAGCAGCAGCACCTCTCCATTCTGCAAAGCCTCCGCCGCCGCCTTCGTCTCAGCTCCCACACAACTCTCTGCAAAACCCACTGTCTTGCCAATCAACGCCCCAAGCGCCGCCGCCACCGGTTTCAAACTCTGCTTTGGATCCCGCTGACCCTTCGGACGCCCCAAGTGACTGCACAAAATGATCCTCGCCCCCTTCTCCATCAGCGCCTGAATCGTCGGCAGTGTCATCCGAATCCGCGTGTCATCCGTGATCACCATCTCCCCGTCCTTCTCCTCAAGCGGTACATTGAAATCCACACGCACCAACACTCGCTTGCCATTCAGTTCCAGGTCATGAATCGTTTTTTTAGCCATAATCAGTCAGGGTCTTGAAATTAAAAGATCGGGGTTTGTATCAGCCCACCCAAAAACAGTCCAAAAGCAGATTGTATTCCAGGCCGGAGAGCCAAGACGCTAGCACACTGTCCACTTCCCGCTCCAAAAAACTGCGATTTTCTCTCCGCAAAACATCGTAACTCCTCACGACAGAACCTTGCATCCACCCCGCATCTCGCCATCATCCCGCCCACACCATGGCCTACATCAACGAAAACTACCTCAAGCTGAAAGCCGGATACCTCTTCCCGGAAATCGCCCGTCGCGTCAAAGTCTTCAATGAATCCAACCCCGAGGGTGCCAAACGCCTCATCCGCTGCGGCATCGGCGACGTCACCGAACCCCTCCCCGAAGCCGTCCGCTACGCCATGCATGACGCCGTCGACGAACAAGGCGTTCCCGAAACCTTCAAAGGTTATGGCCCGGAGCAAGGCTACGACTTCCTCCGCAACGCCATCGCCGACCACGACTTCAAGGCCCGCGGCCTCAATGTCGAACCCGACGAAATCTTCATCTCCGACGGCTCCAAGTGCGACACCGGCAACATCCTCGATATCTTCGGCGCCGGCAATAAAATCGCCATCACCGACCCCGTTTACCCCGTTTACGTCGACACCAATGTCATGATCGGCAACACCGGCGACGCCAATGAAAACGGCGCCTACGAAGGCCTCGTCTACCTCAAGTGCAACGCCGAGAACGGCTTTGTCCCCGAGATTCCCGCCGAACCCGTCGACCTCATCTACCTCTGCTACCCCAACAACCCCACCGGCGCCACCGCCACCCGCGCCCAACTCGAAGCCTGGGTCGCCTACGCCCTCAAAAACAAAGCCATCCTGCTCTACGACGCCGCCTACGAGGCCTTCATCCAGGACCCCGCCATCCCCCGCTCCATCTACGAAATCGAAGGCGCCCGCGATTGCGCCATCGAGTTCCGCAGTTTCTCCAAAAACGGCGGCTTCACCGGCGTCCGCTGCGCCTTCATCGTCATCCCCAAAACCCTCATGGGTCGCAAAAAAGACGGCACCCCCCAGGCCATCCACCCGCTCTGGAGCCGCCGCCACAGCACCAAGTTCAACGGCGCCAGCTACATCGTCCAACGCGGTGCCGCCGCCCTCTACACCGATGAAGGGAAATCCCAGGTCCGCGCCCTCATCGAACACTACATGGGCAACGCCGCCCTCCTCGTTCAAGCCTGCAAAGAAGCCGGTCTGAGCGTCTTCGGCGGCATTAACGCCCCCTACGTCTGGGTCGGCTGCCCCACCGGCGTCACCAGTTGGCAGATGTTCGACAAAATGCTCAACGAAGCCAATGTCGTCATCACCCCAGGCGCCGGATTCGGCTCCGCTGGCGAAGGCTACTTCCGCATCAGCGCCTTCAACACCCGCGCCAACGTCGAAGAAGTCTGCCGCCGCATCAAAGCCCTTCAATAATTGGGTAGTTCACTACACCAAAAAAACAAAAAGGCGGATGGTCACCCATTCGCCTTTTTGCATTTCAGTCGAATCCCACTCCGGATCAGGCGTACGAACTCTCCACCCGCGTCGCCACGTCACGATACCCATAATCCGCGTTGTAGATCTCCTTCAACGCTTCCAGGTAACCCTCGCGGTCACTCAGCTTCTCACACACCATCGCCAGTTCGTAGAGCACCTCTTTCTTGGTCCCATCCATGATCGCCAACTCCTTGAGCGCATCGGAAAACGAACTCTTCGCCAAATCGTTCATGTTCTTCCGCTCAAAGCAGCGCCCCAGCATCAACATCGCCTTCGTCCGAATGTGCGGATTCGACTTCGCCTGCTGCAACTCCGGAATCGCCTCCGTATACATCCCCGCATTGAAGTACGCCTGGCCCAAATCATAGCGCAGTTGCTTGTCCGTCGGATTCCGGTCCACCCGCGCCTTCGATTCATTGATCACCACCGCGCTACGCTCCATCCGAATCTCTGCAATCCGCGCCCGCTTCTCATCGATGTCCGGAGCGTTGGGATCCACCTCAATCTCAGCCTCCATCCGCTCAATCTCACGATCCTTCACCACATCCCGCAGCAACTCCGTCTTCCGTTGCAGCGCCACATCCCCGGGATTCAGCGTCAGCGCATAATCAAAGAACATCTGCGCGCTCTCCAATTGCCCCATTTTCTCATACAAATCCGCCATCCGCTTCACCGTGTTGATGTTCGTCTGATCCGCGTTGTACTGCTCGATCGTCTTCGCCAGCAGAGCCTCCATTTGCTCCTGCGTCATCCCCTGCTTGTTCATCATCTCAAGCTCCGCCGCCTCATCCGCATTCTTCATCGACTTGCGGAAATCCCCATCCGAACCCCACCCCTGACGACTGATCGACATCCTCGCCGCTGCATCCTTCTCTCCCTTGATCGCATTCATGTCCCGCGGATCCGTCTTCAGAATCGCCCGATACGTGTCCCCCGCCTTCTCCGGATTGTCGTGCGACATGTAATGGTCTGCCAACTTATACATGTTCTTTGTGTTCGTCGGATGTCCCATCATCACCGTCTCTAGCGCCAGCGCAGCCAAATCCGGAAAGTGAATCCGCATCGCCAAATCATACAGCTGCGAATTCCCATTCAAACTGAACGGATCATTCTGAAACACGTTCTCCTCCAAATCCGCAATCTGCTCCAACGGCTCCTTCTTGCCACCGCCCTTAAACAAACCGCCACCTCCACCGCCAAAGCTGAACATCTTCTTCGTCCCAGCCTTCGCTTTCTCCCCCTCCGCCCGCCGCAACAAACGACGACCATCCAAAAAGCCCGGCACCGCCTTCACAATCGGCAACGTCAAACTCACCACGTAATCCCAGTTGCGCTGCTCAAACGACAGCATCGCCTTCTTCCAGAGGTTTTGAAATTTCGGTTCGAGTTCGGATTCTTGGACGATCATAGCAGATGAATGAGGATGATTTAGATCAGTTGGTTTGGATAAAATGAAATTGGATTGGCCCCGGTCAAGCCCCAGGCTTCTTGGCAGCAGGAGCTTCAGGCACCGCAACAGGTTCCACAGATGGCGCTTCAGCCGCCGCCCCCCCAGTCACCTTCGCCGCCATCTCCTTCAACTCCTCGCTCACCCCACGGGTGAAGCTTTCCACACTGAAACCGTGCTCGAATAGCACCATCCAGCAGAATGTGGCCACCAAAAAGGCTAGGAACCACAGGATTTTTGACAGCAGACGCATGAATTTTGGGGGGAGAGGAAGACTAATGACAAAAGCAGTGACACGTCCAGCCTGGAATTCACTCTTTTGAGCAAAAATGGCCCATTCACTAACGAATCGGCACCTCATAGTACTCCAGCGCCCACTCCCGCATGTACCTCACCCTCAGCGCTTTCATCCGATACACGATCAACTCCGGATTCTCCGGTGTCCTCAAATAAGCCCTCAGCAAAGGGTTCCCTTCCCAAATCTCCCCCAAAATCCCAGCCTCAGTCACCACCTCCGCCTCAGCCGTGATCCTCACCTGGTTATGCTCCTCATCCGTGTAGCACAACTCCACCTTCGGATTGGCCGCAATCTCCGCCGTCTTGCCATACCGCCGCAAATTCGCCACATACACCGTAAAGCCATCCGTCCGCACTGGCGAAACCGGTCTCACCCGAGGCTGATCCCCCTCCACCGTCGCCAACACTGGAAACTTCGCAGCCTTCATTGTCGCCTGCGCCAATGCAGGCAACTCACTCACTTCAATCGGCGTCGGTTGTGGCTGGCCCATCTCAAATCTCCGGTCGATACACCACGATGCTCCCCAGCAGGGTCTCCTGCTCCACCTGCAAATGGTTCAGCTTGATCAACTCCAGCATCGCCAAAAACGTCACAATCACCTCCCCACGACTCGCCGCCCCCTGAAACAGCGACTCAAACGGCACCCGCTCTCCCGCCACCAGCGTGTCCAGCAGATGCTCAATCTTGTCCGCCACCGTGAACCGATCATCCACGATCTCCCGGATATCGGTCGTGTTCTCAAACCGCTTCAACACCCGCTGAAACGCCCGAATCAAGTCAAACACCCCCACCTGCGCCACCGCAACCGGCGCACTCAAATCAGGCAACTCCGGCGTTGTCGCAAAAAACTCGTCCGCCTTCACCTCCTGCGTGCCCAAAAACTGCGCCGCATCCTTGAACTTCTTGTACTCCACCAACTGCCGGATCAATTCCCACCGTGGATCATCCTCATCCGCCTCCTCATCCGGCGGTTGCTGCAACTTCGGCAGCAACTCCCGACTCTTGATGTACATCAAATTGGCCGCCATCACGATGAACTCGCTCGCCAACTCAATGTTCAACATCTTGAACGTGTCCACATAGTCCAGGTACTGCTTCGTGATTCGCTCCAGCGACACGTCATAAATGTCGATCTCATCCTTCTTGATGAGATACAGCAGCAGGTCCAACGGCCCCTCGAAAATCTCCAGTTTTACTTTGTAATCAGCTTCATCCACCCGCCCAACTAAGCCAGCCCCCCCCTGCTTGCCACAGAAAAAACCACCCCGCTCCCACGATTCACCAAATCCCATCAATCCGGCCTAAATCGCACCCAAGTCACCGCCGTCCAAGGCCCTTCTTCCGGATGCCTCAACGCCCTCCAATACCAGGCCGACACATCCGTAAACAAATCCCCCTCCGCACTCCGAATCTGTTCGCACACCACCAGTTCCCGCTCCTCCCCTCGCCTCGCCTTCCACACCTGCCAAAGCCCGTCCCCCGCCTCAGCCTGACCCGATTGCCGCTTCATCTCAAAACCCGCCGCCTTAAAACAATCCTCAGCGGAATGCAGCATCCGCGTCGCCCGCTCCACCCGCCTGAAGATCACCTCCCCCTCCCCGCACCGAAACCGCCCCAAGGCCCCGGGAAACCCCGCCGCAAAATGCTCCTCCCTCACCGACAACGGCAGCGGCTCCAGCGGCATCCCGCGAAACGACTCCGGCCACTTGACCTGCACCTTTTCCATCGTCCCCCCCGGAGCTTCGCCTTGCAAACCCCACGTCATCGCCACCCCCGCACAAACCACCCCAAACGCCACCATCCAACCTAGCCCTACCTGACTCCCAACTCCACCCAGCTCAGACCTCCGCTCCCATTGCCCCGCCAACCACATCAACAATCCCAGACACGGCAAAAACAACACCACCCCTGTCCCCTCATGCGTCCAGTGCGGCCACTCCACCAGTCCCGCCTCCGGAAAAAACAGCACCGTTGCCCGCACCCCGTTCGCCACCAAAGCCAGCCCGCCGGCCACCAGCATCAACAAGACGGTCCGCCCCCACCGTAACCCAAAGCGAGCCGCCAAAAACGCCGCTGCAAACAGCATAAACCAAAGCATCCGAATCCCACTGCACGGTGCATCCA
>JARXAL010000062.1 GCA_029865835.1 Verrucomicrobiaceae bacterium
CTCGTCGACACCGCCGGCCTCCGCGAAGGCCTCGACGACATCGAACGCATCGGCATCCAACGCACCCAAACCGAACTCGAACGCGCCGACCTCATCCTCGAAGTCATCGACGCCAGCCAACCCGCCGCCTCCGCCTCCCGCCTCACCCTCCCCCCAGCCTCCCAGCACCGCCACCTCCTCATCCTCAACAAAGTCGACCTCACCCTCCATCCCGACTGGCAAGCTTCCCCTCACGCCATCCCGGTCTCCTGCCAAAATCGCACCGGCCTCCCTGAACTCCGCGATGCCATCCGCTCCATTGTCCTCCGAGGCGGCTCCCTCTCCTTCGATCATCCCGTCGCCATCAACACCCGCCACAAAAGTTGCTTCGAACGCGTCGAAACCCATCTCATCGCCGCTCTCTCCGCCCTCCAAGCCCAAGCCGCCCCCGAATTCATCGCCCTCGACCTCCGCGAAGCCCTCCAAGCCCTCGGCGACGTCATCGGCCACACCGACATCGAACAAATCCTCGACGTCATCTTCTCCTCCTTCTGCATCGGCAAATAACCCGTGAATCCTCTTCTCCCATCAACTCCCAAAATGATATTTAAATTTTCTTGTATACATGTCTACATTTAGCCCGATACTAGTCGCCACATGAATATCCGACTCCACATCCAATCCCCAGGCTTCCACCTGAACGCCGTCCTCAACTCCGATGCCCTCCCCAAGCTCATCGAACTCGTCCAAACCCACCGCATCACCGACCCCGCCCTCCTCGGCAAAGGTCGCCTTGCCCGCACCGAAACTGATCAACCCCGCAAAGAAGGCCCACTCGCTGGCATCACCCTCGAGGAAAACCCTCCCGTCCTCACCGAATCCGCCAAATCCATCCGCGACCGCCTCGCCGGCCTCACCACCGAGCAAATCCTCGCCGCCACCCAAAACGCCACCTTCCCCGAAAAAATCACCGCCCTGACCGGCCTCATCCAAGCCAAAGACCAAACCCAAACCGTCCGCCCGCGCGACATCAAAGCCCTCCTCGTCCGCGCCCGCCAGGAGCCCCCCGCCAACCCGGGTCGCGACTTCAAACTCGCCTGGGACCAAGGCTGGCTCGCCCGCCTCCAACCCCGCGAATTCGTCCTCACCAACCCCGGTTGGGAAAAAGTCGCCACCTTCATGGCCTAACCCAACCAAATCACCACCAAGCCAGGGCCTCACCGCCCTGGCTTTTTTTATCCTAGAAACGGGAATGGAAAGGGATGAAGATGGCGTCGTGCTTGGTTCCACAAGGCTTCCCGGTTCGCAGCGGTTGCATCGATAAGGTGATGCCACCCGAGAAGCGGGAAGCCTTGTGGGGCCAATGACGGCGGCAGATTCGCCCTCGGCCATTTCCGTTTTTAGGTTTATTCCCAATCCACCGTCCGAAACGGACTCGCCGGCAAATCCTCCCCATTCCAAAGCGTCACCGCCGCCATCTCCGCCCACGCATAGCGCACCGCCACAGGCTCCTTCACCGCATCGCTCGAAATTACCAACCGCTCACCCTCGACCCGCGCCTTGGCCGCATGCCACACCTTGTCCGCGCCCGCCACCTCAAACCCACTCGCACCGCCACCCTCCTTCAATACTAACCCACCATCCACATGCTCAAACGCCACCACCACTTCCGTCCCACGAACCTCTTGCTTCACCATCAACGGCCCGCTGCTTGCCCCACCCTTCCCATACACCTTCGCTAGCGCCCACCGCGCCAAACGATGCCCCACCGTCTGCTTGTCTTTCGGGTGAATGTCCTTCGCCTCCCCCGTATCCAATGTCACCGCCATCCCCGCTCCCGGCACCGCCTTCACCGCTTTGAACATCCCCTCCCGCACCCGCATCCACCCGTCTTCGCGATTCGCCTCAAAGTTCGGCAACTGCGCCCAAGCCATCGGAAACTCATACCCCCACAACCGCCGCCACTCACTCGCCAACAGCATCAAATGCTCGTCATAAAAACCCGCCTTGAAGCCATTGCTATTCGCCTCCCCCTGATACCAAACCACTCCCCGAATCGCATAAGGAATCAATGGTGCAATCTTCCCGTTAAACAGCCCGCCGAGGTCCCCCTTCTTCTCCCTCAACGCCACCGGATCTTGCGGACGCCTCGGCACCGACTTCCCACTCGCCTTCGCCGCCTTCGCTTTCTCAGTCCACACTGCCAATTGCTTCTCATACCCCGCCTTGGCCGCCACCGCATCAAATGCGGCATCATCCTTCGCCCGTTGCTCAAAAAAACCCTTCAGCCCCGCATCCCCCATCTGCGCCTCCTTGCCAATCCACGCCTCAATCGGCGTCCCTCCCACAGACGAGTTGATCAAACCCATCGGTGACTTCATCTCCCAACCAATTTCCCGACCAAAAAAGAACAATGTCGCCGAAAACCGCCCCACCGTCTCAGGACCACACACCACCCACTGCCCCTTGCACCGCTCCTGCGGACTCACCGCCCTCGGGCTACCCTCCGTGAACATCCGCACAGTAGGCAAATCCGACGCCGCTTTCTCCTTCTCATAATCCCGGGCCCGACTCACCGTCATCGCCATGTTCGATTGCCCGGATCCCAACCACACCTCGCCCACCAGAACATCCTTCATCACCATCGACTCCACCCCGCTGGCAATCATCAAATCACGCCCCTCGCTGGATGCCTTCAAGTCCACCAAGACCACCCGCCACTTCCCTCCAGCCCCCGCCTTCCCCACCAGTTCCTGCCCCGCAAACGACACCTTCACTTCCGCCCCCTCATCAGCCCATCCCCACACCGGCACCTTAGCCCCCGCTTGCAAAACCGCATGATCCGAAAACAAAGCCGGCACCTCCAAGGCCGCCCAAACCGGCATGCCCAGCCCAATCAAAAACAAGCAAACACAACGCATCCCCCAACAACGCCAAGACACCCGCGACCTTTCGCGAATACGCTACCATGATCTAGCCAGCACCCAGCCGCTAGGCCGCCTCCGGCAAGCCCTTCACCGCCTCCTCCACTCGCGCCTCCAACTCCGCCTCCACCCGCAAGTTGTCCACAATGTACGTCTGCCGATCCGGCGTGTTCTTGCCCATGTAAAACGTCAGCAACTCCTTGATGCTCTTGTGCTCCGGCATCAACACCGGTTCCAACCGCATGTCCGGCCCGATGAAATGCTTGAACTCATCCGGACTGATCTCACCCAACCCCTTGAACCGCGTGATCTCCGCATTCCGCCCCAGCCGATTCAGCGCCCTCTGCTTCTCCTCCTCGTTGTAGCAATACAACGTCTCCTTCTTGTTCCTCACCCGAAACAGCGGCGTCTGCAAAATGTACAGGTGCCCCTGCCGCACATTCGGATCATGCGCCAGCTCCTTGAAGAACTGCAGGAAAAACGTGATCATCAGCAGCCGAATGTGCATCCCATCCACATCCGCATCCGTCGCCAACACAATCCGATTGTACCTCAAATCCTCAATGTTCTCATCAATGCTCAGCGCATTGGCCAACAAGTAAAACTCCTCGTTCTCATAGACAACCTTCCGCGTCAGCCCGAAACAATTCAGCGGCTTCCCGCGCAAACTAAACACCGCCTGCGTGTTCACATCCCGGCTCTTCGTGATCGATCCACTCGCACTGTCACCCTCAGTGATAAAGATCGTGCTCTCCTCACGCTGCTTGTCCTTGCTGTCCAAATGAATCCGGCAATCGCGCAGCTTCTTGTTGTGCACCTTCGCCTTCCTCGCACTCTCCCGCGCCGCCTTCTGGATCCCGCTGATCTCCTTCCGCTCCTTCTCATTCGCCTGGATCTTCTCCAGCAAGCCCTTCGCCACCGCCGCATGCTTGTGCAGATAATTGTCCAACTGCTGGGCCACCACACTCGAGATGTGCCCCCGCAAATTCCGCCCGTTCGGCTCCATGTGCGTCGACCCTAACTTGGTCTTGGTCTGACTCTCAAACACCGGCTCCTGCACCTTCACACTCACCGCCGCAATCAGCGATCCCCGAACATCATTCGGCTCAAACTGCTTGTTAAAAAAGGTCCGGCACCCCGCCACCACCGCCTCACGAAACGCCGCCAAATGCGTCCCCCCCTGCGTTGTATGCTGCCCGTTCACAAAACTGTAATACTCCTCGCCGTATCCCGTCCCATGCGTGAACGCCACCTCCACATCCTCTCCTTCAATGTGAATCACCGGATACAGCGGCTCCTCGGTCAGCTTCGCCTGAATGAGATCCACCAACCCATTCTTGGACTTAAACTTCTCCCCATTCAGCGTCAGCGTCAGCCCCGGATTCAACCACGAATAAAAGCGCAGCATCTCCCTCACATAGTCCAGCTTGTAGTGAACCTGCGCCGTAAAACTCTCAATGTCAGGCCTGAACGATATCTGGGTTCCATTCACCCCTTCCGAGTCCTTCGGCTGCTTCATCTCATACTTCACCACCCCGCGCTCAAACTCGATCGCCCGTGTCTTCTGCTCCCGAAACGCCTGAATCTCAAAAAACTGCGACAACGCGTTCACCGCCTTGATCCCCACCCCGTTCAATCCCACCGACCGCTTGAACACCTCGCTATCATACTTCGCCCCTGTGTTGATCTGCGCCGCGCATTCCAACAATTTCCCCAGCGGAATCCCCCGCCCATAATCACGCACCGTCACCAACTGTTCCGCATCAATCGTGATGTCCACTTGCGTCCCATATCCCATCACATGCTCGTCAATCGCATTGTCCACCACCTCCTTCAAGAGCACATAGATCCCATCCTCCGGCTGCGACCCATCTCCTAACTTCCCAATATACATCCCCGGCCGCAGCCGAATGTGCTCCCTCCAGTCCAGAGATCGGATGCTGTCTTCGGTATAGCCGTGTGCGGGTTGTGACATATCAGTGAGAAATTACTTCGGGTTCCTTAAAGAAGCCAGCCTCTTTCATAAAACACCCTGCCAACCTGTCAACGATTGCGTCATCGGCATCGCTCCGATTAGGTAATGCCACCTATCTGGAAACCATCAATTCTTATATTCAATCAAGAAAGTTTAACTTTCCACTAGCATTATTCATTGTTGTTATGTAAAGTATCACAATTATCAACAAGTTATGCCCATCAGCTTCCCATCTCCCCCCGCTACGAGCGCCTCGGTTTCAGGCGATCTCTTTCAGCCAGAGGCCGATGCCCCCACTCCGACTTCCACCCTCGAACGCATCGCCGTTCCCGTGGCCCACAGCCTCTACGACCACCTCTGGTCCGCCACCTCCCCAAACCCAGCCCAATCCCCCTCCCCTTCAAAGGAACACCGTCCTGAATCCTCTCACCCCGCCCTCGAACGCGCCATCCAAACGCTTCAAGGCAACTACCGCGAACTCCAGCACGCCAGCCGCAGCGAACTCAGCCAAACACGCATCGCCGTCGAACGCCGCATGGATGATCTCGCCGAAGCCATGCACAACGACATGCGCCGCCTCCGAGACGACACCCTATCTGAAGCCGCCACCAACCACAGCGACGTCTTCCGCTGCGCTACCACCCTCGGCCACGTCCAAGACCGCCTCGCCCGCTTGGAAAGCGCCTTCAATTCCCTCCAAGACACTCTCCGCAGCCTGCATCCCGCCTTCGCGAACGCCCTTTCTGGCTCCCAAAACCAGCTTCAACAGCAACCCCTAAATCACTCTCCCGTCAGCTATCCCACCCCCATAGCCGTCGCGCACTAAAGGCCACTCAATCAGCACCCTCCCCACTCCCGCCCCACTCCCCACCCATGCACTCCACCCGCCTCCGTCTCCTCGGCCCCCTCTGGCTCTTCGGCTTCCTCCCCGCCATGGGAGCCGCCAAAATGATGGGCCAACCCCTTGCTTGGTTCTTCGGTGATACCGGAATCCTCCTCGGCGGCGGCGTCTTCTTGGCCGCCTACCTCATCAGCGACTGGGTCCTCAGCCCCGCCAAAGCCGCCATCGACGGCACCTGCCGCCTCCTCAAAGGTCTCCCGCCCGAGCACGAATCATCCACCTGGCTCCCCGACACCTTCTTCAAAGTCCGCACCGAGATCAACCTCCTCTTCGCCAAACAACATCAAGCCCTCGCCTCCGCTGAAGAACACACCGGCCAGACCGCCCAACGCCTCCAACACGCCGAACGCCTCGTTCGCGAAGCCTTCAGCGCCATGCAAAGCCTCTTCGCCGCCAGCGACGAAGGCATGGTCGTCATCGACGCTCATGGCTCAATCATCGCCTCCAATGAAAAACTCGACGCCCTCCTCGGCGAATCCCTCGAACGCCTCGTCGGCCGCGACGGCAAACGCCTCACCGCCCTCTTCAAAGAGCGCCTCGTCACCAAACAAGACAAAGAAGCCTGGTTCAAAGAACTCGCCGCCACTCCAAACGAGCGCCGTCAACTGACCGGCGAATTGCCCCTCAATCCCCCCGTCCAAGTCGAACTCCAGTCCCTCCCCATGATCTCGGAGTCCGGTGCCGTCATCGGCCAAATCTGGATCCTTCGTGACCACTCCAAGGTCACCCTTCTCGAACGCCAACTCCGCGAATCCCAGAAAATGGGCACCCTGGGCCTGATCACCGGCGGCATCGCCCACGACTTCAACAACCTGCTCACCGCCATCCACGGCAACATCGCCCTCGCCGAACTCACCCCCCACGGCAACGAAGCCGAAGTCAAAACCCGCCTGGAAGGTGCCAGCCAAGCCACCACCCGGGCCACCGAACTCGTCAAACAACTCCTCGGCTACTCCCGCCGCGGCACGATGGAGAAAAAACCCACGGACATGCGCCAAGTCATTACCGACGTCCAAGGCCTCCTCCGCCACAGCGTCGACCCTCGCATCAGCATCCGAACCAAAACGCCCGAATCCGCCGCCACCATCCTCGGCGACTGCACCCAAATCGAACAGGTCCTCCTCAATCTCGGCATCAATGCCCGCGACGCCCTGCCTGAAAAAGGTGGCGTCATCGAGTTCGAGGTCGAAAACACCAGCCGCCCCGACACTACCCGTCCCGAAGCCCTCCCCGCCCCCTTCGTCGTCGTCTCCGTTCGCGACAACGGCAGCGGCATCTCCCCGGAAAATCGCCAGCGTATCTTCGAAGCTTTCTTCACCACCAAAGAACCCGGAAAAGGCACCGGCCTCGGCCTCGCCACCGCTCAGGAAATCGTCCAGGATCACGGCGGCTGGATCGAGTTCGACAGCGAAATCGGCCGCGGCACCGAGTTCCGCATCTTCATTCCTCGACTGGCAAGTGTCGCCCAAGAAGTTCCAGCGGCTTCCCCTGACACCTCTCTCATCAGCCTGCGCAATGCTGCCGCCCCCAACCTTCGCCGCATCCTCGTCGTCGACGACGAAGCCCCAGTGCGCAACATCGCCGTCAACATGCTCAAATTCCTCGGCTACGAAATCATCGAGGCCTCCGACGGCCAGCAAGCCCTCGACATCATCGACGCCGGAGATCAAAAAATCGACGCCGTCCTCCTGGACATCTACATGCCCAAACTCTCCGGCCGCGACACCTTCCGCAAACTCCGCGAAGATGGCAACGATCTGCCTGTGATCGTCTGCAGCGGCTTCATCATCGATCCCGACGAATTCATCGTCCTCAGCCAGGGCCGCACGCCTCCGATCGACATCATGACCAAACCTTACTCCCTCACCGTCCTCCAGAATGCGATCTCAAAAGCCTTCCCAGAAGACGAACCCCCAACCAAACACGGACGAAAAGATCCATCGCTCAACGCCCTGGCTTCCTAACCTGCACAACAAGCAGCGCGGTTGGGAAGGACCCTAAACCCGCCGCGCACGCGGTTCCCGCGCCACCGTATCCGCTCCTCCAGCACTCGTCACAAACGGCCCGCCCTCGAGCGGAGCCACCCCGGTGAACGCCACATCCGGCATGTCACTTGGACGTCCTTCCAAAGGAAAATCTTTCCGCAATGGAAAAAACGGATAACCCTCCCACATCAGGATCCGCCGCAAATCCGGGTGCCCAGCAAAGTCGATTCCCATCATGTCATAAGCCTCACGCTCATGCCAATCCGCCGTGAGCCAAAGATCAGAAACCGTCGGCACCGACTCATCCTCTGACACCTTGCACTTGATCCGCAAATGCCGACCATGGCCGTAACCATAGAGTTCATAGACCATCTCAAACCGGGGCTCCTCACCCAGATGATCCAAACTGGAAATATCGACCAGATAATCAAAACCCAACTCGCCCTTGGCAAAAGCCATCACCTCATGAATCGACGCCAGCGTCACATTCACCGTCTGTTCCCCCCTAAACTCCACCGTTCCCAAGACGGACGCTCCAAAACGACTCTTCAATGCAGCGACCATTTCCGTGTGTGTCATGATATCAATCCGGTAAAAATTCAATCCTCCAAAGACGCCAGCAGTTCCTTCTTCTGATCCACAAAAGACGTCTCCGTCTCAATCTTCCGCTGCAGCCGCATCAACCCTTCCAACAAGGCCTCCGGCCGTGGCGGACACCCCGAAATGTACACGTCCACCGGGATCAACTGATCGATCCCCTGCAACACCGCATAACTCCGATACATCCCCCCGCTCGAAGCACACGCTCCCATCGCAATGCACCACTTCGGCTCAGGCATCTGATCCCAAATCCGCTTCACCGCCAGCGCCATCTTATAAGTCACCGTCCCCGCCACGATCATCACGTCGCTCTGCCGGGGAGAAAACCGCATCACCTCCATCCCAAACCGCGAAATATCAAACCGACTCGCCCCCGTCGCCATCAACTCAATCGCACAACAGGCCAACCCCATCGGCATCGGCCACAGCGAGTTCTTGCGCATCCAGTTGATCGCTGAATCCAGCTTGGTGAAAATCACATTCCCCTCGATCTTCGAATCGTAGGCGGCGTGGATAGGCTCGATCTCGGAAACCATAGCAATAAATGGGGTTCAGCAGGGGCTGTTGTAGCCTCTCCAAGGAATACGACGCCCCCCACCCACCGGCAACCAGATTGTGAAATATTTCACAAAGTCAGAAGCTCAAGGCTTCACCCGCTGAATCTCTCCCTTTTTCTCCTTCTCTTCCGCCTCTTTCCTCGCCGCACTCGCATACGGATTCACCGGCATCAAATTCGCCGGAATCGGTGCCCGCCTAAACTCCTTCCCTGGACCATGATTGGCCTCCAAATAATTCAAAATCTCCTCCTCCACCTTCGCCTCCAGAGGCCACAGCCCCGCCCGCCCCTGCATCCACTTGATCACGGATCGCCACGTCTCCCTCGTCCCCTTCTGCTGCAAAAACTGCTTCGCACTGTGGCACGTCACACAGTTGTTCCTCACCAACTCCCAACCCGGAGCCATCTTCAACCCCGTCAACTCATCCACCGCCACTTCCTGCCCACCCACCGTGGCCCCCACCACCAGCCATCCCATCATCCAAAAAACAACCGCTCTCATCTTCGTTTAAGCAACTTGGATGCCCACCCTGTGACACGCATTGTTCAAATACCCATGGGAATTCCACCCCGGCACCACCATCGGCTGACTCACCCCCTTCTCATCCACCGCTCGAGCCCAAACCTCATAATAGCCCACCTGCGGAAACTCAATCGCCACCGCCCATCGCTGCCACGCCAATCGATTCACCGGCGCCTTCAACTCCGCCCGCTTCCACGTCGATCCATAGTCAATCGACACCCACACCTCGTTCACCGCCAAATCCCCGGCCCACGCATGCCCCCTGACCTCCAGCGCCTTCCCCATCCCATGCGTCTCTCCCGAAGCGGGCCTGGTAATCAACGACTTCACCGGCATCGACTCAATGATCTTCATGTCCTCATCCGCCAGTTGCGTCCCCGGCTGCACCGGAAACTTCGGCACCATGTACGATCCCTGCATTTTCTCCCCGTCATGCACCCGATCCCTCACCACCAGTCTCGTCAACCACTTCCCCGAAACCGACGCCGGCCACCCTCCTGCCAACAGTCTCAATGGATGCCCATTGATCCATGGCAGATCTTCCCCGTTCATCGCAAACGCCAGCAACGTCTCATCCTCCAACGCTTTCTTCATCGGTAACCCGCGTGAAATCGCCGACTTCTTCGGATCTCCCGACAGATGCGTGTCCGCCCCATAATACCCCACATAAACCGCCGCCTCAGTCATCCCGCACGCCTCCAAAACATCCCTCAATCGCACCCCCGTCCACTCCGCACATCCCACCGCCCCCACCGTCCACTGATTCCCCGTCGCAGGTGGGTTAAACTCACTCCGCCCATTGCCCCCACACTCCATCACCAGTCGATACGTGTGATGCGTGAACGATTCCTTCAACTCTTTCAGCGTGAACGTCCGCGCCTCCTTGCACGCTTCCCCCTCAATCCGCAGCGTCCACTTGGCCACATCAATATCGGCTTCAACTGGCGGGTGACCATTGTTGCGAATGTACAAATGCTTCGCCGGCGTCACCTCGTCATCCAGTAGCGCCGCCGGTGTCTCCGCATTCACAGGCCGGTCATTCAAATACACCAACCCATCCTTCCCAGGAATCGAAAACGGCCCCGGCGCCTGCGCTAACGCCGCCGGAATCAAACCTCCTGGCATCTTCTCTGAAAACACAATCGGCCCACCCAACGCCGCCGCCATCGCCGCCAACCCGCTCTTCCCCAAAAAACCCCGCCTCGTCACAGGATCACTTTTTCTCCCCCAAATCGCCTCATCCGCAGCAATCGGATCTTTCGCATAGGCCGCATGCAGCCCGGGGTCTTTGGCAGTCGATGATCGAGATTTCATAGCGAAAAGTACGCTCCAAGTTAACGAACTTCCCCCGCCAGTCTCTCACCTTTTACTCCCTCCCAATCCTACAAAATCGGAACCCAATGCTCCATCACAAGACTCGCAGCCCCCAAGGCACCCGCCTCATCCGTCAGCGTTGAGCAAACCAATGACGGACGACGCGCCGCCAACCGCGGCATCAAAACGATCGAAAGATCCACCACCGCCTCCCAAAAACCTCTCCCCAATCCACACAATGGTCCATGAACGAAAATGGCCTCGGTATCGAGCAGCAAATGCAGGCAGCCAACCACTTGACCGAAGTCCTGTGCCACCTCCTTCCAGCAATCATCCAGCTTCGCTGCAATGTTTGCCATCTCCCACCGCAAATCTTCAGGCAACGGCGTCCCAGGCGCCGCATGGGTCAACCGCCTCCACACCGCAGGCGCCGATAACGCCAGATGCAATTCACTCCCGCCCAACGGCCCGTTCCACCCCCAATTCCCCAACTCACCCGCAGCGTGATTCACCCCATCCAATAGCTTCCCCCCAATCACTAACCCAACCCCCAAACCACTTCTTGGCCCCAAAATAATAAAATTTTCCATCCCCTTCGCCCCCCCAAACCAGCGCTCAGCAACGGCAATCACCCGCAAGTTGTTGGCCACCGTCACAGGCACCCCAAATCGAGCCTCCATCCGAGCCTTCACCGGCACCTCATTCCAATCAGCAATAAAACCAAAATCCCCCACCGTCCCCGATTCAATATTCACCACCCCGGGTGCCCCCAATCCAATCCCCAAGAAACGACCCGACTTCCCCTTGATCAAACTGGCGATCATCTCTTCGATCACCTCCATGACCTCCATAGCATTCACTCCCTCTTTAAAGCTCCGGCTCTCTAGATCCAATCGTCCCCCGGCAAAATCCAGCCTCACCGCGTTCGCCATATTGCCATTCCACTCCACCCCCACAAACCAGCCCGCCTCTGGCCGCACCTCCAGCCTCCGCTTGGGCCTCCCCATCACCCCATGCTTCAATCCCGTCTCAATCACATATCCAGCCGCAATCAACTGGTCCGCATACAGTCCCGCCGTCGAAGGTGACATCTCCATCGCCTCAGACAACTCCCGCCTCGACTCCCCCACCCCATTCCGAATGCTAATGATGCATCGGGCAGCCAGTTGCCTCTGATCCTCCGGTTTAATTCTCATCAATGCTATTTCTTAGAAAAAACCTGAGTGTCAATAATTAAAATCCGAACGACCCTAATTAGAGCAATTATCACGCCAATCCGACCAATTGAGTAGCACCCCAAACTCACCCGCCTCTCGGCAGCACTTCCACCACCTCCGCCAAAGCGTGACCATCCGGCCTTAACAACACATTGCAACGCCCAAATAACACCTGCCCCGACGTCGCTCCCAACAACTCCGCCAACCTCACATCCACCGCAATCCGAAAAAACCCCCTCGGATGACTCGTGTGCACCACCCCCTCTCCCTCCAAAATCGCCCCAAACGGCACCCTGCCCGCGACCACCATCTCACGCGCCACCTCAGGGAGATGATCCAAGTGAATCCCGATCGCCCCAAACTCCACCGGCTTGCCATCCTTCCTCCGCGTCAAAACCGACGCCCGCACCAGGTAATTCCCCACCCGCGCCTTCGCATGCACATCCAGATCAATCTCACACCCATGATAATCTCTCAATCGAGGCGTCATGTCCGTGTCATGCGCCAATAAATGCCTCTCCTCGTCAGGCAACTCCGCCGCCGGAATGAACGTCACCCGCGGACGAGCGCTCCCCAGCCCATAAAAAAACACCAACGGTGCCAAATCCTGCTCAGGATCCGGCTCCACACCTCCACTTCCTTGAACGGGTGAATCAGACTCAAGTGTACCGTGCATACTGCGTGTGCTGGGGAAGGAAAAATTCATAGCAAATCCGGTCAGACTGCAACAGCCCTTCACGGGTCAATTTCACCCAATCTGGCCCCGCGATCTCCATGAATCCTTCAGCGGTCAGTTTCTTCAACTGCGGCGCAAATCGCGTCAACACATCCTCTCCATACTTTTCCTTGTAATAAGACGGCGCAAACCCGCCCAATTTCAGCTTCAACACAAACTCCCGAATAAACAACTCCTCTGCCGTCGTCTGGTAAGCCCGAAATACCGGCATCTTCCCCGCATCCAACGCTTCCATGTAAGGCCCCACCTCCGCCTGATTCTGATAGTGCACCCCTCCCAAGTGCCCAAACGACGCCACCCCGCTCGATAGCAAATCCGCCCCGCTCCACAAACTGTCCCGATACACAAATTTGATCGTCTTCGGATCCCTCACCACCGTTGTCGCACTCGTCACCGTGTAGCCCGCCGCCTGAAACGCGTCAAACGCCTCACTCACCCACCGCCGCTTCGTCGGCCAATCCGCCACCGGGGCCGTCACCTTCCCCTCCTCCTTCATCCGCTGATAAATCGTCGTGTTGTAAGGCACCTCCATCTGATAAATCGTCACCGCATCCGGAGCCAGGTCGATCGCTTTCTGCACACACACCTTCCAGTTCTCCTCCGTCTCATTCATCATCCCCGCAATCAAATCGATGTTGATGTGCTCAAACCCCAGCGTCCGCGCAAATCGAAACGCCTTCTCGATCTCCCCCGATCGATGCGCCCGTCCGTTGGACTCCAAAATGTGATCATCAAAATTCTCCACCCCCAAACTCAACCGCGTCACCCCCACTTCACGAATCCCCTCCAACTTGGTCTCACTCAGCGTCCCTGGCTCCGCCTCAAACGCCACCTCCTCCGCTTCATCCCACGGAATCAAGTCCTTCATCCGCGCTGACAACTCCTTCAGTTGCGGCACCGACAAATACGAAGGCGTGCCACCCCCAAAATACACAAACTGCGCCTTCCGCCCCTTCAAATACGGCCTCGCCGCCAGCGCCGCCATCTCCTTCATCCCCGCATCAATGTACGCCCGAATCTCCCGCGCATTCTTGTCGGTATACACCTTGAAGTAGCAAAAATGACACCGCTTCCGGCAAAACGGGATGTGGAAATACACCCCCAGCGGCACTCCCACCGGCGCCGGCTTTTCCAACACCGCCTCCAACGCTCCCACCTGATCCGGCTTCCAAAAGGAAAACGGCGGGTAGTTCGACACAAAGTAATTCCCCGCCTCGGTCTTCTCCTCCTTGGCTGGAACGGGCGGCGCTTCAATGACGTTCGACATGATGTGAAAAGGCTAAAACAAGTTTTAAAAATCGAAACAGAATCCTACACGCAAGCTCGGAGATTGCCAGTCAAGACGCCCAAACAAGCACGCCCTATTGTCAGTCTCCCAACGACCTACCCTAGTCTAACGTCACCGAACCACCCTAATCTGACACTCATTTCGCCACCGCCCCATGCCGAAACCCATAAAGCACCCCATCGTCCGCCCCCACCACCACCCACTTGTCCGTCACCGCCGGCGACGCCTTTACCGGCGCCCCAATCTCGTAATTCCAAAGCTCCTTCCCATCCTCCAAACCCAGCACATAAACATACCCATCGTCACTCCCAAACACCACCTTCTCCCCACCACAAATCACCGCTGAACTGTCGATCCGATCCCTCGCCCGAAACTCCCACTTCCCCTTTCCCGTGATCCGATCAATCCCATGCATCCGCTTGTCGCGCCCCCCCACCACCACCCAGTTCCCCTGCACCGCCGGAGCCGCGTAATACTCAAACTCCCGCTCCCCATATTCCCACACCTTCATCCCGTCATTCATCGCATACGCCTCCACCTTGTTGCCGTAGTGCGACACGTAAATCACTCCATCCGCAATCGCCACATTGTTCCCAATGTAGGCCCCCACCTCAATCTGCCGCACCTCCGCCCCCGTCACCGCATCGTGCACATGCAGCACCGAATCACAGCCGCCAAACACCACCTTCCCATCCCCAATCGCCGATCCCCCATTGATGTAATACCCCGTCTCCGCCGCCCACAATTTCTTCCCCGTGGCCGCTTCCAGGCAGTACACCGAGTAATCGTAACTCCCGATGTAAATCCGCGCCTCACTCTGGCCCGGCGGCACCCACACATTCGCGGCCGCATGAATCTCCGCCTCCGACTCAAACTTCCAAACCTCTTTCCCCGTCTCCGCATGCCACGCATACACCATCCCATCCTGTGACCCTGCCACCACCAACTCCCCCGCAAACGCCGCCGCCCCATCGATCGCCCCCAATGTCGTCGCTTTCCACACCACCTTGCCGGTCTCCAATTCCACACAATAGAACGTTCCCTCCTTGCATCCCACATACACTTTTCCCGCCCGAATCACCGCCGACGCCACCAGCATCTCCCCCCGCTTGATCTTCTCCATCAGCGGCACCTGCCACCCCAACTCCATCGGCACCGCCAACTTCACCCCCGTCACCCCCACCATCGCCGCATCCGCCCGCGAATGCACCCACTCCGCCGGATTCGCCCACCCCTCAGTCACCACCGCCACCTTCTCTTCCCCCTTCACCTTCTCCTCACCCTTCAAAGACAAAACCCCAAAAACCGCAGCTAGAAACACACATCGAATCATCATTTTCAGATGGGAAACGCCGCCAATCCCTGCATTGTTGCAATTGCGTATCCATGGACAGCCCAGATCCTCCCTCACCTCCGCCCATTCCGCCCGAACTCCACTCGGACTACGAAGAGCGTCCCTTCCATCATTGCACCCGCTGTGGCGAAACCCTCGCCGACTTCACCGGCGGCTTCCAAATCTCCAAAGCCTACAAAAAGGGCGAGTGCGTCCTCGAATACGCTCTCTGCGACCACTGCCGCATGACCATGATGCAGGAGTTCTCCAACGAATCCAAACAACGCCTCGCCCACTTCCAAAATGAAGCCGTCCACATGGACCACGGCCTCACCCATTGCGCCGTCTGCGGCGTTGGTCGCATCGAAGGCTGCATGGACGACTTCGTCATCACCGGCCTCTGCGAAGGCACCGCCCTCCACCACGGCCTTCTCATGTGCGGCGATTGTGGCGACGCTGTCCAGGAACTCATCTCCGTCCCCACCCGCGACACCTGGCGCCGCTTCGTCGACGACAACTTCCCCGGCCCCCCTCCCTCCGACGCCCTCCCCACCCCCGATCACCACCCCCTCCATCTCAACCACTAGCCTCCCACGCGTCCTCGTCCTCGTCCTCGTCCTCCCTTCCAATCCCTCCTCATCCCTCCCTTTCCGCACCCCCAACCAAGGAG
>JARXAL010000164.1 GCA_029865835.1 Verrucomicrobiaceae bacterium
ACCAACGACTGGTGGATCAAATTCGGCACCGTCAAAGCCTCGCATCCCATGGAAGCCGGCGTCGCCCTTGAACCCTTCAAAGCCCTCAAAGCTTCCGGCTACGGTCAATAAAATCAAACGGCTGCCTCCCCAGGTCCCCCATGCCGACCCTGTTTCCTCCCGTCGCCTCTCCTGTCTCGCCCATCTCGGATTGGGTCCGCCTCCCCGCGGGCTCTTTCCAGATGGGCGGGCTAGAGACCGATAAATTCGTCTCCGCTGTCGAACTGCCGCGCCATGAGGTCACCTTCACTCGCGCCTTCAAGATGATGCCGCATCCCGTTACTCGCGCGCAGTGGCTTCATCTCATGCCCGCACCCAACGGACAGGATCAAAACCTCGCACCCGACCTCCCCATCGTCGGCATCTCCTGGGACGATGCCATGGACTACTGCCGCCGCCTCAGCGATGCCACCGGCGTTTTCCATCGCCTGCCCAGCGAGGCCGAATGGGAGTACGCCTGCCGCGCCGGATCCAGCCACGTATTCGCCGCACAAAACGACCTCACTCCTGCCGACGCCAATTACAGCTACGACGAACGCGGTCACCCCGTCGGCCCCGGTCGCCTCCTCCCCGTGGGCCACTTCCCCGCCAACGCCTGGGGCCTCCACGACCTCCTCGGCAACGTCTGCGAATGGGTCGCCGACCGCTGGCACCCCAGCTATCACGGTGCCCCCAGCGACGGCTCCGCCTGGTTCGACGACGCCCCCGCATCCGACCGCCGCACCATCCGTGGCGGTGCCTGGGATCATCTGCCCCGCGTCCTGCGCTGCTCCTGGCGCGACTGGGCACCCGCCTCTGTCCGTTGGGACAACCTCGGCTTCCGCCTCGTCCGCGAAGACTCTCCCTCATGAAACTCGACCTCTTCAAAACCCTCTGGGGCCATGACGGCGACATCGATTCCGCCATCGCCCTCACCCTCGCCGCCGACTTCCAAGGCATCGAAGCCCCCCTGCCTGCGGAGGATGAAAGCGCCTCGTACTTCCTCTCCGCCCTCACCACCGCCGGACTGCATTGGATCGCCGAAGTCAGCACCTGCACAACCCCCGGCAAATACGTGCCCAACCCCGGCCACAGCGTCGCCGAGCACCTCGCCTCCCTCGACACCGGCATCCGCCACAGCCTCAATGGAAAGCCGCTTTTCATCAACACCATGGCCAGCTCCGACGGCTGGTCACATGAGGACGCCCTCGCCTTTTTCTCCGGCGTGCTCGACCTCGAACAAACCCACGGCATCGCCATCTCCTGCGAGACACACCGTGGCCGCTACACCCACAACCCCTGGCTCTTCGGTCGCATCCTCCGCGCCCTGCCTGAGCTCAAAATCACCGCCGACTTCAGCCACTGGTGCGTCGTCACCGAGCGCCTCATCCTCGATGAAGAACCCGCCCTGCTCGAGCTCGCCTGCGCCCACGCCTACCACCTGCAAACCCGCGTCGGTTACGCCCAAGGCCCGCAAGTCCCCGACCACCGCGCCCCCGAATACGCCGAGGCCCTCGCCGCGCACGAACGCTGGTGGGACACCCTTTGGCAATCCCAACGCACCCGCGGCCTCACCCGCTCCACCCTCACCCCCGAGTTCGGCCCCGACGGCTACCTGCACTGCGCCCCCTTCACCCAGGAACCCGTCGCCGACCTCTGGGACATCAACCAATGGATCGCCCACCGCCAGCGCGACCGCTTCCAAAGCTAACACCCGCCTCATTGAACTAACATCGGAAAACTAACCAACGTCCACCCATGACTACCCTCATCCCACCCACCGTCGCCCCCGCACCCGTCAAAACCAGCGACCCCAAGCCCGGCATCCTCGAAGCCGCCTCCAAACCGCGCGAGCTCTCCACCACCCTCCCGTCCACCGCTTACACCGATCCCGCCTTCGCCAAGTTCGAGGAGAACGAGATCTTCAAAAAAGAATGGATCTCACTCGCCCACGTCTCGCAGATCCCCAACCCCGGCGACTTCGTCCGCGTCGATCTCTGTGGCGAGCCTCTCCTCGTCGTGCGCGGCAAAGACAATGAAGTCCGTGTCCTCTCCCGCGTTTGCCGCCATCGCGGCATGGACCTCATGCCCAGCGGTTTCGATCACCCCGACTGCGGCCACCAGCGCGTCATCCTCTGCCCTTACCACCTCTGGAGTTACGACCTCACCGGCAAACTCGTCGGCGTACCCGAAATGCAAAAAGCCGCCTGCTGGGATCGCAGTGAAGTCGCCCTCCACACCTTCCGCAGCGAGATCTGGGAAGGCTTTATCTTTGTCACCCTCTCCCCCGATACCCCACCGCTGGCCGAGAAATACGCCCGCCTCAAAGACGAGTTCGTCGGCAAATGGGACATCAGCAATGCGGACCTCGTCTGGAGCCAGCATTGGGACTGCGAGTTCAACTGGAAAATCCTCCTCGAGAACTTTATGGAAGCCTACCACCACATGGGAGCCCACATGAAAACGCTCGAGCCCTTCCTGCCCGCTCGCGGCTGTTGGACCGAGCCCTACGACCCCGACTTCAGCGCCATGCACCTCCCCTTGAAGGACAGCCTCAAACAGGAAATCCTCGCCCGGGGTGACGCCATCAATCCCTTCTCCAACTTCCCCACACTCAAGCTCGAGGACAAACTCGAATGGTGGGTCTTCCTCGGCTTCCCCAACTTCCTCCTCTTCACCGCCCCCGACCGCGTCTATTGGTATCGCCTCCTGCCTACCGGCCCCGAAACGTGCAGCCTGCTCACCACCATGATCGTGCCCAAAGGCGTCAAAGACCTGCCCGACTACGAAGCCATCAAAGCCAAAGAAGTCGCCGGCGGCATCGCCTTCCACATGGAGGACATGGAAGTCTGCACCGCCACCCAGCGCGGCATGCGCTCCCTCGGCTACGCCCAAGGCCGCCTCAGCCACCTCGAAGAACCCATCTGGCACTTCCAAAAATACCTCGCCACCCGCATCAAACAAGCCCACCCCCAGTAGATCGCGAGATACCTCTTGAAGTCAGCGTTGTACCTCACCGGTGCAACGCTTCTCCACTCTCCTTCTCGCCAGCTCTGCCTTCGCTTTCACGCCCGCAGACTGGACCCAACTACCCGATCTCCCAGATCCCGTCGGCCTCGCTGCCCCCTTCGCTGGCCTTCACAACAACCGCCTCATCATCGCCGGCGGAGCCAATTTCCCCGATAAAAAACCCTGGGAAGGCGGCACCAAAGTCTGGCACGACACCATCTACGTCCTCGACCACCCCACCGCCTCCTGGCGCTCTCTCGGCAAACTCCCCCGCCCTGCCGCCTACGGCGTCTCCATCTCCACCTCCGAGGGACTGATCTGCATCGGAGGCAGCGACGCCACCCGCCACCACCACCATGTCTTCCGCCTCACCTTCAAGGGTGACTCCCTCCAAGTCGACGACCTCCCACCCCTCCCCCAACCCTGCGCCAATCTCAGCGGCGCCCTCCTCGACCGCACCATCTACCTCTGCGGCGGCATCGAAAAACCCGACGCCACCGCAGCTCTCAACACCACCTGGTCCCTCAACCTCGACGCCCTCCACCTCGGCTGGCAATCCCTCGATCCCCTCCCCGGCCCCGGTCGCATCCTCGCCGCCTCAGGCACCCAAGACGGCCACTTCTACATCGTAAGCGGCGCCGCCCTCAAACCCGGACCCGACAGTAAACCCGCCCGCGAATGGCTGCGCGACGCCTATCGCCTCACCCCAGGCTCCGGCTGGACCCGCATCGCCGACTCCCCGCAAATCGGCGTCGCCGCCCCCACCCCCATGCCCGCACTCGCCCCCCACCAACTCCTCCTCCTCGGCGGCGACGACGGCACCCAAATCAACACCCCACCCACCTCCCACCCCGGCTTCCCCAAAGCCACCTTCACCTACCACACCGAAACCAACACCTGGACCCCCTCCGGCACCCTCCCCATCGCCCTCGTCACCACCTCCGCCATCCTCTGGCAAAATCGACTCGTCATCCCCGGCGGCGAAATCCGCCCCGGCATCCGCTCCCCCCAAATCTGGTCCCTCCCCATCCCCACAGGTCAAGATTCGTCAACTCCCCCCACCAAAAACAGCCCACCCTAATCCTTTACATCCCCCAAGTCTTCATCCTCGATCCTCCGCAATCCGCAATCCGCAATCCGCAATCCGCAATCCGCAATCCGCAATCCGCAATCCGCAATCCGCAATCCGCAATCCGCAATCCGCAATCCGCAATCCAAAAATGCCCCCCTCCCTCTCCCGCACCGCCTGGCTCGTCGTCGGCCTCCTCTGGCCCGTCGCCCTCCTGAACTACCTCGATCGCCAGATGCTCGCCACCATGAAGACCTCCATGGTCTCTGACATCTCCGGCCTCACCACCGACGCCCAATGGGGCTTCGTCCTTGCCTCCTTCAAATGGGTCTACGCCTTCCTCAGCCCCATCGGCGGTTACATCGCCGACCGCTTCTCCCGCCGCCACGTCATCGCCATCAGCCTGCTCGCCTGGTCCATCGTCACCTGGATGACAGGCCATGTCACCACCTACAACGGCCTCGTCGCCACCCGCGCTCTCATGGGCATCAGTGAAGCCTTCTACATCCCGGCCGCCCTCGCCCTCATCTCCGACTTCCACATCGGCCAGACCCGCTCCCGCGCCATCGGCATCCATCAAACAGGCATCTACATCGGCCTCATCCTCGGCGGTTACGCCGGCTTCATCGCCGACGAACCCACCCTCACCTGGCGCTGGGCCTTCGACGTCGCTGGCCTCATCGGCATCGCCTACGCCCTCCCCCTCTTCTTCCTCCTCAAAAATCCTCCCCGCCAACTCTCCGAAGACACCGCCCCCAACTCGAACTCCCCCCTCGCCGCCGTTAGCGAACTCCTCCACAACCGAAACTTCATCCTCCTCGTCCTCTACTTCACCCTCCCCGCCATCGCCGGCTGGGTCATCAAAGACTGGATGCCCGTCATCCTCAAAAATCAATTCCACCTCTCCCAGGGCGAAGCCGGAAAAATCGCTGTCCTCTATGTGCAAATCGCCTCCATCGCCGGCGCTGTCCTCGGCGGCATCCTAGCCGACCGCTGGATGCGCCGCACCCCACGCGGCCGCATCTACGCCAGCGCCCTCGGCATGATCCTCTTCCTCCCCGCCCTCTTCGGCCTCGGTAACCCCGGCACCGTTGCCCTCGCCATCACCTTCCTCATCCTCTTCGGCATCGGCTGGGGCTTCTTCGACTGCAATAACATGCCCATCCTCAGCCAAATCACCCGCCCCGAAGTCCGCGCCACCGGCTACGGCCTCATGAACCTCGTCAGCATCTCCTGCGGCGGCCTCGGCGACTGGGGCTTCGGCGCTCTCCAGGACCGCGGCGTCTCCCTCTCCCTCATCTTCGGCTGCTTTACCGCCGTCGCCCTCCTCTCCCTCCTCGTCGTCCTCCTCATCCGCCCCCCTCGTGCCACCGAACCCGGTATCTGATCGCACCCCACCGAGAGTTCCCCCCCGCATCCTCCGTTGTCAAAGCATGCCACGACTCCTCCTCCTGTCCCTCGCCCTCCCCCTCCTCCCGGCCCTCGCCGCAGACCCCCTCCAAATCACCCTCGCCGGCGACTCCACCGTCGCCCAGCATCCCACCGACAAAACCCAGGCCGGCTGGGGCGTCGCCCTCCCCCACTTCCTCAGACCCTCCGTCCAAGTCACCAACCTCGCCAAAGGCGGCGCCTCCACCCGCTCCTTCCGCACCGCCGGCTACTGGGAAAAAGTTCTCGCCACCCGGCCCGACTACATCTTCATCCAGTTCGGTCACAACGACCAGCCCGGCAAAGGCCCCGACCGCGAAACCGACCCCGCCACCACCTACCGCACCGAACTCCGCCGCTTCATCGACGAAGCCCGCGCCATCGGCGCCACCCCCATCCTCGTCACCTCCGTCGCCCGCCGTACCTTCGAAAAAAACGGCTCCCTCACCGACACCCTCAAACCCTACGCCGAAGCCACCCTCGCCGTCGGCAAAGAAAAAGCCGTCCCGGTCGTCGACCTCCATCGCACCTCCTACCTCCTCTTCTCCCAGCGCGGCGAAAAATTCTGCCAACTCTACGCCCCCGACCCCAAAGACAAAACCCACTTCTCCCACGAAGGCGCCCACATCATGGCCCGCCTCGTCGCCGAAGGCCTCAATACCGCCGTCCCCGCCCTCGCCCCCCACCTCCAACTCCTCCCCATCCCACCCCCCAACCTCCCCTTCGACCTCACCCTCCATACCGTCTCCAAAGGCTACGACGGCAAAACCTGCTGGGTCCACCCCCGCGCCGGCGCCATCCCCGGCCCCACCCCCACCGTCGTCATGACCGCCCAAAAACTCCTCCTCACCGGCAGCGACGTCTTCTACGAACTCAACGACACCCGCACCTCCGACCTCGGCAAAACCTGGACCCCCCTCACCCCCCACCCCGACACCCTCGGCCGCCGCACCGAACCCGATGGCACCATCGTCGCCGCCTGCGACTTCACCCCCAAATGGCACGCCGCCTCCGGCAAACTCCTCGGCGTCGGCCACACCGTCCTCTATCAAAATGACAAAGTCGTCCCCGACCGCCCCCGCTCCACCAGCTACTCCACCTACGACCCCGCCACCCGCCAGTGGACCCCCTGGACCACCCTCCAAATGCCCGCCGACCAGCCCGACTTCTTCAACTCAGGCGCCGGCTGCTCCCAACGCTTCGACCTCGAAAATGGCGACATCCTCCTCCCCATCTACTGCAAAGCCAAAGCCGCCCCCTACTACAGCGTCACCGTCCTCCGCTGCCGCTTCGACGGCACCACCCTCACCTACCTCGAACACGGCCCACCCCTCACCCTCGAATCCGGCCGCGGCGTCTATGAGCCCTCCCTCACCCGCTTCAAAGACACCTACTACCTCACCCTCCGCAACGACACCGCCGCCTACCTCGCCACCAGCACTGACGGCCTCAACTACACCCCCATCAAACCCTGGCGCTTCGACGACGGCACCGAACTCGGTAGCTACAACACCCAGGCCCACTGGGTCACCCACCACTCCTCCCTCTGGCTCGCCTACACCCGCCGCGGCGCCCACAACGACCACGTCGTCCGCCACCGCGCCCCCCTCTTCATCGCCCAGGTCGACCCCAAAACCCTCTCCCTCATCAAAAAAACCGAAACCATCCTCGTCCCCGAACGCGGCGCCCGCCTCGGCAACTTCGCCGTCACCGAAGTCAGCGAAAACGAAACCTGGGTCACCGTCGCCGAATGGATGCAAACCCACGCCCCCCACATCATCATCCCCCCCGAAAACGCCTTCGGCGCCGACAATTCCATCTACACCGCCCGCCTCCACTGGAAACCCATCCCCTAGCCCGCACCCCACTCATCACCCCCCCAAAAAAAGGTGGTGCAAGCATCTTGCTTGCACTCCCATCCCCCCGTGAAGCAGACACTCCTGTCTGCCCCTCACTCGAAAAAATCTTCCTACCCCCAAATCTTTCTACCTCCACCCCTCAGCCCAGTTCTCGAAAACCCAGGCACCTCCCTGACAGAACCAGCCCCCTCTTACGTTCATGCTCCCAGCATGCCCCCCCGCCTCCCCACCCTCCTCGCCGCCGCCCTCCTCCTCCAAAGCGCCGCCGCCGCCCAGCCGAACATCCTCCTCATCTGCGTCGACGACCTCAAACCCACCATCGCCGCCTACGGCGATCCCCTCGCCAAAACCCCAAACATCGACCGCCTCGCCAAACGCGGCCTCCTCTTCGAATCCGCCTACACCAACCAAGCCGTCTGCTCCCCCTCCCGCAACGCCCTCATGACCAGCTTGCGCCCCCAGACCCTCGGCATCTACGACCTCCCCACCAACTTCCGCAAAGCCGCCCCCGACGCCGTCACCCTCGCCCAGCACTTCCGCCAGCACGGCTACCGCACCGAAGCCATGGGCAAAATCTTCCACCACGGCCACGGCAATGGCGAAGACACCGCCTCCTGGACCATCCCCCACTGGTCCGCCAAAGCCCCCACCTACGCCCTCCCCGAATCCAATCAAAACAAACGCCCCGGCAATAACGGCGACCGCGGACCCGCCACCGAAAACGCCCCCGCTGAAGACACCTTTTTCGCCGACGGCCAAGTCGCCCTCGAAGCCGTCAAACGCCTCCAATCCGCCGCCCAAAAACCCGCCGACCCCTTCTTCCTCGCCGTCGGCTTCATCCG
>JARXAL010000168.1 GCA_029865835.1 Verrucomicrobiaceae bacterium
GCCCCATACATCGCCTCCACCTCCGGCATCTCCCCCTCCCCACTCACCGTCAGCTTAATCGGCGCACACAACCCCAAAATCGCCGGCAAATCCCCATACTTCACCGCCCCCGGCACGAACCCCGTATCCCACTGACTCGTCAGCTTCGCAAACCGAAACCCGCCCGGCTTCACCTCCAACCCCTGCACCACCTCCGGCCCCGCGATCATCGCCGCCAAACCCGCCACCGCCGCCATCTCCCCTTCACCCCGCAACACCACCTCCTTCACGCCCCCCGTCAGCTTGACCGACTCCGCCAGCTTCGGCAGCGCGCCCAACACCGCCAGCACATCATACACACGCCGCATCAGCAACGGCGCATTGTAACCATACGTGTACCCGCACCACGCCTTCCACGAGTCGATCTCCTTCTTCGTCTCTTCCTTCACACACGGATTCTCCTTCGCCCCTGCCAGATAAAGCTTCGGCCGCACCTCCATCACTTCCTCCTTTCGACCCTCAAACGCCCCGGTCGCAGACAAATCCACCACCACCCGACCTCCCCACTCCCGAGGCACCCGCCCCGCCACTTCCACCTTCTCCCCAGCCACCTGATTCCTCACTTCCCCCGCCACCAGCCCACCACTGGAAGCCAAAAACACCCCCGTCACCTCCTCCAAGTCCGGCATCTCCCGCCCCACCATCATCCGCCACGCCTCGCCCACCACCAGCACCGACTCCGCCAACTGATTCTCATCCTTCGGCAACAGCAACGGCCTGATCTTCGCATCCGACAAATCCGCCCAAGCCTTCATCAACCCCGTCTCATGCGCCTTCCCCACCTTGTCCCCCACAGGCACCGCATGCTCCCCCGTCCACACCGTCAACTCCTCCTTCGTCGACAAAACAAAATCCCGCTCCTGCACGCTCGCCTTCTCCAACCCCAAGTGCCGCTTCATAAACAAATACATCTCCGCCCGCGACACCTGATTGTAGTTGTGCTTGAACTGCGTCGCAAACAACGCCTGCACGTTGTCCGGCTTCCCAATCCGCCCATACAGCGCCTTCAAATCCGGAAACCCCTGGGTATCAAACGCCACCGTCCAATCATCCGCCGTCGTCATCCCCAACGGCCTCGGAGCCGCCGCCGCCGCAATGTCCACATTGCCCTGCCCCACCCGCAAGTAGTGCCCATTCTCACACGTGCACCCTCCCTGCATCGCCGTCGAAACCATCACACACGGAAACGCCGCCTTCACCCGATCATCCATCGCCGTCAGCATCATCGTCTGCGTCGCCCCCCCACTCGCCCCCGTCACCCCGATCCGCCCCTTGTCCACCCCCTTCACCGACTCCAAAAAATCCAGCGCCCGCACCGAGTTCCATGTCTGCAAGCCAAAGTTCGTCTGCAACCGCAAATCCGCCATCGCACTGTACAGCCCCCAAGTCCCCGGCTCACTCCCTTTTGAACCCTCCTGCGCCCCGCTCCGATGATCCGCAATCTGGATCGAATCCGCATTCCCCAGCGTGTCCCAGTGAAACACCGCGCACCCCATCCGCGCCAAATGCACACACCGCGCCTGCAAAGGCGACCGCGCCCCACTCACAAACGTCTCCGCCCCACTGTGAAGCTGCTCCTTCGTCCCAGCCGAATCCGCCCCCGCATCCATGAACCGCCCCTTAGGCCAATGCCCATGCGGACACAAAATCCCCGGCATCCCCTTCTCCGGCAGCGGCTTCGGCAAATACAAACTCCCTGTCACAAAGTGCCCCGGAAAACTCTCAAAAAACACCCGGTCAATCGTGTAATCCTCCCGCTCCACCCGCCCATGCACCACCGCCTTCAACGGCGTCTTCTCCGGCATCGGCCAAAGCCCAGCCGCCAGCATCACCCGACTCTTCACCGCCTCCCGCTTCCCCTCCCAATCCGCCTCCCAAGCCCCCACATCCATCGGAAAAGAATCCGTATACAACTCCCGCATCGCCCGCCCCTCCTCCGCCCAAACCCCACCCAAAAACAGCATCAAAGAAAACAAAGCCAATCTCATCCCCCCACCCCACCAAAAACCCACCCCCCAGTCAAGCCCCAACCCACTCCCCACCCAAAAGCGTATTTGCAATACTGTTCTCCCCCTCCAATCTCCCATTCCCCATTCGAAAACCCTCCCATTCGCCAATCCGCAATCCGCAATCCGCAATCCGCAATCCGCAATCCAAAATCCCATGTCCATCTGGAACCACGCCAACTCCCAACTCCAAGACCTCGTCGCCTACGAACCCGGCAAACCCATCGAGGACGTCGCCCGTGAACTCGGCCTCGACCCCGCCTCCATCATCAAACTCGCCTCCAACGAAAACCCCCTCGGCCCCTCCCCGAAAGCCCAGGAGGCCATGCGCGCCCTCGTCAGCGACACCCACATCTACCCCGACGGCGGCGGCTGGAAACTTCGCCGCGCCATCGCCGACAAATTCGGCCTCGACATGTCCAATGTCATCCTCGGCTGCGGCTCCAATGAGGTCATCGAATTCATCGGCCACGCCTTCCTCAAACCCGGCGACAACATCATCACCGCCGGCCACGCTTTCCTCGTCTACAAACTCATGGCCAAAGTCTTCGGTGCCGAAACCATCGAAGTCCCCGACCCCGGCTTCGTTCACGACCTCGACGCCATGGCCGCTGCCATCACGCCGAACACCAAAGAAATCTTCATCGCCAACCCCAACAACCCCACCGGCACCCTCGTCACCCAGGAGCAGATCGACCGCTTCATGGACAAGGTCCCACCCCACGTCATCGTCGTCTTCGACGAAGCCTACTACGAGTTTGTCGACAATCCGCCCGACACCTTGAAGTATGTCCGCGCTGGCCGCAACGTCGTCGTCCTCCGCACCTTCTCCAAAATCCAGGGCCTCGCTGGTCTCCGCATCGGTTACGGCCTCGGCCCACCCGAACTCATCGAGATCCTCCAGCGCACCCGCCAACCCTTCAACACCAACGCCCTCGCCCAGGCCGCCGCCCTCGCCGGCCTCCTCGACGAAGATCACCAGTCCAAAACCAAAGCCATCACCGACGAAGGCCGCATCTACCTCCAGGACCAGTTCGCCGCCATGGGCCTCGAATACGTCCCCAGCTTCGCCAACTTCGTCCTCGTCAAAGTCGGCGACGGCAACGCCGTCTTCAAAGCCATGATGCAGCAAGGCGTCATCATCCGCGCCATGGCCGCCTACAAACTCCCCGAATGGGTCCGCATCTCCATCGGCACCATGCCCCAAAACCACCGCTGCATCGAAGTCCTCAAACAAGTCCTAACCCAACCCACCTAATCGTCCTCGCCCTCCTCCTCCTCGTCCTCGACCGCCCCCGTTCGTTGTTCACGCTTCAGCGTGCCCCCCTCAACCATTCGTGTCCTTCGTGCCATTCGTGGCCCTTCCCCCCCTGCGCCTCTCCCACCTCCGCGCCTCTGCGTGTCCTGAACCGCAAACAGCACCTCAACTACAAATCCCCACCGCCTGCTTCAACGAAGCCAGCTTGTCCTCCCGCTTCGGAATAAATTCCTGCCCCAGGAACCCCCGATACCCCGTCCCATTGATCGCCTTCACGATCGCCGCATAGTTCAACTCCTGCGTCTCATCGATCTCCGCCCGCCCCGGCACCCCACCCGTGTGATAGTGACTGAAAAACGCGTGATTCGCCTCAATCGTCGCGATCACATCCCCCTCCATGATCTGCATGTGATAGATGTCATACAGCAGCTTGAAATGCTCTGAGCCCAGCCGCTTGCAAAGCTCCACACCCCACGCGCTGTGGTCACACATGTAATCCTTGTGGTTCACCTTGCTGTTCAGCAGTTCCATCGTCAGCGTCACCCCCAGCTTCTCCGCCAGCGGCATCAACCGCTGCAATCCCTTCACGCAGTTCTGCAATCCCGTCTCCTCATCCATCCCATCGCGATTCCCACTGAAGCAGATCACATTCTTAAACCCCGCCTCCGCCGAAACCTTCATCAAAGGCTCATAAATCCCCACCAGCAGATCGTGATGCTCCACCCGATTGAACCCATGCGGAATGCTCCCAATCTTCTTTCCCTCAGGCCCATCCGCCGTCGGAAAACTCACCATCGCACAGTGCAGCCCGTGCTTCTTCAGCGTCCCAAAATCCGGTGGATCCAGCAACTCGATCGACTCCAACCCGATCTCCTTCGCCGCCTCGCACATCACCTCCAACGAAATGTCCTTGTAACACCACTTGCACACCGAGTGCCGCACCTTCCCCACCCCCTGAGCCCAAGCCTGCCCCTGCAACATCGCCACCACCCCCGACACACTCATCGCCGAAGCCAACGACCGACCCAAATACGCCCGCCTCGAAATCAATTTCATACTCATCCCCAAACCCTACCACCCCCGACCCACCAAAGAAAACAAATTAAACCCCCACCCCACTCCCGGTGCAGGTTCAATACATCGGTAACAAAACAGGTTCAGAACATGGGTAACACCATGGCCGGCAGGGTTTGCGAATGCGAGCCTTGCCGATGCCTTGGAAGGAGACCCGAAAAATGGACCAACGAATCGAATTTGCGATGAAAGCCCTCAGTTGCGATCACTTTGGCCAGTTGTGCCAGTCTTACGGCATCAGCCGCAAGACTGGCTACAAATGGCGTGAGCGCTTCGTCAGTCACGGCCTCAACGGCATGGAGGAACACAGCCGCCGTCCCGGCAATCACCCAGACCAACTGCGAGAGGCTGTCGTGTGCGAGATGGTGCGCCTCAAGCAAGCCCACCCCACTTGGGGACCGCGCAAGATCCGCGAGCTTTACCGCCGCCACCATCAAGGCGCTGAGCCTCCCAGTGAGAGCAGCTTCAAGCGCGTCTTGGAGCAAGCCGGCTTGACCCAGCCACGCAAGCGCCGTGCCGCCAGAGAGTCAGGTCACCTCGCCCGAGGACTCAAAGCAGAAGCGCCCAATGACGTCTGGACTGTGGACTTCAAGGGCTGGTGGCATGACGCCAAGGGCCAGCGAGTTGAACCCCTTACCGTGCGTGACGAGCACAGTCGCATGGTGCTCGAACTGCGGGCCGTAGAGGACGCCCGCACCGAGACGGTGCGCCGCTGTTTTGAGCGACTCTTTGAACACCACGGACTGCCCGGAGCCATCCGCAGCGACAACGGACCACCCTTTGCCAGCACCCATGGCCTGCATGGGCTGAGTCGTTTATCTGTCTGGTGGCTGGCTCTGGGCATCGACCTGGAGCGCAGTCGCCCAGCCTATCCCCAGGACAATGGCGCTCACGAGCGCATGCATCGAGACGTTAAGCGCGAGCTGCAAGCCGGACGCATCGGTCGTGATCAGGCCGCCTTTGATCTGTGGCGCGAAGAGTTTAACACCCAGCGTCCGCACGAATCCCTGAACATGGCTACTCCGGCAGAAGTCTACACCCCATCCGCCCGCCCTTATCATGGCACCCCCGATCAACTCGACTACCTCGGCAGGGAAACACGCCGGGTTCAAAGCTCAGGCAAGATCAGGTTCCGGGGCGAATGGTTACCGATCTCATCCAGCCTGGCAGGTTGGGATCTCGGCTTGGGTGACTGCCACGAGGACCGCTTGGAACTCTGGTTCGCCAACTTGCTTCTGGGCCATATCCATACCGACACCTCCAGCTTCCAACCCATCCGTCCACCAGGATCGGCGACCGGCCCTTTGGCCGCTTCCGCTCCGCTCCAGCGGCCAAAGGGCCGGGGCAAGCCCCTCACCACGTCAACCTCACAAACAAAACCCCAAGTCACCCCAAACCTGTAACCCACTAACCCAATAGTGTTACCGATGTATTGAACCAAATCTGTTACCCATGTATTGACTGCGCCCCCCTTTCAGCTTTCGACGTTCAACGTTCAACGTTCAACGTTCAACGTTCAACGTTCCTCCCCCTCCACGCCTCAACGTACCCCACGAACAGAGAACAGAGAACTCAAACCCCAAGCATCGCACTCAACAACTCAGGCGACTTCCCAAACCGCTCCCGATACTCCCTCACCGTCGGCACCAACCGCGTCCTCACCTTCGCCTCGTGATTCAGCGCAATGCTCTCCAACCGATGCTCAAAAAACGGATTCCGAAACCGGTCCAACGTCGCCCGCACAAACCCCTCCGCATCCTCCACTCGATCCGCAATCACCGGCACAATCTCCTCCTCCAACACCCGCCTCAACCACACCCCCACCTCCGCATCCTCCACACACTCACGCACCGTCCTGAATCCACGCGGCAGCGCATACGCCACCAGCGCCGAATGCGCCCCATTCAAAATCCTAACCTTCCGCAAATAGTAAGGCGTCAAATCCCTCGTCAACTGCACCGCCGGATGCTCCCAAAACGCCCCTACTCCTTGCACCCCCCAGAATGCAAACGGCTCCGCACTCAGCAACAGCGGATCACTCCCCTTCAGCGCATGCGCCACCGGCGGCCCCGGCACAATCCGATCCACCAAACTCTCCACCCAACACACCGACTCCCTCAACCACTCCAGCGCCCTCGCCTCCACCCCCCATCGCCCCGCCTGCTCCACCACCAACTCCCGCAACCGCTCCCCATTCCGCTCGATCAACTCACACGGCACCACCCCCACCCCAGGCAACCCCGCCTCATAGCGCACCAGCAACAC
>JARXAL010000191.1 GCA_029865835.1 Verrucomicrobiaceae bacterium
TGGCGACGCCGACGGCGATGGCGAGGCCGAGAGCGAGGGAGAGGAGTTCGACGGTGATTTGGGGTTCGATGCGGCCTTGCATCCAGGGCATGAGGGTGAGGATTTTCAGGAGGGCGATTCCGGCGACGATGCCGACGATGCCGGCGGCGAAGCAGAGGGTGACGGACTCGAGCAGGATCATGCGGAGGATGCGGCTGCGTTTCCAGCCGAGGGCGAGTAGGATGCCGATTTCCCGGGTGCGTTCGAAGACGCTCATGAACATGGTGTTCATAACGCCGAAGGTGCCGACGAGGAGGGCGATGATGGAGGTGCCCCAGTTCATGGCTTTGAACGTTTTGACGCCGTCGCTTTGGGAGAGGACTTCGTCGGCGATGTCGACGCGGCAGCCGGGGATGTGCTGCTGGATGACTTGGGAGACGGTGTGGGGGTCGCGTGATTTGGGGTCGAGGCGGACGTTGATGAAGTTGACCATTTTGTCTTTTTGCATGATGCCCTGGAGGAGGGGAAGGCTGATCATGATGGCGCCGTTTTCGACGACAGCGCCGCCATCGGCGATGCCGACGACTTCGAATTCGTCGATTTCGATGGTGATTTTATCGCCGGGTTTTTTCTCGAGCATTTCGGCGGCGAGGGTGCCGAGGACGACGACTTTTTCGGTGGCGTCTTTGGGGAGGCGACCGGAGACGATTTTCAAATTCTCCCAGAGGAAGCTTTGCCATTGGCGACCGGAGACGACCATCATGGGGACGCTTTCGATGCTGAGGACTTCGGTGAGGAGGCTGGCGACGTGGCTGACGCCGGGGATTTGGGCGACTTGCTCGGAGGCGGAGTCGGGGAAGGGTTGGGCGATGAGGCCGCCGCCGGAGCGACGGACGACGAGGTCGGTTTTGCGGACTTTGTAGGCGTCTGTCCAACTGGCTTCGAGACCCCAGGCGAGGCCGAGGAGGGCCACGACGGCGCCGATGCCGAGGCCGATGCCCATGATGGTGAGGGCGGTGCGGACGCGGCGGCGGCTGAGGTTTTTGAGGGTGAGTTGGAGGAGGGTCATGGGGGGGCTTTGAACGTCGAACTCTGAACGTTGAACTTTGAACGTCGAAGGAAGAGCTTTGAAGGGTTAGGAGATGGCGGTGGGGGGGTGGGTTTGGGTGTCTTCGACGACTTGGCCGTCGCGCATGGTGATGATGCGGTCGGCGGTTTTGGCGATGGCGGGGTCGTGGGTGACGAGGATCATTGTGTTTTTGCGCTGATGATGGACGCTGCGGAGGAGGTCCATGATTTGGGCGGCGTTTTGGGTGTCGAGGTTGCCGGTGGGTTCGTCGGCGAGGAGGATGGAGGGTTCGTTGGCGAGGCTGCGGGCGATGGCGACGCGCTGGCGTTCACCGCCGGAGAGTTTTTCGGGCATGTGATTGAGGCGATGGCCCATGCCGACGGCTTCGAGGAGTTCGGCGGCGCGGCGCTGGCGCTCGGGGCGGGGCCAGGGCATTTCGAACATGGGGACAAGGACGTTCTCGAGGGCGGTGAGGGTGGGGAGGAGGAGGAAGGACTGGAAGATGAAGCCGAGGTGTTTGGCGCGGAACTGGCCGAGGTCGGGGTAGTTTGAGAGGGGCTGGCCGCGGTAACGGATTTCGCCTGAGTTGGGGGTATCCAGGGCGCCGAGGAGGCTCAGGAGGGTGGACTTGCCACTGCCGGAGGAGCCCATGATGGCGACGTATTCGCCCTCCTGGATGGTGAGGTTGACGCCACGGAGGGCGAGGACCTGGCCTTCGTCGAACTCGCGGCGGAGGTTGTCGATTTCAAGCAGGGGGACTTTGGCGTCGGAGGGGGAAGGCATGTCGGGTGTGGGCTGACATCCTTGGATTGAATGGAGGGGGGTGCAAGGGGAAGTGGGACCGACCTATTCGGCGGGGAGTTGGGGGACTTGCTTGAGGAGGGAGGTGTCGTAGCCCTGGGCGGCGAGGCGTTTGAGGATGCCGGTGTAGGTTTCGGGATCGAGGGAGGCTTTACGGCTGAGGACCCAGGCGAGTTTGCGATTGGGGTAGCCGATGACGGACCACTGGTAGTCTTTGTCGAGGTCGATGATGAGGTAGGGGACGCGGAGGGGCCAGACGAATTGGACGCGCCATTCGGCGTTGGTGGTTTTGTCGGTGACCCAGGCGACGCCGTTCCAGGATTGGAGGGGAGCGTCGAGGGAGCCTTTGCGGAAGAGGAAGATGTTGTCGATTTTGCCATCGGGGCGGAGGGCGTAGCGGTCGAGGGTGCCGACTTTGCCTTTTTCGAGGGAGTAGGGGATGTGGGAGTAGACGAACCAGTCGCCCATGTAGCGGGGGAGATCGACATGGGCGACGGGCTTGAGCGGGGGGAGGTCGGCGGATTTTTTCATGGAGGAGCAGGCGGGGAGGATCAAGAGGGCGGGGAGAAGGAGAAGATGCTTCATGGGGAGTGATACGCCGGGGTGGGGTGGGTAGATTCGGGAAGGGGCGGAAGAGTGAAGTCATTTGAGCGAAGTTGCGAATGGGGAGGAAAGCGCCAAGTTGGGTGGGTATGTCATCGCCTATGGTCTATGTCCGAGCTGCGGCGCTGCTGTGGGCGTTGGTGGTAGTTCCCCTAGCGATCGTGGGCCTGTTTTGCATGGTGACCTGGCGTGGTGCGGGATTGATGGGTACGATTTTGGCGATGGGAGTAGGGCCGCTGTTGTGGTGCATTGGTGACGAGAGAGAGTCGAAGCGGCAGAAGACGTGGGGGAGTGCTTTTGTGTGGTTGGGGTTGATAGCCTTTTGCGGGTTGGCGCAAACGGAGTTGGATTCCGAGTCGCTTTCCGGTTCGCGAATTGATTCGAGGTTCAGCAAAGGTGAGTGGCGGTTTGACCGGTTCTCTATTGGGAATCTGTTGCCAGAGATCGACCAAATCCATTTGGGATACCTGGGCGCACATTTGCTGGATCCGCTTTTGGACAAACAACAATTGAGGGATTTGTCGAGCATGACCGACAGAATCTACGAGGAGTTGGGTCAAGATGAAGATTTCTGCCGGGTGGGTTCGGCACTGCCTTGGATGTGGCGTGAAATTACCTTTTCAGAGTTTAGAAGCGGTCACTACTTTCATCTCCTGCCGGAGGGTGTGGATCGAACAAAGCCGATTCCAACGCTGGTTTTCTTGCATGGCAGCGGTGGCAATTTTTTGGCTTACATGTGGCTGCTTTCAAAGGTTTCGGAGCGGACAGGTTTTGCGGTCATCGCGCCCACTTTTGGAATGGGGAACTGGGAGAAGGAGGGGGCCTACGGTGCAGTTAAAGCAGCGATTGAGGATGCAGGGCGTTTTCAGGCGATCGATCCTAATGGCATTCATCTAATGGGGCTGTCCAACGGTGGAAAGGGAGTTTGTTTGGCGGAATCGACCCAAGGCCCAAAATTTCAGTCGGTCATCTTTTTGTCGGCCGTTTGGAACGATTCGGTGTCGCCAAAGCAGTTTGCGGAGCGGTTGAAAGGTCGATCTGCCTTGGTCATCTCTGGGGGAAATGACAATCGGGTGCCGTGGAGCTATGTGTCAGGCTATGCTGAGGCTTTGCGAATTGGGGGAATGGATGTGACCTCCCGGGAGTTTCTGGAAGACGATCATTTTGTCTTTTTTCGGCGGAGGCAAGAGGTCGAGGAGGAGTTGGTGCATTGGTTGAGGTCGAGGTTGAACTGAATGGGTGGGTCGATTCGCGGGTTGCCGATTTGGGGAGGCGAGCCAGCGGCTCGCTCCACCGGGGGGCGGAAAGGTGAGGATTGGGAACGGGGCTTGCGGGAGGGGGGAAAGGTGGTAGGTTTTGGGCTTGTTTTATGGCTCTCACAAAAATCACTTCTGTTTCCGGTGCTGGTGTTTTCGTTCCAGGTGCTGACATTGATACTGACCGGATCATTCCGGCGCGCTTCATGAAGTGCGTGACGTTTGATGGGCTGGGTGAGTTTGCGTTTTATGATGTGCGGAAGGATGCGGAGGGGAATGACAAGGCGCATCCGCTGAATGATGAGCGGTTTAAGGGAGCGAGCATTTTGCTTTCCGGGGCGAATTTTGGTTGCGGGAGTTCCCGGGAGCATGCGCCGCAGGCTTTGTATCGGTTTGGGTTTCGGGCGGTGATTGCGGAGAGTTTTGCGGAGATCTTTTTCGGGAACTGCACGACCTTGGGCATTCCTTGTGTGTGCGCGACGGCGGAGGATATTGCGGTGCTGGCGGCGGCTGTGGAGGCGAATCCGAAGGTGGAGATCAAGGTCGATCTGGAAGCGCAGCGGGTGTTTTTCGGGGATCAGAATTTCACGATTGTGATTCCGGACACGGCGTTTGAGGCGCTGACGAGCGGGAAGTGGGACCCGATTGCGGAACTGCTGGAGCATAAGGATGCGGTGCATGAGCGGATGGTGGCGCAGGGCTGGGTGAAGTAGATTGCGGACTGCGGACAGGGGATTGCGGATTTTTATGGCAGCGGACCCGATATATGTGATTGGCCACCGCAATCCGGACACGGATGCGATTTGTTCGGCGATTGGTTATGCGGCGTTTCTGCGCGACGTGCGAGGGATGGATGCTGAGGCGGCGTGTTGCGGGGAGGTGAGTGTGCGGACGAACTGGGTGCTTCATCAGGCGGGGGTGAAGGCGCCGAAGCTGCTGCTGGATGTGCGGCCGACAGCGGCGACGATTTGTCGGCGTGATGTGCTGACGGCGGGGCCGGAGGAGATGTTTCTTTCGGTGTATCGGAAGATGTCGGAGAAGAATTTCCGGAGTATTCCGGTGGTGGATGAGGCGGGGCGTTTGCTGGGGCTGCCGACGATTCAGGAGATGGCGCAGTTGTTTTTGCCGCCGGACATTCAGAATTCCCAGGAGCGGCGTGATGCGGTGAACCGGGAGATTCGGACGAGTTTGAATAACATTGTGGCGGCGGTGGGCGGTGAGGCGATGGGAGCGGACGGGGAACTGGATCGGGTGCAGGATTTGGTGTTGGTGGTGGCGGCTTCGAGTGTGGAGACGAGCCGGAAGCGGGCGAGTCTGTTTCCGACGGAGCAGCTGGCGATTTTGACGGGGGACCGGCCGGAGATTCATGCGCTGGCGATTGAGATGGGGGCGCGGTGTTTGATTGTGACGGGGGGATTCAAGCCGTGGGACAGCATTGTGGCGCAGGCAGTGGCGAAGGGGGTGACGGTGATTTGTTCGCCGTATGACACGGCGTCGACGTCGCAGTTGGTTCGGTTTTCGAGGCCGATTCGGGAGGCTTTGACGGGGGACTTTTTGGCGTTTCCTTCGCGGGCGCCGTTGCGGGAGGTGATGCATGCGGTGCAGCATTCGCAGCAGCCGTTGTTTGCGGTGGTGGATGAGGAGTCACGGACGCTGGTGGGGGTGTTTTCGAAGTCGGATTTGATCGAGGTGCCGAGGGCGCGGCTGGTGCTGGTGGATCACAATGAGTTTGCTCAGGCGGTGGCGGGGGCGGATGAGGCGGAGATTTTGGAGGTGATCGATCACCATCGGTTGAGCGGGAATTTGCGGACGAAGGAGCCGATTCGGTTTTTGAACGAGCCGGTGGGGAGCACGTCGACGATTGTGGGGATCATGTATCGGATGGGTGGGGCGGCGCCGGACAAGGGGACGTCGATTTGTTTGTGCGCGGGGATCATATCGGACACGCTGCATTTGACGTCGCCGACGACGACGAACACGGATCGGGAGATTTTGGAGTGGTTGAGCGGGATTGCGGGGGTGGATTGCGCGCAGTTTGTGAAGGATTTCTTTGCGGCGGGATCGATGCTGCGGGAGCAGACGCCGGAGCGGGCGTTGGAGAGTGACCGGAAGGTGTTTGAGGAGAACGGTTGGAACATCAGTATTTCGCAGATCGAGGAGTTGGGATTGGATGAGCTATGGAAGCGGGAGGCGGATTTGCATCGGGCGCTGGAGGGGTTGCTGGCGAAGCATGGGCTGCACTTTGCGTGCTTGATGGTGACGGACATCACGAGGCATCACAGTGTGCTGCTGGTGGCGGGGGATAAGCGGATCATTGAGCAGGTGGATGTGGATCATGCGGCGGTTCGGCCGAACGTGTTTGATATGCCTGGGGTGGTGAGCCGGAAGAAGCAGTTGTTTCCTTATATGAGCCATGTGGTGACGAAGCTGAGTCCGCCGGTTTGAACTGGGGCGGGTTTTTTTGACAGGATTTACAAGATTTCGGGATTAACGGGATTGTTTTTGGGTGGGTTGGGGTTTTGTTGGTGCGAATTATGTCCAGCCCTGCCCAACACGCTTTGCTTCGTTATTGTCCGGATCTTTTTAACTACCGGCGTCGCCCGACGCGGGAGGTGATGGTGGGGAAGGTGGGGATTGGTGGGAGCAATCCGATTCGGGTGCAGTCGATGCTGACGAGTGACACGCGGGATGCGGAGGCGTGCGTGAAGGAGGCGCTGGGGCTGGTGGAGGTGGGGTGTGAGATTGTGCGGGTGACGGCGCAGACGCGGCAGATTGCGGAGAATTTGGAGCACATTCGGGCGGGGTTGCTGGCGGCGGGCTGTGATGTGCCGCTGGTGGCGGACATTCACTTCAAGCCGGATGCGGCGATGGAGGCGGTGAAGTGGGTGGAGAAGGTGCGGGTGAATCCGGGGAACTACGTGGACAAGAAGAAGTTCGCGGTGCTGGAGTATACGGATGAGGCGTATGCGGAGGAGTTGGTGCGGATCGAGGAGCAGTTCACGCCGCTGGTGCTGGAGTGCAAGCGGCTGGGGCGGGCGATGCGGATCGGGACGAATCACGGGTCGCTGAGCGACCGGATCATGAATCGGTATGGGGACACGCCGCTGGGGATGGTGGAGAGTGCGCTGGAGTTTGCTCGGATCGCGCGGAGGCATGATTACCACAACTTTTTGTTCTCGATGAAGGCGAGCAATCCGAAGGTGATGATTGAGGCTTACCGGTTGCTGGTGGCGCATTTGGAGGCGCAGGGAGCGGATTGGAATTATCCGATTCACCTGGGGGTGACGGAGGCCGGGGATGGGGAGGATGGGCGGATCAAGAGCGCGATCGGGATTGGGTCGCTGCTGGCGGATGGGATTGGGGACACGGTGCGGGTGAGTTTGACTGAGGATGCGATTTTTGAGATTCCGGTGTGTTACGCGCTGGTGAAGCCTTACAACGAGGGGCGGCCAGCGAGGGCGAGTCGGGTGGAGGTGACGGATGCAGTGAGTTATGATCCGTTCAGTTATGAGCGGCGGGCGAGTGCGCGGATGACTGTGCAGGGGGTGGATGTGGGGGGCGGGGCGACGGTGGCGGTGGTGACTTCGAGGCGGAAGTGGGAGGCTGTGGCGCACAAGATGGCGGGGCTGGGGGATTACAAGCCGGAGATTGTCATCGAGGACAGCGGGGTGGTGGCGGTGGATCCGCGGGATGCGGCGGCGGTGGCGGCGATCAATGCGGAGGCTGAGGCGCGGTTGGTGACGGTGGCGGATGGGCTGGATTTGAGGGTGATCCCGGCGTTTCGGTTGCTGGCGGCGCGGTTGGAGGCGCGGCATGCGATTTTGCTGAAGGACACGCTGGACGGTGAAGCTGTGGCGGGTGGGGACGAGTTCGTGGGGAATCTGCTGCGGGCAGCGACGAACATTGGGTCGCTGCTGTGTGATGGCATTGGGGATGCGGTGATTGTGAACGGGGAGGAGGCGCCGGGGCAGTCGTTCCGGATCAGCTACAACATTTTGCAGGCGGCGGGGACGCGGATTTTCAAGACGGACTATGTGGCGTGTCCGAGTTGCGGGCGAACGCTGTTTAATTTGCAGAGTACGACACAGAAGATCCGGGCGGCGACGGGGCACCTGAAGGGGGTGCGGATTGCGGTGATGGGGTGCATCGTGAACGGGCCGGGGGAGATGGCGGATGCGGATTTTGGTTACGTGGGCGGGGCACCGGGGAAGATCAATTTGTATGTGGGGAAGACGGCGGTGAAGTTCAACATTCCGGAGGCGGAGGCGGTTGAGCGGTTGATTGATTTGATCAAGGAACACGACCGTTGGGTGGAGGTGCCTGAGTTGGTGGCGGTGTGACCGGAAGGTTTTTAGCATGAGTTGTCACGGAAACTGCGATGTGGGACTGGTTTGATGGTCAAAACTTTTAGCCGACCGCAGCGGAATCTCATTTGGGCCAGTGTGTTTGTGCTGGTGGTGATGGTGGTGTTCGCGGTGGGGTATCGGATCGCGGGGTGGTCGTGGGCGGATGCGTTTTACATGGTGGTGATCACGGCATTCAGCGTGGGGTTTGGGGAGGTGGTGCCGATTGATAGTCCGGGGTTGCGGCTGTGGACGGTGGGGTTGATTCTTTTTGGGTGCACGGGGATCATTTTTGTGACGGGTTCGCTCGTGCAGTGGTTGACGGAGGCGCAGATTCAACGAGTTCTGGGAGGAAAACGCATGCAGCAAGACATCGAGAAACTGAAGCACCACGCGATCATTTGCGGGTATGGGAGGATTGGGCGGATGCTGGCGCACCAGTTGAGGGAGGGGACGATGGCGTTTGTGGTGTTGGATCAGTCGACGGAACGGATTGCGGAGGCGCGGGAGGATGGGTTTTTGACGATTCAGGGGGAGGCGACGGATGAGGGGGTGCTGAAGGCGGCGGGGGTGACACGGGCGAAGGTGCTGGCGACGGTGCTACCGCATGACGCGTCGAATGTGTTCATCACGCTGAGCGCGCGGAATTTGAACCCGGGCATTCGGATCATCGCGCGGGGGGAGGTGCCGTCGACGGAGAAGAAGTTACTGCAAGCTGGGGCGGATCGGGTGGTGTTGCCGGCGCACATTGGAGCGGACCGGATTGCGCATTTGATTTTGCATCCGAATGCGACGGAGATTTTGGACAAGCAGAGTCAGGCGGGTGGGGAGTTGGAGCATCACCTGAGCGGGCTAGGGCTGAGGCTGGAGGAGATCGAGATCGGAGTGGAATCAGGCTGGGCGCATCGCAAGGTGGGGGATGTGGAGCGTGACAGCGGGGGGCGTTTGATGGTGGTGGCAGTGCAGCGGAAGGAGGGGGGGACGGATGTGAATCCGGATCCAGGAGCCGTGCTGATGCCAGGGGATGCGCTGGTGGTGATGCGGCGGGGTGGGAGGGATTGATTACGCGATGTCGGACTGAAGGAGGCGGGTGATGGGGCGGAGGATTTGGGACTCTTCGCAGATGCTATTGAGGCGTTCGACGGCGGTGGGGATGTGCTGGAGGAAGTGGGGTTTGCCGAGGTTGCGGCTGAGGTTTCCGTAGGCGCCTAGGGCCTGCATGAGGCGCTGGGCGGAGCAGAGGAGGAAGGTTTCGCGGAGCTTGGAGAAGGAGAGGCTGCGGAGGTCGGCGTAGTATTGGAGGAGTTCCTCGCGCTGGGAGCGGGTGAGGCTGACGTAGGGGTCGTAGAGGAGTGAGGCGAGGTCGTATTCGGCGAGGCCGAGGCGGAGACCTTGATAGTCGACGAGCCAGGCGCGGTTTTCGTGGATGAGGACGTTTTGGCTTTGGAAGTCGCGATGGACGAGGCAGCGGGGCAGGGCGGTGAGGCGTCGGCGGAGATCGGTGAAGGCTTGCTCGATGGGGGAGCTGTTTTCGTCGGGGAACTCTTTTTGGAGATGGCCGCGGACGAAGTGGTCGAGGAAGTAGTCTTGCTCCCAGAGGTAGAGGGCGTCGTCGAAGGGGGGTTCGAGTTCGGCTTGATCTTTGGAGGTGAGTTGGGTTTCGGTGATGGCGTGGATTTTGGCGGCCTCTTGGAGAGTGGCTTCATACCAGGGGCGGAGGACGTCCCACGGTTCGTCGCGGTGGGCGTGGAGGTCGTCCCGACCGAGGTCTTGGAGCCAGATGCAGAGGCGGCTTTCGTCGTGGTGGAAGATGGTGGGGACGTGGACGCCGAGGGCGGTGAGGCGCTGGGTGGCGGGGGCGAACTTGGGGTTGTCGCGGCGGGCGTTGGTGTAGACCATGAGGATCATGGGCTGTTGGCCGGAAGTGGGCCAGGAGAGGCGATAGTAGTGGCGATCGGAGCCGCCTTTGAGGATGGGCTCGAACTCACAGGGGAGACCGGTCAGTTTGGGGAACTTCTGGCAGGTGAGGATGTGGAGAGCTTCGTGTTCGGGGGGCATGGGGGAATGCGGATTTTCGATTAGAGGTCGGCGTTTTCGTGGGGGCCGGAGGCGGTGATGTGGGAGCGGACGATGGTGCGGGTGAGGTGGGCACCGGCTTTGATGTAGGCGTGGGGCCAGAGGAGGCTGTTTTCGAGGGTGGCACCGGCTTCCACAACGGCGTGGGGGCCGATGATGTTATGGCCGATCAGGTTGGCGGTGGGGTGGACTTGTGCGAGGGGGTGGATGGCAGTTTGACCGAGTGGGGAGTTTGCCTGGGCGAGGTGAGCGTCCAGATAGGAGGTGCGGTTGCCGAGGTCCCACCAGTGGCCTTCGTCAAGGACGAGGCCGCCGATGCGGTGGCCGGTTTCGATGAGTTTGAGGAAGATGGGGATGACGGATTCTTTTTTGCCGGGGGTGAGCCAGTCGAAGAAGGCGGGGCTGACCATGTAGATGCCGGTGAAGAGGTGGGTGCCGTGGTGGCCGGTGCCAAGGAGGTTGCGGATGTCGAGCAGGAGGCCGGTTTGGGGGTCGATGGCGATGTGGGGAGCGGGGCCGGTGGAGCGGAGGGCGAGTGTGACGAGGTTGCCGCTGTTGTGGTGATGTTTGATGAGGGAGTCGAGGGGGATGTCGGTGAGGATGTCGCCATTGTAGACGAGGAAGGGATCGGGGCCGTCGAGGAGGTCGCGGACGTTGGCGATGCCGCCGGCGGTTTCGAGGCGGTCGGGGGATTCGTTGCGGAAGCGGAGGGGGACGTCCGAGTGACGGGAGGAGGGGAAGGCTTCGGTGTAGGCGTGGGGGAGGTGATGGGTGTTGATGACGATGTCGCGCGCGCCTGAAGCGATGACATGATCGAAGGCGGCGCAGATGAGGGGCCGATGGTAGAAGGGGATGAGGGGTTTGGGTAGTTGGGAGGTCAACGGACGGAGGCGCTCCCCGAGGCCCGCGCCCAAAACAAAAGCCTTGTTCACGGCGCGGATTTACGGTCTCATTGGGAGGGGCGCAATCGGAAGTTCGCCATTGTATGATGAACTGGTTGGACTATTGGGGCCTCACAATCGCATTTTTCTGATGACGGAAACGGAACGTCGAATCTTAGCCGCGCAGGGATACGTGGAGCTTTCGCTGTATGCGGAGGCGCGGGTGGAGCTGACGAAACTGCCGGAGGAGGCCGGGGGGAGGGTGGATGTTTTGGAGATTTTGCTTTTGTGTTTGATGGCGGAGAGTCAGTGGGCGGAGGCGCTGGCTTTGACGATGCGATTGTGCGAGTTGGAGCCTGAGGAACCCGGGGGATTCATTCATGCGGCGTTCTGTTTGCATGAGTTGGGGCGAACGAATGAGGCGGTGGATATGCTGAGTCGAGGGCCGACGGCGTTGAGGTCGAAGCCGGTTTTTTATTACAACATGGGGTGTTACTACGCGCGATTGGGGGATTTGGAGCGAGCGTTGAAGTTGCTGAGGCAGTCGTTTGAGATGGATGGGAGTTTGCGGGCGGTGGCGCGGAAGGATCCGGATTTGGACGGGTTGCGTCCGGCTTTGCAGCGGCTTTAGTGAGGAGAATGACTGGAACTGTTTTGTCTGAGCGTCTGGGGGCTGTTGAACGCTGGTTCGACGGGAATTTTCGGGAGCGTGGGGAGGTTGGGGCGGCGGTGAGTGTGTGGAAGGATGGGGTGGAGGTGCTGAGTTTGGCGGGAGGGACGAAGACTCGGGAGGGGATTGAGCGATGGACGGTGGAGACGCTGGTGCCGGTCTGGTCAGCGACGAAGGGGATGGCGGCCTGGGCGTGCGTGAAGGCTTTGCGAGACGGTGGGGTGGGTCTTGAGAGGGAAGTGGCGGATGTGTGGCCGGATTTTGAGCAGGGGGGCAAGGAGGGAGTGAGTTTGCTTGATTTGCTTTCGCACACGGCGGGGTTGGCGGTGTTGGACGAGAAGGTGTCGATTTTGGATCATGCGGCGGTGGTGAGGGCGCTGGAGCGGCAGGTGCCGATGGGATTGCCAGGGGAGAGGCAGGGGTATCACGCGAGGACGTTTGGCTTTTTGCTGGATGAGGTGGTGCGACGGGTGACGGGGGCGCGGTCGCTGAGGGAGTATTTTGAGAGAGAGGTGAGGGAGAAGGTGGGCGGTGAGTTTTGGATAGGGTTGCCGGAATCTGAGACAGGGAGGGTGGCGACGCTTTATCCCGGGCGAATGACGGAGGCGATCAAGGCGGATGCGTTCATGAAGGCGTTTCAGACGCCGAATTCGGTGACGTTGAAGGCTTTTCAGAGTCCGGTGGGATTGAATGCCGTGGCGGATTTCAATCGGGCCGAGACGTGGCAGGCGGGTTTTGCGTCGATGGGGGGAGTGGGGTCTGCAAGGGGGTTGGCAAGGCTTTATGCGGGGTTGCTGGGCGAGAATGGAGAAAGGGCGATCATGGAGAAGACGCTGACGGATCGGGAGGATGAGGTGATTTGTCGTCCGGTGGCTTTTAGTGCCGGAATGATGAAGGATGCGACGGATGGGGCAGGAGGGCGGAAGGTGAGGGCGCTTTTTGGCCCGTCTTTGCGGGCTTTTGGGCACCCTGGGGCGGGTGGGAGCTTGGCTTTTGGGGATCCGGAGAATGGAGTAGCGTTTGCGTATGTGATGAATCAGATGGAGCTGGGGGTGTTGCCAGGGGAGAAGGCACTGGGACTTGTGCGGGCGCTTTACGGCTTGGAGGAAACCGAATTTTGAGAGGCTGCACGGACGTTTGCACTGTGGAACTTCTGTGCTAGCTTTTTAACCCGCCGTGAACGTGGCGGGCTTTTGTAACACTGGTCACACATCACTCTCATGGGCAAAACTCTTTTCGAAAAGGTCTGGGAATCACACGCGGTCGGCACTTTGGACAACGGACAGACGCAACTGCTGATCGACACGCATTTGATTCACGAGGTGACGAGCCCGCAGGCGTTTGGGATGTTGAGAGATCTGGGATTGAAGGTGGCGTATCCGGACCGGACGTTTGCAACGGTGGATCACATTGTTCCGACGGACAGCCAGGTGTCGCCATTTGCGGATCCGCTGGCGGAGGAGATGATCCAGGAATTGAACCGGAACGTGAAGGAGTTTGGAGTTACGTATTTCAGTTTGAGCAGCGGGAAACAGGGGATCGTGCACGTGGTGGGACCTGAGCAGGGGATCACGCAACCGGGGACGACGATCGCTTGTGGCGATAGCCACACGGCGACGCATGGGGCATTTGGAGCGATTGCGTTTGGCATTGGGACGACTCAGGTGAGGGATGTTTTGGCGACTCAGACGATGGCGTTGAGTGAGATGAAGGTGCGCCGCATCAATGTGGAAGGGAAGTTGCGGGCCGGGGTGTATGCGAAGGATGTGATTTTGCACATCATCCGTCTGCTGGGCGCTGGTGGCGGGAAGGGCTATGCTTATGAATATGGTGGCAATGTAATGGACGGTTTTTCGATGGAAGAACGGATGACGGTTTGCAACATGTCGATCGAAGGTGGTGCGCGGTGCGGGTATGTGAATCCGGATGAGAAAACTTTCGAATACCTCAAGGGGCGTAATTTTTCACCGAAGGGAGCCGAGTGGGATGCGGCGGTGGAGAAGTGGCGTGGATTTGCGACGGATGCTGATGCGGTTTATGACGATGTGGTGAACATCCGGGCGGAAGACATTCCTCCTACCGTGACCTGGGGTGTGAGCCCGGATCAGGCGATTTCAGTTGAGGAGATGGTGCCGAGTCCGGCCGATGCGAAGTCGCCATCGCAGCGGGAATCGACGGAGGAAGCCTTGGCGTACATGAAGTTGGAGGCTGGGGCGCCGATCAAGGGAACAAAGATCGATGTGGCGTTCATTGGTTCGTGCACAAACGGACGGCTGAGTGACTTCAGGGAGGTCGCCAAGTTCATCAAGGGCAAGAAGGTGGCTGCGGGGGTGAAGGCGATTGCTGTTCCTGGGTCACAAATTGTGGCGGTGATGGCTGAGAAAGAGGGGTTGGACAAAGTCTTCTCCGAGGCGGGATTTGAATGGCGTGCGGCGGGTTGTTCGATGTGCTTGGCGATGAATCCGGACAAGCTGATCGGCGATCAATTGTGTGCTTCTTCATCCAACAGGAACTTCAAAGGTCGGCAAGGAAGTCCCACTGGCCGGACGATTTTGATGAGTCCTGTAATGGTTGCCGCGGCGGCCTTGACTGGAGTGGTGGCTGATGCCCGGGAGTTGTTTCATATGGAAGAAGCGGTCGGGGTCTGAGGCGAGTTTCAGGGAGCGTGTAGGTGAGTGTTGGCACCATTGCCTGTAGGAATTTGGCGGGTGAGGAAGCTGCCTTTTACCTTGACGAATGCCGATGAGTCGGCAGTAATGGAGGTTGGCGCGCTTTTTGCTCGTTCTTCCGTTCACACACACACCACCCGACCTCCCTCTCTACGCATGATTTCCGGCAAACTCCCCTGCCTCAGGCACTGCCTTTCTTTGTTTCTATTATTTGCCGTTGCGACGGTGCCGCTGTCCGAGATTCGAGGACAAGTGCCTGCTGCGCCGACAGCGCCTGCTAAGAAGGTGAAGAAGGTGGAGGTCAACTTCACGGGTGCACAGAGTCTCGATGAGGCTCGAGTTCGCGGCCAGATGTCGCTTCGGGAAGGTGAGGATTATGCCGATGAGAAGGTTGAACAGGACATTCGCAACCTGTTTGGCACTGGGGCGATCGAAGACGTCAACATTCGCACGGTGGATGTTGCGGGGGGAGTGAATGTGATTGTGAGCATCGTGGGTCGCGGTGCGATTGGGACCATCTCGTTTGTTGGCAATTCGATGGTCGATGAGGGTAAGCTGAGGAAGGATATCGAGGTGAAGGCGGGTGACCCAGTGAGCGAGTCTCAGTTGGCTGCTGCGCAGGTGAAGATTCGTGAGGTCTATGAGAAGCGCGGATACAGCGATGTTCTGGTGACCTACAGCACGCGTCCGGACACCCGGAATGGTTTCACGGCTGTGATCTTTAACGTCGAAGAAGGTGCTCGGGGCCTTATTGGCGACATTCGGTTTGAGGGTAACACTGCGATTAAGAGTGGGAAGCTTAAGGCTGTTCTGAAAAGTAAGGAGAAGTCTTTCTGGAGACTCTGGGGCAAGGCGGGCAAGCTGAATAATGAGGATTTGCAGGCTGACATCAAAGCGGTTGAGGGAGCTTTCCAAGACAAGGGTTATGTTTATGCCAAAGTGACTGAGGTGCGGCGTGAACCGGTTAGCACCGACAAGATCGATCTCATTTTCGTGATTGTAGAGGGTGATTCTTATCAGGTCTCTGAAGTGGCGTTGGACGGTATCACGGTGTTTTCGCAAGATGAGTTGTCACCTGGGATCGTGACTGAAGCGGGATTCCCATATTCGGGTTCTCAAGTGAAGGCGGACGAGAAGATGATTCAGGATTACTATGGATCCCGTGGTTATGCAGATGCACGTGTTGAAACCAGCATTTTGTCTGGTGGTCCTGGTCAGGTGAAGGTTCTTTATCGCGTCACCGAAGGGTCCAAGTCTTTCATTCAGAAAGTGAACATCGCTGGCAACACAGTTACACAAGACCGAGTGATTCGCCGGGAATTGCCGTTCGCACCGGGTGAGGAACTGAATACGGTGAAGATGGAGACGGGTAAAAACCGCTTGAACAACATGAACTACTTCAGTCAAGTGGACATGCGGTCGATTGATACAGGGGCCGAAGGGTTTAAGGATGTGAATATCGACGTGGTCGAAAAATCCACGGGAACCATCAACTTTGGCGCAGGCTTTAGTTCGATTGATAGTTTGGTGGGTTTCATGGACCTCACGCAAACGAACTTTGACATCACGGATTGGCCGAGCTTTCGGGGTGCAGGTCAGCGGTTCAACTTGAATGCGCGATTCGGTCTTCAGCGCCGGGACTTCAGCATGTCGCTGACTGAGCCTTGGTTCCTGGGGCAGAAGTTGTCGTTCACGACGAGCTTGTTTTATCGAAACTTGTTCTTCTTGTCGGATCGTTTTGACCAGACCGAAGCGGGTCTTTCGCTTGGATTGCGGAAGCCACTGGGTGAGCATTCGTATGTCGACATGACGTATACGCTTCAGAATGTAACCATTGACGGGATCGACCCGAATGCGTCTCAGATCATCAAGGATGAAGAAGGTGAGTATTTGCAGAGCAAGCTCGACTTTGCCTATGTGCACGACACTCGGGACAATCTGTTCATCACGCGTTCGGGCCACAAGGTGGAGCTGGGAATGATGGCTTCAGGCAGCTTCCTTGGAGGTGATGTGGACGCCTATGGATTGAACTTCCAAGGTGCGCAGTATTTCAACCTTCCAGGTGATACGATTTTGAGCTTTGAGGGTGCCTGGCGGACTGTTGATAGCTGGGGTGGCGGTGACAATGGAGTGCCGATTTTTGAACGCTTGTTCCTTGGGGGCGCGAACAACTTGCGCGGTTTCCAATTCCGCGAGGTGGGTCCGAAGGATGAGACTGGGGAGCCCATTGGTGGTGGAACCTCTGCTTATCTGACGACTGAGTTCACCTTCCCGATTTTCGAAAAGGTGCGCGGTGCTGTGTTCTATGATGTGGGTTTTGTGAACTTGGATGCGTATGACGCTTCAACGGCCAATCTGAATTCGAACGTGGGTGTTGGTTTGAGATTGTTCCTGCCGATTGGACCAATTCGGGTTGATTTCGGTGTGCCAACGAAATCTGACGAGTTCAACGATTCCGGTGGCCAGTTCCAATTCAACGTGGGCTACAAATTCTGATACACTTGGTTCTACCTTGACCGGAGTTGTTCCGGGTCGGAAGCTAACCTTGCTGTGAATTGTGCAGTTTTAGTTTCCGTTTGTGCCCCCGCAAAACGCATGCATTCTTAGTCGCCTCTATTTATGAAAATCATTGTTGCTTCTTTAGTTCTGATCACAGCCCTTTCCACGCAGGCTGCCGATCTCAAGTTTGGCGTGATTGACATGGCCAAGGCCTTTTCTGAGTTCTACAAGACCAAGGAAGCGTCTGAAAAGTTCAAAGTGAACGTTGAGAAGGCGACGCAAGAGGTCAATGAACGTTGGAGTGTTTACAAGAACATGCTGGGTGATATCCAGAAGCTGCAAAAGCAAGCTCAGGATCCGATTCTGACTGGCGAGGAGCGGGCCAAGCGCGGTGCCGAGCTTCAGGAGAAGGTGAAGGAAGTGCGGGCGCTTGAGCAGGAGATTGGGGAGTTCCAGAACCGGCGTCAGGGTCAACTGAAGCAGGAAGACGTTCAGATCCGGAAGGGTTTGTATGAGGAGATCTTGGTGGTGGTGAAGGACAAGGCGAAAGCTGACGGGTACGACTTTGCTTTCGATAAGTCGGGTGTGAGTCTTTCGACGGTGCCAGTGCTTCTTTACTACAAGGATGCGGTGGACTTCACGGATGAGGTGGTTGTGGAACTGAACAAGAACGCAGGTTCTGCGGCTGCACCAGCCGCGGACGCTAAGAAGTAAGGTAGGGAGGTGCCATTGAGAATTTTTAAGCGCGTCGATTTGGAATCGACGCGCTTCTTTTTTGGATCGTGACGAGTTGAGATTCGATGAATGAGGCAACTAGAGAGACGATGACAGTGAGGTCCCTGGCTGAACTGGTGGGGGGCAAGGTGCTTTGTGGTGAATTGGATGCGTGCGTGCGGGGTCTGAATTCGATTGCTGAGGCTGAACCAGGTGATGTGACTTTTCTGGGCAATGCGAGGTATGCCGCGTCACTGGAATCAAGTCGTGCAACGGCGGTGTTGGTGCCTGAGGGGTTTCAGGGAACCGGGGGTGGTAAGGCATGCATTGCAGTGGGGAATCCGACCTTGGCCTTTTCCATGGTGATCCGGCAGTTTGGGCCAAAGAAGCCGCAGGCGCGGTGGGGGGTGAACGACCTTGCTTTGGTGGACCCAACCGCGCGATTTGATGCTGAGCAGGTGAGCATCGGGGTGGGGGTTTATGTGGGTGAGGGGGCGGTTCTGGGGAGGGGGACCATTTTATGGCCGGGCTGTTTTGTAGGGGCTGGGGCGGTGATTGGCGAGAATTGTGAATTGCATCCGAACGTGGTGATTCGGGAGCGCTGTATCCTGGGCAATCGAGTGACGATTCATAGCGGGTCGGTGATTGGCTCAGATGGCTTCGGGTATGAAATGTATGAGGGACGGCACGTTAAGATTGAGCAGGTTGGAATCGTGCAGATTGAGGATGATGTGGAGATTGGTTCCTGCACGACGATTGACCGGGCGAGGTTTGGACGGACTTTGATTGGAGAGGGAACGAAGATTGATAATCTGGTGCAAATCGGGCACAATTGTGTGTTGGGAAAGCACTGCATCATTGTGTCCCAGACGGGAATTTCGGGGAGCACGAGGATTGGAAACAATGTGACCATGGGTGGTCAAGTGGGGGTGGCCGGGCATTTGGTGATTGGTGACAAGGTGATGTTGTTTGCGAAGTCGGGTGTGACGAAGAGTATTCCGGATGCTGGGGCCTATACGGGTTATCCGGCGAAGCCGTTGATGGAGGGGCGGAAGATGCTGACTTATCCTGCGCGGGTGCCTGAGTTGATGGAGCGGATCAAGAAGTTGGAGCGGAGGTTGGCGGCGCTTGAGTCCGGCACTGCCGACACGAGTGCGGAGTAATCGGCGAAAAGGGGTGCAGCGCGCTCTTGCGGGGACGGTGATTTAGGGTATGTAGTCGGCCCTTCTTTTATGCACCATTTCCGCTACCTCCAAGGCTCTCTGCACGCTGAGAACGTTGATTTGCAAACGCTGGCTGAACAGCATGGCACGCCTCTTTATGTTTACTCCAAGGAGACGATCGTGGATCACTACACGCGGTTGGACAAGGGGCTCTCCCGTTTGGACCACATGATTTGCTATGCGGTGAAGGCGAACTCGAACTTGGCTGTGTTGAGTGCGATTGCCCAGCTTGGCGGTGGATTTGACATTGTGTCGGCCGGTGAGTTGTTCCGTGTTTTGAGGGCGGGTGGACAGGCGTCGAAGTGCACGTTTGCTGGGGTGGGTAAGACCCGGGATGAGATTGAGTATGCGCTGAAGGAGGGAATTTATTGTTTCAATGCGGAGTCAGAGGCGGAGTTGCGCTTCATTGATCAGATCGCCGGGGAGATGGGGTTGAAGGCGCCGGTGGCGGTGCGGGTGAATCCCAATGTGGATGCGAAAACGCATGCGAAGATCACGACTGGGAAGAGCGAGAACAAGTTTGGGATCGATTTTGATCGCATTGGTGAGGTGTATGAGATCATCGCCAAGGAGTGCCCGAATTTGGAGATTCGGGGTTTGCAGATGCACATCGGGTCGCAGTTGACGTCAGTGGGGCCGTTTGTGGAGGCGGTGGAAAAGGTGAAGCCGCTGGTTAAGGAAATGAAGGCCAAGTATGGTCTGCAGTTCTTCAGTATCGGGGGTGGAATCGGGATCGTTTACAAGCAGAGCTTGGATTCAGGCAGTCAGGACTGGTGGAGTCTGGAGGGCAATGAGAGTCATCCGTTGACGATTCAGGCGTATGCGGATGCTGTGGTGCCTTTGTTGGAGGATTTGGGATTGCGGATTTTGTTGGAGCCTGGGCGCTTCATGGTGGGCAATGCGGGAGTACTGCTGACGAAGGTGGTGTATGAGAAGCGGGGTAAGGCGAAGGTTTTCAAGATTGTGGATGCGGCGATGAATGATTTGATCCGGCCGACGCTGTATGAGGGCTGGCATCAGATTGTGCCGGTGCAGAGCAAGCCGGGAGAAGAGAACGAGCTCTCGGATGTGGTGGGGCCGATTTGCGAGACGGGGGATTATCTGGCGCAGAATCGTGAACTACCGCCTTTGAATGCGGGCGATGTTTTGGCGGTGATGAGTGCTGGGGCTTACGGGTTTACGATGGCGTCGAACTACAATACGAGGACGATGCCGGCGGAGATCTTGGTGGATGGATCTGAGGCCTATGTGGTGCGTGAGAGGCAGACGCTGGAGGATTTGGTCCGAGGTGAGCACGTGCCGCCGGTGAAGTGATCTGCGGTGATTGGTGCCGTTTAGGATGCCCTACAAAATGCGATCGGTGGCGTCTAGTCCGGGGATGGATTGGAAGTGCAGGTCATAGGTGAGGATGACTGCGCCGGAGTGGAGGGCGCAGGCAGCGATGTGGATGTCTTGGATGGGGAGCGTGATGCCCTGGCGATCAAGAGTCCACGCGAGGTCGAGCGTTTCTTCCCAGCGTTTGGGTGAGGAGTCGAGGTAGAGCATGACGGACCAGGCACGCTGGTAGCTTTCCAGCCAGCGGCTGTGGCGTAGACCGCGACCGACTTCGGCCTGGATGAGGCCGCAGGTGGCGATATCTCGTGTTTCGGCGAGGAACGAGAGGGCCTGGAGAGGGTCGTGGCCGTTGCGTGCCTGCTGGATGTACCAGCAACTGTCCACGAGGATGGGGCGGCTCATGGCGAGTTGTGTTAGGGATTGGCGGTGACGTTGTAAGTGGAGGGCGTTTCAGCCACGCGGGCAGAGGGCTCCAAGGAGGGGGTGTTGCGGAAGCGTTCGGGGGCGGAGTTTTCGTCGAACATGGATTTGAGTTCGGTGGTGGTGGCGCCGAGGCCGCCTTTTAAGACTTCGATCAACCGGGCCTTCCGGTCGACCTCGCGGAGGGCCATGGTGATGGCTTCGGTCTTGGTGGAGGCACCGGTGATGGCGACGACCCGGTCTAAGAGGGCGTCATCAAGGTTGATGGTGAGTTTCATGGGGAAGAATCGTGGGGTTGGAAGGAGGTGTCAAATCGGAATGTATGGAACAGGTATTACCAATGTATGAAATAAGTATCGAATACACCAACGAGGATGAGCTTGTTTTTGATCGAGATTCAGGGTCAAAATCCGACATGAGTCACTTGGGAGTCGAGCAACAGTCGAATCGAAGAGGCGACGATCGGAAGAAGTGGGGGCTTGGAGTTTGGATTTTTCTGAGTCTGCTTGGGCTTGTTTTGCTCTTTTTGGTCAGGGCAAGATTTTGTGTCATCACACACAAAGCAGATCAGATGAAGGC
>JARXAL010000262.1 GCA_029865835.1 Verrucomicrobiaceae bacterium
GTGCCTCGTAAGTTGGTGCTGGTGTCGATGCCGGTGCCTCATACCCTCCCCCACCACCTGACGGATAAGGATTGTATCCCCCGTCCGTCGCAAAGTTCGCCGCATAAGGGTCCTCATAGCCGGTATTCTTCGTGTTTTTGCACGAAACCGTCAGCAAGGGCACCATCAAAACAGGGAGAAGTCGAAACGCTTTCATCGGAAGAACCAGGTCAGGGGGTTGGAGTCTTGTAATAGTTAGATTGAGTTAATTAATTGCAAAGCATTTTTCTTCGAATTTCCCGCCTTCCCCCGATTCGAAAAGAGAAAGGACCCCCATACACCTCGCGTTCCCCTCTCCCTCAGTTTATCCCAGCACAAAGCTTGCGCTCACCCACCTCTTTCCATAGTGTTCTGACCCTATCTAATGAAAATCGGATTTAACCTCCTCCTCTGGACCGGTCACGTGACCGAAGAAAACTTTGCCGTTATCGAAAAACTCAAAGCCGCTGGCTACGACGGTGTCGAAATCCCCATCTTCGACGTCAGCAGCCCCGAGCACTTCAAACACATCGGCCAAGTCCTCAAAGACAACGGCCTCGAAGCCACCGCCGTCACCGTCCTCCCCGACGAAGCCCACAACGCCATCAGCGCCGACGCCGCCAATCGCCAGGGCGCCATCGACCACCTCAAGCGGGTCCTCGACTGCGCCCACAACGCCGGCGTGCAAACCCTCTGCGGCCCCTACTATCAAGTCCTCGGCCAATTCTCCGGCGCTTACCCCTCCGAAGCCGAGCTTGAAGGCGCCGCTGGCGTCCATCGCGCCATCGCCCCCGTTGCCGAAGCCGCCGGCGTCAAATGCGCCATCGAAGCCCTCAACCGCTTCGAAGCCCACCTCCTCAACACCATGGAGCAAGCCGCCGCCTACGTGAAGCGTGTCGACCACCCCAACTTCGGCACCATGTACGACACCTTCCACGCCAACATCGAAGAGAAGAACCCCTTCACCGCCATCGACACCGTCTTCGCTTCCGGCAAACTCAACCACGTCCACATCTCCGAAAACGACCGCGGCACCCCCGGTCGCGGCCACATCAACATCACCGAACAAATCCAGCACCTCCAAAAAATCGGTTACAACGGCTGGATGACCATCGAAGCCTTCGGCGGAGCCCTCCCCGACCTCGCCGCCGCCACCCGCGTCTGGCGCGACTTCTTCCCCTCCACCGAACAAGTCTATACCGAAGGCATCGCCCTCATCAAAAAGGCACTCGGCTAATCCCTCTCAAATCCAGCCAACCCTGTCAAAAAACGCCAACCCGTTAAAACCATGAGCACCCAACCCACCCCCACCACCCGCCGCGACTTCCTCGGCAAAACCGCCGCCGCCACCACTGTCACCACCATGGCAGCCTCCGGCTTGAGCATCTCCCAATCCGCCAACGTCGCCGGCAGCGATCAAATCAAAATCGGCCTCATCGGCTGCGGCGGTCGCGGATCCGGCGCCGCTAACCAAGCCCTCTCCACCGGCCAGCAAGGCATCACCCTCCACGCCGTCGCAGACGCCTTCAAAGAAAAAGCCGAAGGCGCCCTCTCCAACCTTCGTCAAAAGCACGCCGAACGCGTTGACGTTCCCCAGGAGCGCATCTTCGCCGGCCTCGATGGTTACCAGAAAGTCATCGAAAACTGCGACCTCGTTGTCCTCACCACCCCTCCAGGATTCCGCCCCTACCACTTCGAAGCCGCTATCAACGCAGGCAAACACGTGTTCATGGAGAAACCCGTCGCCTCCGACGTCCCAGGGATCCGCAAAGTCATGGAAATGGCCAAAGTCGCTGACGAAAAAAACCTCAAAGTCGTCGTCGGCCTCCAGCGTCGCTACCAGAACTGCTACCTCGACGCTCTCAAGGAAGTGAAGGAAAACGGCATCATCGGCGACATCGTCGGCGGCCAGGTTTACTGGAACGGCGGCGGCATCTGGTTCCGCGACAAAACCGAAGGCATGTCCGAACTTCAATACCAGGTCAACAACTGGTACTTCTTCACCTACCTCTGCGGTGACCACATCAACGAGCAGCACATCCACAACATCGACGTCGCCAACTGGTTCATCGGCTCCCACCCCATCAGCGCTCAAGGCATGGGCGGTCGCCAGCAGCGCACCGAAGCCAAATTCGGCCAAATCTACGACCACCACTACGTCGAGTACACCTACGCCAACGGCGTCCGCATCAACTCCCAGTGCCGCCACCAAAAAGGCGTCTACAACGCCGTGCGCGAAGAGTTCACTGGCACCAAAGGCAAACTCTACCTCGATAACAAACCCAACTGCTATGCCGTCGATCACTCCGGCAAAACCATCTGGAAATACCGCCCCGCCAAAGCCGCCAACGGCAACCGCCAGGACCCCGATCCGTATCAAATCGAGCACAACACCCTCCAGGCTGCCATCCGCAACAACACCCCGCTTAACAACGCCTACTACGGCGCTGAAAGCACCATGACCGCCATCCTCGGTCGCCTCGCCACTTACTCCGGCAAGGAACTCAAGTGGGAAGATGCCCTGGCCTCCAAAGTCCAGTTGATGCCCTCCATCCTCACCTGGGAAAGCGAAGCCCCCGTGCAACCCGACGCCAACGGCGGCTACCCCGTCGCCATCCCGGGCATCACCGAAGGCCTGGTCTAAATCTCCCAAAAGATCCGACTCCCCCCCTCCTCAGGCGGCACCCTAAAAGGTGCCGCCTTTTTCATTCCCTTACTGAATACTGATCCACTGATTACTGATCACTTTCCCCACGCCACAAACGTATCCCCTCCCCATGCCCCACCGCATCGCCCTCCACTGGTTCCGCAAAGACCTCCGCCTCACCGACAATACCGCTCTCCATCACGCTGCCAAAAACTCCGCTCAGGTCATCCCCGTCTACATCCTCAGCACCTGGAAAACCCACCACCATTGGACCGGTGCCAAACGCCAGCACTTCCTCGCCGGCTGCCTCGACTCCCTCTCAAAAAACCTCGATACCCTCGGCTCCCGCCTCATCCTCCGCGCCGGCGACGCCGCCCAGGAACTCCGCCAACTCATCCAGGAAACCCAAGCTGAAGCCCTCTACTTCAACCGCGACTACGACCCTTACGGCCGCGCAATGGAAGAGCAAATCCGCGCCCTCTGCCACGAACTTGGCATCGAGTGCCACCACTACAAAGACCGCATCCTCCATGAAGCCCCCGAAGTCCTCACCGGCTCCGGCACCGAATACCGCGTCTACACCCCTTACAGCCGCAACTGGCTCAGCCTCCCCAAACCCCTGCCCCTCCCCCGCGTCACCACCCTCGGCGCCCCCTCCACGATCACCTCCCTCCCCGTCCCCACCCTCGACTACTGGGGCCTCACCGGCGATGTCTCCGGCGTGCTCGAACCCGGCGAGCGCGCCGCCCGCCAGCGCACGAAGCATCTCATCAACTCCGGCATCCTCCAAACTTACAAAGACAAACGCAACCTCCCCGCCGGCCAGACCACCTCCCGCCTCGGCCAGGACCTCCGCTTCGGCCTGCTCAGCATCCGCGAACTCTACCAACGCTGCCGCGCTGCCGCCGAAAACGCCCCGCCCGCCGCCCGCGACTCCATCGAAACCTACATCAAAGAACTCGCCTGGCGTGAGTTCTACCTCGCCATCCTCGTCAACCACCCCGAAGTCTTCGACGAAGAATTCAACCCCGACTGGCGCGGCATCCCCTGGCCCGGCACCGACGACCACTTCCTCGCCTGGTCCCAAGGCCGCACCGGCTTCCCCATCATCGACGCTGGCATCCGCGAACTCCTCCACACCGGATTCATGCACAATCGCGTCCGCATGATCGTCTCCATGTTCCTCACCAAGGACCTGCACTGCCACTGGCGCCTCGGCGAAAGCTTCTTCATGCAACACCTCGTCGATGGCGAGAACGCCTCCAACAACGGCGGCTGGCAATGGAGCGCCGGCACCGGCGCCGACGCCGCCCCCTACTTCCGCATCCAAAACCCCTGGACCCAAACCAAAACCTACGACCCCGACGGCGCCTACATCCGCCAATGGGTCCCCGAACTCCGCAGCGTCTCCAGCGAACGCCTCCAAGCCCCCCCCAAAGACAACCGCCCCCTCGCCCCCGGCTACCCCCTCCCAATCATCGACCACTCCACCGAACGCGACCGCACCCTAGCCCTCTTCAAAAAGCATCGGGCCAGATAGTCAAACCGCGACCAATCCCGCAGCTGCGATCGCACCCTCCTCCGCCACCACCTTGCCCGCCAACTCCGGCTTGCAATCCCCCTTCAACTCCTCCCCAAACTTCTTGATGAAGCTCTGAGTCGGCCAGGAACACGCCTCACCAAAAGCACAGATCGTCTTGCCCTCAATCTGGTTCGCCACACTCTCCAGCGTGTCCACATCATCCGGACTCGCCGTCCCGGCCACGATCCGATCACTGATCTTCTTCATCCACAAACTTCCCTCGCGACACGGCGTGCACTGCCCGCATGACTCATGCGCGTAGAAGTTGTTCAAATTGTTGATGACCCAGCTCATCGACCGGCTGTCATCCATGATGATCACCCCGCCCGATCCCGCCATCGATCCACACGCTGCCATCGTGTCAAAATCCATCGGGATGTCCATGATCGTCAGCTCGCGACCATCCTTCAATTTGAACACTTCATCCGCCCGCAACACCTTCGCCGATGACCCCCCAGGAATGATCGCCTTCAGCTTCCGCCCCGGCTTCAGCCCACCGCAAAGCACGTCGATCACTTCCCCCATCGTCACCTTGCCCACTTCCACCTCAAAATAACCCGGGTTCACCACATCGCCTGACACACACAGAATCCGAGTCCCCGTGTTGTTCGGCGTCCCCAGCTTCGCATACGTCTCACCACCCATCTCCAAAATGTGCTTCACATGGCACAGCGACTCCACATTGTTCACAATCGTCGGGCACATGTACAAACCCAACGCCGCCGGGAAATAAGGCGGCTTGATCCGCGGATACGGGCGCTTGCCCTCCAGGCTCTCAATCAACCCCGTCTCTTCCCCGCAAATGTAAGCCCCCGCACCGCGGTGCACATAGAGCTCGCAATCAAAACCCGACCCCTGAATGTTCTTCCCCAGATACCCCTTCGCATGCGCCTCAGCGATCGCCTTCTCCACAATGATCGCCGCCATCGGAAACTCCTCGCGGATGTAAATGTAACCCAGCTTCGCCCCCACCGCAAAGCACGCAATGATCATGCCCTCCAGCAACTGATGCGGGTCCTGATGCAGAATATACCGATCCTTGAACGTCCCAGGCTCTGACTCATCCGCATTGCAAATGATATACACCGGCTTTGTGTTTGTCGGCGGAATGAAACCCCACTTCACCCCGGTCGGAAACCCCGCACCTCCCCGACCCCGCAACCCTGACTTCTTCACCTCATTCGTGATGTCCGCAGGCGCCATCGTGAATGCCTTCTTCAGCTGCACATAGCCCCCGTTTTGCTCGTAACACTCGATCGAAGGGTCATATCCTGCCCGATCAATGTTCTTGAAGATCAAACGATGCTCCCGGACATGCGGTTCTTTGCCAGGAAGATAAGTGATTGCGGAGGCCATCATGCATTATCCGGTTACGCCACAGAGCGGCAAGAGGGATTTGTGAAAAATTTCACAAGCTCACCGCACCCGCCGATAAATCGCCTCAAACGGCACCCACCCCTGTCGCACCAGCCCCAGGCACACCTGTCGCGTCCCCCCGTTCAACAGCAGCCCATGCAAAAGCCACGACCAGCGTAACCGCGCCCCAAACCGCCTCCGATGCGCCATCCGCACCATACTCACCGCCTCCCGCCACCCCATCAGCCCCTCACTCCAGCCCACCAGCGGCTCCACCGCATCCAGCGCCCCCTGAAACGCCATGCTCATCCCGTTCCCCGTAAACGGCGGAATCATCGCCGCCTGATCCCCCAACCTCAACTCATCCACCCCCGCTCGCGGCTGCCACCCCAGCAAAAACTGCTTCACCCCGGTCACCGACCGCTCATCCACCTCCGCCTCCTCCAACCTCCCCGCCAACTCCCCCAAACCCGCCTCCCTCACCGCCCGCACTACGGCCCCCCCACGCCCACCCGTCCCCAAAGCCTCACCC
>JARXAL010000267.1 GCA_029865835.1 Verrucomicrobiaceae bacterium
AATCGTGACCGACCCGTCACCGTGTTGAAGAACGCACTCGCATCCGATCCATAATCACCCCGGCACGTCAGATAACTGATGTCCGTGTACAACTTCGCCGTGGACTCATTGTAGTTCCCTGTTCCGAAATGCATGTACCGCATCATCCGCCCCGCCTCCCGGCGCATCACCAGGCAGATCTTCGCGTGCGTCTTCAACCCGCGCACCCCATACACAATCTGCGCTCCCGCCCGCTGCAACTCCTCCGCCCGCTCCAAATTACGCGCCTCATCAAAACGCGCCTTCAACTCCACCAGCACCGTCACATGCTTGCCCGCCTCCGCCGCCCGAATCAGCGCCGAAATGATCCGGCTGTTCTTCGCCGTCCGATACAAAATCATCTTGATCGCCACCACATCCGCATCCGTCGCCGCCGCTTCCACCAGGTTCAGCACCGGCTCAAAGTTCTCAAACGGATGATGCATCAAAATATCACCCCGGCGAATCGCCCCAAAAATCCCCTCTCCAGGCTCAATATCCGCACTCGGATACGACTGCCACGTCTCCACCTTCAGCTCATCAAAACCCGGCAGTTCCGCAATCCCAAAATACGCCCGCAAATCCAGTTCCCCCGGCACCTCATACACTTGAGCCGCCCGCGCCCCGCACAACTTCTTCAACACCGCAATCAACCCCTTCGGCGCTCCCTGTTCGATCTCCAACCGGATCGCCGCGCTCACCAACCGCGCATCCAGCACCTGCTCCATCTCACTCGCCAAATCAAACGCGCTCTCGTCATCCACCGCAATGTCACTGTTCCGGCTCACCCGAAACCGCGCCACCGCCGTCACCCGTTCATCCGGAAACAAATGCCCCAAAAACAACTCCACCAAATCCTCCAGATTGATGTACGCATGGCGCGCACCCTCCACATCCGGCACCAAAAGATGCCTCGATAGCTTCCCCGGCAGCGTCACCATCACCAACCGCTTCTCCGCCTGCCCACCCGCTTCCTCAGCCTCCGTCTCCACCTCGCACAGCAAGGTGATCTGCAACGTTGGCAGCATCACGGCCTCCGCTTGATCCAGATCAATCGCCACCGGCGACAGCACCGGATACACACTCTCCCGGAACACACCCTCCAAATAGGTCCGCTGCCCCGGCGTCAAATCCCCCACCCCAAGACGCCGAATCCCCGCCTTCCGAAGCGCTGGCAAAAGATCCTCATCCAGTAGCCGGTAGGTCCGCTTCAAATAAGCCTGCACACGCTCCGCAATCTGCTCCCACTGCTGAATCGGCGTCAGCCCGCTCGCATCCCGCACCCGACGCAACTGATCCCTCAGCAACTGCAACGCCCCCACTCGCACCATGAAAAACTCATCCAGATTCGCCGCCGTGATCGCCACAAACTTCGCCCGCTCCAGCAACGGCAGCGACGCCCTCTCCGCCTCCTCCAACACCCGCTCATTGAACGCCAGCCACGCCAACTCTCGATTGATGAAATGCTCCTCACCAATCACCACCTGAGCTTTCGCCGCCGCACCACCTTTTTTAGAACTTCGTGAGGATGATTTCATAACCGTAAATTTCGCGAAACAGATCGCACTTCGAATTGATCGCCAGTTGCTCCACCGTCGTATCCTCCACCCCTGGCGTCACAATCACCAGCCGCCCCGCCTCCGGCCTCAGTTGAATCGTCCGGATCCGCTGCGCATGACTGCGATCCAGCGCATCCGCAATCCGCAACAACGCCGCCAATTTAAAAATCACCAACCGCTGCTCCCGTGTCAGATCCGAAAAATGCGGGTGACTCGCATCCGGATTGTAGCGCCGGTGATACCGCGCCAGCAGCGCCACCATCATGCGCTCACTGCTGCTCAATCCAAAAATCTCCGTGTTCAGCAGCACATACAGACTGTGTTTGTGATGCTCCCTCGGACTGATGAACATCCCCACCTCATGCAAAATCGCCGCCACTCGCAGCACCAGTTCATACTTCGTATCCAGAGCATGCATGGGCTGCAACTCGCGGAACAACTGCTGCGCCATCGCCGCCACATGCTGCGCATGCTTGCGGTCCGTCTTATACTTCACCCCGATGTCCGTCGCCGCCTGCACCACCTCCTCCTGGAAAGTATTCGCCAGCGGACTCCCCGTCATCAAATCCATCACCAACTCACGCTGAAAATCCCCACCCGGCACCCACACCTGCTCATCACCAAACCGCCGCGCCAATGCCAGATTCGTCTGCAGCGCCGCTACCATTCCCTCACCGCCTGAGTAATGCACATGCAACTCCCTCACCAGCGCATCCGGCGTCAAACGCGCCACCTTCTTCGTATACCGCTCCAAATCCTGCTCCAGCACCACATACGCCCCCTGTCTCACCTGCCCGATCTGCGGCGCCGCACTCTGAATCTCCGCCCCGATCGCCACGTGACACTGAATCGTCACATCCGAAAAATCCTGCGCCAAATGATCCACCACTCCCCGAATATGCTCCTCCAAATGGTGCGTCAAATGATCCGCCCCATCCCCATCCGGCGTCGCCACCGCCTCCCTCGCCCGAAAGATCCCCAGCCGATAATTGGAATACCCGCTCAACTTGCCCCGATCAAAAAACAGCGCCCGCGTGTTCCCCGGCCCAATGTGCGTCACAAACGTCTTCGCATCTCGCAACGTCGGCTGCCCCTTCAATAACCTCAACGCAATCTGGTAAATCAATCGCGTCATGTCGCCGTCATCGATCAACCGAGCCGTCAACCCCGTCGTCATCTGCAACCGATTCAAAAAGATCTCATGGTTATGCGCCTCAGACAGAATGTTCGTGTTGAACAAACGTACCCGCTCCAGCGGAATCCCATACTCCTGCGTCGTGGCCAGATAGTCCCGCAGAATCAAAGTCGCCTGCTCCTTCGTTCCCCGCGTGATCGACCCCGTCCTGAAAATGTCCCGCGCCACTGGCAACGGCCGGTCAAGATAATCCACCGCTTCAAACACATCCCCCTTGCCTCTCACCCCGATCAACAACGACACCGAAGTCGCTCCCACATAAATCACCGCCTCCTCCTTCCCTGCCAAAACAGCAGGCCCTCCAGATAAAGCCGGCGTCGCACTCACTCCCAAATCACTCATACCCGGCGCACCTCCCGCTTCGCACCTTCCACCCGGTGCCGCAACCACGCCACCGATCCCACCGCCACCGCATTGCCACCCAACTTCGCCACCACATACTTGATCGGCTTCGCCAAGCTCGGCAACGCATACCGCGCCACCTCCTCCTTCAGCATGTTCACATAAAGCGACGGCAGTTCCTCCACCAACCCTCCACCCAAAACAATCCGGTCCGGCGCCATCAAGTTCACCACCATCGCCACCCCCAGCCCCAGATAACGCACCGAATTCCCAAACATCACCATCGTCCCCTCATCCCCCGCCCTCAAAGATCCCGCCAGCGCCTTGCTCTTAATCTCCCGCAAACTTCCCGCCGTCCTCGCATTGAGCGCCTCCGCCTGCCCCCGATAACAAGCCACCCCCCCCTCCGCCGCCAAACTCAACCGACTCGTCAAATCCTCCAGCAGCACCACCCCATGTTGGGCACTGCCAATATGCGTCCCCGGCAAATAAATCATCCCCAACTCCATCGCCGAAACCCCTCGCCCCATCACCAACTCACCATTGTAAACAAACCCCGTCCCCAACCCCGTCCCCGGAAACACCCCCAGCACCGACCTCGCCCCTTTTCCCGCTCCAAGCGCATACTCTCCATAGGTCCCCGCATCCACATCGTTCATCACTTCCACCGGCACCTTGAATACCCCGCCCAAAAGCTGCTTCAAACCCACATTACTCCACCCCAAATTCGGCGCGTTGATCAGCACCCCCTTGTCCGGATTCACCAACCCCGGACACCCAATCCCAATCCCCTTCAACCCCTTCGGCGACACCCCCGCCGCCGTCATCGCCTCTTGAATCGTCTTCACCACCTTCGCCTTCCCCTTCACCAATCCATCCGACCCGTTCGTCGCCTTCCGCGCCACTCCCAACACGTGATACTGCTCATCCAGCACCGTCGCCAGCATCTTCGTCCCCCCCAAATCAAACCCAATCCAAAACGGCACCTCTTTCAGTCCCACCTTCGCCGCCTTGCCTGACTTGACCACCTTCGGCAACTTCACCTCCTTCACCGCTTTGTCAGCCTTCAGAGCCTTGCCCCCTTTCAACTTCTTCAGATTCTCGTTTTTCGTCGCCATCACCTCGCACTGTTACCCACAGAAACACCTTTGTCAGCCAAAGAACAAGTGACAAAACACCCGCCCTACTCCGCTCCTGCCACCCCTCCAAAATTCGGATGCCGCTCCTCATCCGTCACTAGCATGTAAGGCAACAATTCAAATGGCGCATCCTCATCAGCCCGTCGCACCGGCGCCCACAGCGACTTGTCATCCAATTCCCTCACCCGATACTCAAACGTCTGCAACCACCTCGGCTTCTTCAACTCCTGCCGCTGATGATCAATGTACGCCGGATGCAGAATCACGATCTTCTTCTCGTCATACTTGCCTGACTTCACCTTCAGCACCCGATACACCCCCGCCACCAGCAGATCCCCATACGGAGCAAAACTCTCCGGACTCGGAACCGGCGTCATCTTCTCCAACTTCACCTTCACCACCAACTCCCCCTCCTCTTCCTCCACCAGCACCGCTTTGCGCACCTCCGCCACCCGTTCCTGCGCCTCCAGCCCACGTCTTCCCAAATCCCTCGCCACCAGCCGAAACGTGTTCCGCCCCCAATCAAACGCCTCATCACCCCAGAAATGCATCTTATCCTCCGACTGCGCCTGATACGGATACGAAGTGATCTGGCGACTATCAATCATCATCCCGCTCGGCTCCACCTCCTCCCGGATCGTCTCATACACCGCCTCCTGCACCTCCGTCGAAACACTCCCCGCCTGGGGCGGTGACACCCAGTAGTAGCGCTTCACACTCGGCGCGTTGGCCATCAACCACTGCCTCATCGGCGCCATGTACGAACGAATCTGCGCACAACTCTTCTCCGGATCCGCCTGCGTCCCTTCGAACAAATCAAAAAAATTGTTCCCGTTCTGCATGATCAAAATGTCCGGCTGAATCTCCGCCACCAAATCCTCAATCTTCGGCACCTTGTACCCGTTGGGCGTATTCCCCGCCGGCACCCCATACACATCACGCACCACCTTCACGCCCCCGGGCTCTCCCGTCGAATCAATCCGCAAAAACCCGCACTGCGTCTTCGCTCCACCATACGGTGGAATCTTCATCCACGTCCGCGGATTCGTCCCGCACGCCGCAATCGTGTGCACCCGCTCCACCCCCGGACACGCCCGAAACGACGCATCCAGCTCATCCGCAAACCCATTCAACCCCATCGAATCACACAAAATCAAAACCCTCAACCCACCCTTCCCACGCTCCGTCAAACACCGAGCCCCCTCCTTCCCCGCAATCTCCAACCCACCCCCAAACGCCTGCCCCATCAGCATCAACCCAACCACCACCCACCTCAAAACACCAACACCAGATTCCCAATGCCACCGGGCAGATTTTCCTTCCAACGAGCAACCGTCGGCACGACATTCAATTCGGAAGACAAAAGGATGTGATTTCAAGAGAGACAGGCCTCAACAAACGAGCCGCGACATCAGTATATCGCCTACCCAGCAAAAGACGCAACCAAACGCCACTCTTTTTCACAGGGCCACCTGTCGCAATCAACTTTCCGGCACCAGTAAAACTCACCCCACCCCCAAATCAAAACTCCCTGTCAGTTCCCCCTCCAATCCAGCGTAGTACCTTGTCCAATCTGCTCCCCATGTCCCCCCGGCTCCTTTTCCTTCTAGTCCTCATCGCCGCACCCGCTCTCGCCGCCGACCCCATCCACTTCGGCCGCCAAATCCGCCCCATCCTCTCCGAAAACTGCTTCTTCTGTCACGGTCCCGACGAAGCCAAACGCGAAGCCGGCCTCCGCCTCGACGACGAATCCGCCGCCAAATCCGACAACGACGGCACCACAGCCATCGTCCCCGGTCACCCCGAAAAAAGCGCCCTCCTCCAGCGCATCCTCTCCACCGACCCCGACGAGGTCATGCCCCCGCCGAAGCTCCACAAAGTCATCCCCCCAGCCCAAATCGCCCTCCTCACCGAGTGGATCAAACAAGGCGCCCCCTGGGGCAAACACTGGTCCTACGAACCCGTCAAAAAACCCTCCCCACCATCCGCTACATGTAATCCAGTCGACACCTTCCTCCTCACCCGCCTCACCCAGGAAAAACTCACCTTCTCCCCCGAAGCCCCACCCCACGCCCTCCTCCGCCGCCTCGCCCTCGACCTCACCGGCCTCCCTCCCACTCCCGAAGAAATCGACCGCCTCCTCCCCCTCATCACCACCGACTACCCCGCTGCCGTCGACCACTACCTCGCCAAACCCGCTTACGGCGAACACTGGGCCTCCCAGTGGATGGACCTCGCCCGCTACGCCGACTCCTCCGGCTACCCCTCCGACCAACCCCGCGAAATCTGGGCCTGGCGCGACTGGGTCATCTCCGCCTTCAATCGCAACCAACCCTTCGACCAGTTCACCATCGACCAACTCGCTGGCGACCTTCTCCCTCAAGCCACCCAGGACCAACTCATCGCCACCGCCTTCCACCGCAACACCATGACCCAAAACGAGGGCGGCACCAGCGACGAAGAATTCCGCAACGCCGCCATCATCGACCGCGTCAACACCACCATGGCCGTCTGGATGGGCACTACCATCGCCTGCGCCCAATGCCACACCCACAAATACGACCCCATCACCATCACCGAATACTACCAGTTCTACGACTTCCTCAACCAAACCGCCGACGCCGACAAAAAAGACGAAGCCCCCTTCCACAGCTTCCTCACTTCCGAGCAACAATCCCAACGCACCTCTCTCCAAAACGAAATCCATCAGCTCGAAACCCAGTTCAAAAATCCCCCAACCGAATGGCTCGCCGGACTCGATGACTGGGACTCCCAGTTCCCTCGCGATCTCGCCTGGCAAACGCCCTCGCCCTCCGCCGCACTCGCCCAATCCAAACACCCCATCCAAATCGCCCCCAACGGCTCACTCTCCGTCGAGAAACCCGCTGAGACCGACACCTACACCATCACCCTCCCCCTCAAAGACCCCCAACTCACCGCCGTCCAACTCCGCACCGAACCCACCCCTCAAAACTTCGTCATCACCAGTGTCACAGCCGACCTCGTCCCCTCCGCCACCACTCCCCCGCCCACCGCTCGCTTCGTCCGCCTCGAACTCCCCGGCAACAAACGCCTCCTCCAACTCGCCGAAATCGAAGTCCTCTCCTCCGGCCAAAACATCGCCCGCAAAGGCAAAGCCACCCAAAGCAGCCGCTACACCACCGCCGACGCCTCCCTCGCCATCGATGGCCGAACCGACGGCAACTACGCCAACGGCAGCGTTGCCCACACCAACGAGGAATCCAATCCATGGTGGCAGCTCGACCTCACCTCCGCCCAACCCATCGATTCCATCCGCATCTGGAACCGCACCGATGGCAAAGTCGGTTCCCGCCTCGAAGGCTATCGCCTCATCCTTCTCGACACCCAAAAACAACCCGTCTGGACCCTCGAAAAACAACCGGCGCCCGAACTCAGCGCCACCCACGCCACCACCGGCACCGTCAGCCTCGCCTTCTCCCAGGCCCTCGCCGACTTCGAACAACCCGGCTTCACCTCCGCCTCCGTCCTCAAACCCAACACCAAAAAAGACCAAGGCTGGGCCATAGCCGGTGCGACCGACAAACCCCACACCCTCTCCCTCCTCACCAAGTCCCCCGTCACAGTCCCCCCGGGCTCCTCCCTCCGCATCACCATCAAACAAACCTCCCCGCACAAAAATCACACCCTCAAAAACTTCAGCCTCGCCCTCAGCAGCGACCCGCGCGTTCGCCTCATCACCACAACACCGGATCCCGTCCTCACAGCCCTCCGAACCGACCCCACCCTTCGCACCCCCGCCCACCAAAGCACCCTCCACGACCACTACCTGCGCACCATCAGCAAAGCCACCGCACCCACCCGCCAGCGCCTCGCCAAACTCGAAAAAGACCTCGCCGCCATCAAACCCACCACCGTCCCCATCATGACGGAACTCCCACCAGACAAACACCGCAGAAGCCACATCCAAAATCGCGGCGAATGGCAGAACCTCGGTGCCCAAGTTCACGCCACCACTCCTGTCGCCTTCCATCCCCTCCCCAAAGACTCCCCCCGCAACCGACTCACCCTCGCCCGCTGGCTCGTCTCCAAAGACAACCCCCTCACCGCCCGCGTCACCGTCAACCGCTACTGGGAATCCCTCTTCGGCACCGGCATCGTTCGCTCCAGCGAAGACTTCGGTTCCCAGGGAGATCTCCCCGTTCACCCCGAACTCCTCGACTTCCTCGCCGCAGACCTGATGGACTCCGGTTGGAACCTGAAACACCTCCTCAAAACCCTCGTCACCTCCACCGCCTACCGCCAGGATAGCGCCCCCAATCCGCAATCCAAAATCCGCAATCCGCAATTCGAAGATCCCGAAAATCGCCTCCTCGCCCGCGGCCCCCGCTTCCGCCCCAGCGGCGAACTCCTCCGCGACCAGGCCCTCGCCGTCTCCGGTCTGCTCAGCACCAAACTCGGCGGCCCACCCGTCCGCCCCATGACCCCCAACATGGGCCTTACCACCGCCTTCGGCCGCAGCAACGACTGGATCGTCAGCGAAGGCCCCGACAAACACCGCCGCTCCCTCTACACCGAAGTCCGCCGCAACTCGCCCTACGCCTCCTTCACCACCTTCGACGCCGGCAACCGCGAAGTCTGCATGATCCGCCGCAACCGCACCAACACCCCGTTGCAAGCCTTCGTCACCCTCAACGACCCCGTCTTCATCGAGACCCACCAAGCCCTCGCCCGCCTCCTCCTCACCGACCCCACACTCACCACCGACTCGGCCCGCCTCAATCACCTCTTCAAACTGACCCTCTGCCGCCCCCCCACCCCAAAAGAAACCACCACCCTCCTCCAAGTCCTCACCGACACCCAATCCCACTTCACCACCCACCCCGAAGAAGCCGAAACCTTCGCC
>JARXAL010000067.1 GCA_029865835.1 Verrucomicrobiaceae bacterium
GCTCCCCCCAGATCCACCACATTCGCCCCCGCCTGACCAAACACATGCACCTCAAACCGCTTCAACAACTCTCGCGGCGCGTTCAGGTGCGACGCCGAATCATGATTCCCCCCCGTGATCACCGCCTTCACCGTTTTCAAATCCGCCAACCGCTTCAAAAAATCAAAATAAAGCGCCACCGCCTCCTGGGGCGGATTCGCCGCATCAAACACATCCCCGCTCACCAGCAGCGCCTCCACCTTTTCACGCCGCAGCACCTCAATCAGCCAGTCCAAAAACACCGCCTGCTCCCCCAACCGCTCCCGCTCCACCAGACGCGCGCCCAGGTGCCAGTCTGCCGTGTGAAGAATTCTCATGTCCCCAGACCAAAGACCACCCCACCCAACACTCAAGCCAAAACGCTTCCCCTCTTGCGCAACGTCCCTTCCCCCGTTTTGTCTCTCCCGTGAACCCGTCGTGCCCCTTCCTCCCCCCCATCGACCGCCCCCACACCGCCGCCGACGTCAATCGCTTCCCCAAATCCAATCGCGGCCCCGACTTCTACCTCGCCTGCCTCTCCTACGCCCAAAGCCTCTGGCAGCACGAACTCCCCGCCCAAGCCATCCTCCAGTGCAACCGCGCCCTCTCCGTCCCCCTTTCCGCTGAAGAACCCATCCTCCGCTCCTGGCCCCTCCCCTACCAGGCCCTCGCCTGGATCCTCCTCCAGCGCCCCGAAGGCCAATTCATCGGCAACCCCCGCCGCCACTGGCAGCACCTCGCCACCCGCATGGTCGAACCCCACAAAGACCTCCGCACCTGGCGCGCCTGGGCCTGCTGGTACCTCGCCAAAACCCTCCTCCCCGGGTCCGAATTCCCCGGCGACCCCAAACAAATCCGCCAGGAAAACATCATCGAACCCACCTTCGAACAAGTTTTTGACCAGCTCGCCCGCCTCTCCCCCGCCGACGACCTCGCCACCTGGCAGCACGCCCTCAAATACGCCCAATCCCACCTCCCCCCACCCCCCATCCCCGATCAACCCACCCACATCACCCTCCGCACCATCGGCCCCGACGAAATCCCCACCGTCATCGACCTCGCCCATCGCATCTGGAAAACCTATTACCCCACCATCATCAGCCACGCCCAGATCGACTACATGCTCACTGTCTGGTACGAATCCAGCGCCATGCAGCGGGAAATGACCGGCCGCGGCGTCACCTACGCCCTCATCGAAACAAACGACACCCCCATCGGCTACATCGGCTTCGAACCCCAACCCCAAAGCCACGTCCTTTTCCTCAGCAAATTGTACGTCCTCCCCGAATACCACGGCAAAGGCATCGGCCACTTCGCCCTCGAATGGGTCAAAACCCAGGCCCGCGCCCGCCACTGCACCGTCCTCCGCCTCCGCGTCAACAAACACAACGCCCCCGCCATCCGCGCCTACCGCCGCGCCGGCTTCCAATTCATCGAAGACCTCTGCACCGACATCGGCAACAACTTCGTCATGGACGACCACCTCCTAGAACTCCCCCTCCACCACTGACCACTGACCACTGACCACTGACCACTGATTACTGATTACTGATTACTGATTACTGGTCCCTCCCTCACAGCCCCGCCGGATGCCGCGCCACAAACCCCGCCAGCGGCCTCGGCTTGCTGCTCCACCGCGGCCCCTGCCCCCGCCGCGCATTGTACCCCGTGTCCAGCCGCAGCCCCGCAATATCAATGAACACATGCCCGCTCTTCGCATACACCGTGATGTGTTTCCCCCTCCCCGGCACCCCAAAACCCCGGAACCACCCAGACGTCTCCGGCGCCTTCAACAACCCCGCCTTATTCAGCACATACGACACCGACCCCGAGCAATCATAGCCCGTGTCCTCAAAGCTCTTGTGCCCCCCACCCCGCCGATACGGCTTCCCCACGATCAAATTCCCCGCCCACAGCGCCCGCTTCACCGCCAGCGGCACCCCCTTCGGCGGATGCGCCACCCCGTTCATCAGCAGTGCCGTCGTCGTCGGCTCAAACCCATGCACCCAGTTCTCCTTCTTCTTCGACGACGAACACGCCGCGCCCCCCCACAACAACACAGCCGCCACAAGCAGGCGCAGAACTCGGAAAGGCAAAAACATCGCGCCTTTCCTAGCCTACCACCGCCCCAGGTGCAACCCTCCTGCATTTTTCCCCGCCAACCCCCTTTACACCACACCCACCCCGTGCAAGATACCGCGCTTTCCGGTCTTGCGACACCGTAGCACAGGCTTACTAGCCTGTGAAACCCGCACTCGAAAGCGCCCAACCATCCGCTTTCCCCTCTCAATCCAACGCCCCTTCTGTTCATCCTGAAATCCTGTAATCCTGTAATCCTGTCTAAATAGACGTCGCTTTCCCCCCATGCCCAAAGACACCTCCATCAAACGCATCCTCGTCATCGGCTCCGGCCCCATCGTCATCGGCCAAGGCTGTGAGTTCGACTACTCCGGCGTCCAAGCCTGCAAAGCCCTCCGCGAAGAAGGCTACGAGGTCGTCCTCATCAACTCGAACCCGGCCACCATCATGACCGACCCCGAGTTCGCCTTCCGCACCTACATCGAGCCCATCACCCCCGAGATCGTCGAAAAAATCATCATCAAGGAAAAGCCCGACGTCCTCCTCCCCACCCTCGGCGGCCAGACCGCCCTCAATACCGCCATGTCCCTGCACCGCGCAGGCACCCTCGAAAAACACGGCGTCCGCATGATCGGCGCCAAACCCGAGGCCATCGAAAAAGGCGAGGACCGCCTGCTCTTCAAAAACGCCATGCTCAAAATCGGGCTCGACCTCCCCCAGTCCGGCGTCGCCCACACCATCGAAGAAGCCCGCGCCATCGCCGAACAAATCGGCACCATGCCCCTCATCATCCGCCCCGCCTACACCCTCGGCGGCACCGGCGGCGGCATCGCTTACAACAAGGAAGAATTCGAAACCATCACCGCCAGCGGCCTCGACCTCTCCCCCGTCACCGAAGTCCTCATCGAAGAGTCCTTGCTCGGCTGGAAAGAGTTCGAAATGGAGGTCATCCGGGACAAAGCCGACAACTGCGTCATCATCTGCTCCATCGAGAACCTCGACCCCATGGGCGTCCACACCGGCGACTCCATCACCGTCGCCCCGATCCAGACGCTCACGGATCGCGAATACCAAATCATGCGCGACTTCTCGTTCGCCTGCATCCGCGAGATCGGCGTCGAGACGGGCGGATCCAACATCCAGTTCGCTGTCCATCCCGACACCGGCCGCATGATCGTCATCGAGATGAACCCCCGCGTCAGCCGCAGCTCCGCGCTCGCCTCCAAAGCCACCGGTTTCCCCATCGCCAAGATCGCCGCCAAGCTCGCCGTCGGCTACACGCTCGATGAGCTGAAGAACGACATCACCCGCCACACACCCGCCGCCTTCGAGCCCACCATCGACTACGTCGTCACCAAGATCCCGCGTTTCACCTTCGAGAAATTCCCCGGTGCCAACGAAACGCTCACCACGCAGATGAAATCCGTCGGCGAGGCCATGGCCATCGGCCGCACCTTCAAAGAGTCCCTGCAAAAGTGCCTGCGCAGCCTCGAAATCAAACGCTTCGGCCTCATCGGCGACGGCGCCGACAAAGAAGTCGACGACGAAACCCTCACCACCAAACTCACCGTCCCCAACGCCGAGCGCATCTTCTTCCTCGGCCAGGCCTTCGCCAAAGGCTGGGATGTGGAAAAGGTCTTCTCGCTCACCAAGATCGACCGCTGGTTCCTGCGCCAGATTGAGGAGATTGTCCAAGCCACGTCAGACCTGTCCGAAAAGTCCGAGCTGTCAGACCAAGACCTCCGCCGCGCCAAAAAACTCGGCTTCTCAGACGTCCAGCTGGCCCAAGCCAACCCCGCCAATACCCGCGCTGCGCGTAAAACCGCCGGCATCATCCCCACCTACCGCCTCGTGGACACCTGCGCCGCCGAGTTCGAGGCCTTCACGCCTTACTACTACTCCACCTACGGCATCGAGGACGAAGTGCGCGACAACGACCGCAAGAAAGTCATGATCCTCGGTGGCGGCCCGAACCGCATCGGCCAGGGCATCGAGTTCGATTACTGCTGCGTCCATGCCAGCTTCGCCATGCGCGAGCTAGGCTTCGAGACCATCATGGTCAACTCAAACCCCGAGACCGTCTCCACCGACTACGACACCTCTGACAAGCTCTACTTTGAGCCTTTGACCCTCGAAGACGTGCTCAACATCTACGAGCGCGAAAACCGCCACGACCAGGTGCTCGGCGTCATCGTCCAGTTCGGCGGCCAGACCCCGCTCAATCTCGCCAAAGGCCTCGAAGAAAACGGCGTCCGCATCATCGGCACCTCGCCCAAGAACATCGAACTCGCCGAAGACCGCAAACTCTTCGCAGCCCTGCTCGACGAACTCGGCCTCTACCAGGCCCCCAGCGGCACCGCCACCAACCTCGAAGAAGCCCTTGTCGTCGCCCAGCGCGTCAGCTTCCCCTGCCTCGTCCGCCCCAGCTTCGTCCTCGGTGGCCGCGCCATGCAGATCGTCTACAACGAAGCCGAACTCACCCACTACATGCGCACCGCCGTGGACTACGGTGATGCCGCGATTCAACCCGCCTCAGGAACGACCCTCACGGCCAACAAACCCATCGTCTCCGAGTCCCACCCCATCCTCATCGACCGCTTCCTCGAAGACGCCACCGAAGTCGATGTCGATTGCATCAGCGACGGCGAAACGACCGTCATCGGCACCATCATGGAGCACATCGAAGAAGCTGGCATCCACTCCGGCGACAGCGCCTGCGTCATCCCGCCCTTCAGTCTCACAGCGTCCATGCAAGACCGCATCCGCGACGCCGCCAAAAAGCTCGCCAAAGCCCTCAACGTCCGCGGCCTCATGAACATGCAGCTCGCTGTCAAAGGCGACGACTTGTATGTCATCGAAGTCAACCCACGCGCCTCCCGCACCGCCCCCTTCGTCAGCAAAGCCATCGGCGTCCCCCTGCCCAAGCTCGCCGCCAAGATCATGGCCATCGAAGGCATGAGAGCCATGGGCGTCGCCGAAGACAAGCTCCCCACCCTCAAGAACCTCGGCTTCACCGAAGAAGTCATCCCCACGCATCACAGCGTCAAAGAAGCCGTCTTCCCATTCAGCAAGTTCACCGGCGTGGACATCATCCTCGGCCCCGAGATGAAAAGCACCGGGGAAGTCATGGGCATCGACGACGACCTCGGCATGGCCTTCGCCAAAAGCCAGATGGCCGCCGGCGGCACCCTGCCCACCACCGGCAACGTCTTCATCAGCGTCAAAGAAACCGACCGCTCCAACGTCGTCCGCATCGCCAAAGGCTACGCCGACCTCGGCTTCACCCTCTACGCCACCAGCGGCACCGGCAGCGTCATCTCCGAGGTGGGCATCCCCGTGAACATCCTCCCCAAACTCGCCAGCGGCCAGCGCCCCAACGTCATCGACCTGATGAAAAACAAAGACATGGCCCTCGTCATCAACACCCCATCCGGCAAAAACCCCCGCGAAGACGAAGTCAAAATCCGCACCGCCGCCATGC
>JARXAL010000082.1 GCA_029865835.1 Verrucomicrobiaceae bacterium
CACCTCGTCAGCGCCGGCGACTCTCCAATCTACATGACCTACAATGCCGTTCCCGGCCTCGGCCAGGAGCAAAAAGACCCCACTCACACTTCCAATTTCGGCGTGAAATTGCAGGAACACTGCAAAGCCAACGGCGTCCCCTGCGAACTCTGGTATCCCGGCTCCACCGAAACCAAAATCGCCATCGCCCACGAGTATCTCATCACCACACTGAAGGCGAAGTGAGTTGTCAGATTCGCCAGCGCGCCGCGTTTGAGCATCAGCCATCCCATGAACTTTCGATTCCTCCTCGCCACCGCTCTCTGCTTGTCTACCGTCGCCATCGCTGAAACCCCCAAGCCCAAACGCGCACCAAGCCCCGTCACCGCACCCATCCAGGATGTGGCAGACCTCCCACGGGTACTTCTGATCGGCGATTCCATCTCCATGGGCTATACCCTGCCCACCAGAACCCTCTTGACCGGCAAAGCCAATCTGCACCGCATCCCCCAAAATGGCGGCCCAACCAAAAATGGCCTCGCCCAGATCGACAAATGGCTCGGCACAGGAAAATGGGAAGTCATCCATTTCAATTGGGGCATCCACGACCTCAAATACATGCCTGATGGCAAACGCCAAGTCGAAGCCGCCGACTATGAAAAGAACCTCCGCACCCTCGTCGCCCGGATGAAACAAACGGGCGCCAAGCTCATCTGGGCCAGCACCACCCCCATCCCAGAGGGCGAACTGAGTCCCTCGCGCCGCTTCGGTAGCGTTCAGGAGTACAACGCCATTGCCGCTCGCGTCATGACCGAGAACGGCATTGCCATCGACGATCTCAACGCGCACATCGCCCCGCAGTTCGATCGCCTGCACAATCCCAAAGACCTGCACTACGGCACCGAGGGTTATCAATTTCTCGCCCAAAAAGTCGCCGAGGAAATCGCCAAAGCCCTGCCTTGAAGAAGGCCCCTCCGCTTGCAAAAGCCCAACCGCCTCTGACCATGATCAAACACCTCTTCATCCCCCTTCTCAGCCTCCTCAGTTTTCAGCTGGCCTCCGCAGCGGAATCAAAACCTAACATCGTCATCATCTACGCCGACGACCTCGGCTATGGCGATGTGCAATGCTACAACCCCGAACGCGGCAAAATCCCCACGCCGCATATCGACAAGCTCGCCTCACAAGGCATGCGCTTCACAGACGGACACTCGTCCTCCGGTGTTTGCACCCCTTCCCGCTACACTCTTCTCACAGGACGCTACCACTGGCGCACCGAATTGCAGAGTGGCATCGTCGGGGTCTTCGGCTCCCCGTTGATCGCGCCAGATCGCATGACCATCGGCACCCTGGCCAAACAACACGGCTACCACACCGCCATCGTCGGCAAATGGCATCTCGGCTGGGACTGGCCCATTCCGGACGATCAAAAGAGGTTCTTCCAGTTCGCAGGCAAGAAGGGCAAAAACGATGAAGCCCCTGTTCCCACAGGCGAGCACCTCGCCGCCTGGCGTCAGGTCTTCACTCAACCCATCGCTGGAGGACCCACCACGCGCGGGTTTGATAGCTACTTCGGCACCGATATTCCCAATTGGCCACCGTTCTGCTTCATTGAGAATGATCACACCATCGGAGTGCCCAGCGTTTTCCTGCCTCCCGCAGATCTCAACAACAACCGCGCCAGCAAGCAGGGTCCGGCACTGGAGAATTGGCAACTCGAAGGCATCCTGCCCGCCCTCGGTGATCACGCGGTCGCCTTCATCGAACAGAAAGCCAAAACGCCCGAACCCTTCCTGCTCTTCCTGCCACTCACCACACCGCACACACCATTGGCGATCAATGACGCCTGGAAAGGCAAGAGCGGCCTCAATCCCTTCGCCGATCTGGTGATGGAAACAGACGCCGTCATCGGTCGCGTGCTGGAGGCTCTCGACAAAAGCGGTGCAGCGGACAACACGCTCGTCGTACTCACCTCCGACAACGGCTGCGCTCCCTACATCGGCGTCCAGGATCTGGAGCAAATGGGCCACTTCCCCAGCGGACCGCTACGAGGTTACAAGGCCGACGCCTGGGAGGGCGGCCATCGCGTGCCTTTCATCATTCGCTGGACCAGCCAAGTAAAACCCGGCAGCACCTGCAGCCAACTGGTGCATCAGGCAGATCTCATTCGCACCTTTGCCGAGATTCTCGGATCCAACTTGCCCGACACCGCCGGTGAAGACAGCCACAGCCTGCTGCCTTTGCTCAAAGGTGAAGACAAACCCATCCGCGAAAACGCCATCAGCACCTCCATCAGCGGCACACCCGCCATTCGATTCGGAACCTGGAAATACATTGCCGCTCCAGGTTCCGGTGGCTGGGGCAAAGGTGGCAATCAAATCCAGCCCATCCAGCTTTACGATCTGGCTGGTGACATCGGCGAAACCAAGAACCTCGCCTCCTCACAACCCGACCGCGTCGCCCAGATGCAAGCTCTACTCGAAAAACTCATCACCAACGGCCGCAGCACCCCCGGCGCACGGCAAAACAACGATGTCCAGGTGAAGCGCTACCCCGCCTCACCCAACAAGGCCAAAGCCGCCAAGTGATCTCCCCTCCACAGCAAACAACGCCATACCCCGGCTGAAGCTCTTCACGTCAAGGGCCATAAGCCTAGAAACGGAAATGGAAAGGGATGAAGATGGCGTCGTGCCCGGTTCCACAAGGCTTTCCGGTTCGCAGCGGTTGCATCGAAAAGGTGATGCCACCCGAGAAGCGGGAAGCCTTGTGGGGCCAATGACGGCGGCAGATTCGCCCTCGGCCATTTCCGTTTTTAGGATAAGGACGTCCGCCGCTATCCTTTCTTTTTGCTCATCATCGCATGCTATTTGTCAGCGAAGAGCAGATTGGGCGTTTGCAGGTCTTTCCGCGCCGCTTGGATGAAGGCTTGTAGATTGGCGGCATACACCTCGGCCTTCTTCGGGTCCTTCGAGTCGCCCGAGCCTTGCACCATGATCAGGCCGATGATCTGGATCGGACGCACCTTGCGAGCAGCTTCCACTTTGCGAATGAGTTCCCAGTAGAGCGAATCCGGCGTCGCGGGCGACCACACGGTATCGAGACTGGTGCCATGCGAGGAATGCTTGATGATGCCGATCTGACGCTTGAGCTTCTGGCTCATGCTCGCGGCAAAAGACACCTCGGAGCCAAACCCTCGCTTGTTCACCTTCTCCGGCGACACCTGCAGCCACTGCGTCCCATCAAAGACCAGCGCATTCGCCTGCTCACCTTTCAGTTCCTTCGGCAGATCTTCCAACTTCGAGCGCCCACCACTCATGTTGCTGCCCCCAGCGAAGATGAAGACGGGCAAGGGATCGTCTGCGGCCGAAACTGCGGTCGGTATGAAGGCAGCCCCCTGAGCGAGCAAGAGGACGGTGAGTGACAGGAGGGTTTGTTTCATGGAGCGGTTATGGGTGGATTTGGATAGGTTCACTTCCGTGCATCTTGGAGCCGTTGACCATCGAGCGTGATCTCTTTTGTCGCATTGAGACCGAGTACGCGGCTGCCACTCGTTGCGTCGGGTCGCGTGTGACCTTCGGGATCGGTGAGGGTGTTGCCTTTTAGGGTCACGCGGGTGCTGTGGCGGAGGAGGATGGCTTGGCGGTCGGCTTCGTCGTTGGGACGGGCGAGGAGGGTGGCGCGGACGGGGGAGTTGATGACGTTGTTTTCGATGCGGGAGTCCTGGATGCCGATGAGGTTCATCGCTGGGCCGCCGCTCCGAGTGAAGGTGTTGCCGGTGATGATGAGGCGCTCGATCGGCGGGGTGCCGAAGCCGCCTTGCGCATTGTGAGCGTGCGCTTCGATGGCGGGTTGGTGGGGGCGTGAGCTGACATCAATAAATGTGTTGTCGGTGAGGGTGATGTCGCTGGGGATGCCGCCGACGAGGCCCATGCCGGTGTTCAGGCTGATGTTGCTGCCCATGCGGGTGAAGGTGCAGCCGCGCACGAGACCGGGACCGGACATGATGAGCAGGCGCTGGAAATTGTCCTCCCAACGACAGTTCTGCACCACCCAGCCCGCGCATTCGTGGTCGAGCCACTCGGCCTGCCCTTCGGCAAAGGGCGTGGCGTCTTGATCGAGGGTGAGTTGGTAATCGTGGTGTGAGATGAGCTTCGCCTCGCCGAGCAGGGCACCGTTTTTGCGATGGATAAAGCGCAGGCGATCACCAGCACGGGCGTTGCGGAGCGTGGGAAGCAGTGAGCCGTTCGTCTCCAGCGTGACCTGTTTGCCGGACACGGATTTCACCTTGCCCCAGATGCCGTGGAAGTTCTGCAAATCATCGGCGGTGTGGCGGATGGTGACGTTGTCCATCACGCAGCCGTAGCGCGTGGAGCGGCACAGGAAGCCGTCCGCGCCTTTCCACTGGCTGGTGCCGGGTCGCGGGCCGAAGTAGCAGTCTTTCCACAGATGTGCAGCATCGCCGCCGCTCTCGCTGGGGCCGCCTTTGGCCACATACACGCGGACGCTGTGCAGGGTAATGTTCGCTGAATCATCGAGCACGATGGCCCCCGCACCGGTGTAGAGGCAGGAAAGGCCATCGCCCAAACGCACCACGCCGAGCTCGCCATACGCACGCTCCCAGTTCGCATCGTGAAGGCGCTCCATGAGTTGCGGTTCGAGCATGTTCACCCAGTAACGCCCGCCCTCGGAGAGCGTGATGTCCTTGTAGCGGAGCTTTCGCACACCGGCCTGCATGTCGTAGAGCGGCACGCAAAAGCGTCCGTCGCTTTTGAAGGGAAACAAGCGCTGCTCATCGTGTCCCTTGTAGCTCGTGGGCACCACGACGCCGGGCGAGGGCTGGATCTCAAAACGATTGCCCTCGCGGTCGATGCGCGTGATGCGGCCCTCGATGCAGCCGCGTGTGCCACGGTCGATGATGGCACCGCGCAGCACGATGTTGCGGCAGTTACGAAAACCCACGCAGCGATGCCCCGGCGGCATCTGCTTGTCATCGAGGTCGAACCAAAACGTCGCGCCCGTGGCATCGATCACGAAGGGATGCTCGGCATCGCGCTGCAGGTTCTCAAAGCCGAGCGGGTAAATCACCTTCGCCCCCTGCCAGCGCTCCTGCCCGAAGCGAAAATCCCCCGGCGGGATGCGCACGCTCTCCGCACCACTTTCAAACGCCTTCATCACCCTCGGCATCACACCCTTGCCCAGCTCCCGCTGCGCCTCCTTCTCCGCCTCCGTGAACTGCGGCCCGGCGGGCAGGTCAAAACCGAAACGATATTCCTCCGGCGGTGGTGACTTGGAGTCCAAGATCGCGCGTTGGTGCGGCGAGAGATGATCGCGAGCATCGGCGGCGTGTAGCAAGACGAGCGTCACTAACAGCAGAGAGATCAATAACAGGGCGGTTTTCAGCATGGGAAAAGAGGGGCGAGGAGAGGTGCTACTTCAAGAAGACGGAAGACTTGTTTTAGTCTTTTCCGCCTCTGATTCCCTGCGCCGTCCCAGCCGCTCACCGTCCCCACAGCTTCGCGAACTTCTCGGGGACGTGGAAGTCGTCCTTACCGGTAGGCGAGAAGGCGGTGCGCTCGGTTTTGCTATCGCGGAGGCGGGTGCGGCCGAGGTTGAAGTGCCAGGGGAAGAGGTCTTTCGGCTGGGCACCGTCGATGCCTTTGGTTGGATCGAGCGTGAAGGCCTCCGCGCCGACGATGGGGAGGCGCATCTCGATACTCCAACGGTCCGCGCCGCGATGCACGGCGAGCTGGGCACCGCTGGTCCAGGCCACGCCTTTGCCGCCGGGAGCGTGGTCGAGGTCATAGACGGCTCCGGCGGGGTTGATGGAGATCTCGTAGTAGCTGCGCGAGGGTGTCTCGATGAGCAGGGTGATGTGATCGCCTTCCAGCAGCTTGGGGTCGTCGTTTTTCGTCGTGCTGCTTTGCAGGCCTTTCATGTCCGGCTCCAGGCAAACGATGCCGATATGCAACGTGCTGCCCTCGCGTTGAATCTGGAAGCTGCTATTGCACTTCGGCTGCGGATCCTGCGGGCGCAGCTTGATGAGCGGCGCGATGCGCACGGTGCTCCAATACGCTTTGTCCACGTTGCCGTCGAGCGGCTTGCTGCCGAGCGGTTTGGCACCGGTGTTCACGGTTTCGAGCACGCGGTAGTCGAGATTGGTCTCGCGCTTGCGGCTGAGCTGCACGCGCAGGGCTTCCAGTGGCTTCATGGTGTCGGCGATCTGCTGAATGCGCCGGCCTGGAAGGCTGACGGGATCGGCGGCGGCTCTGGCTTTGGCGAGCAAATCGAACGACTCGCCGATTTTGGCTGCATCGGTGCTCATGTGCATCCAGTTCGCCTCGGCATGGGTGATGAAGGCCTTCATCGCCTCTGCGGCGGGACCGTAGTAGCTGGTGCAATAGTCCGTGAGCATCGCATTCACGTCCTGATTCGCATCCCAGTAGAGCCGCGCGGTGACGTAGAGATTGAAGTGCTCGATGGCGAGGTCGTGGTAGCCGAAGGACTGCTCCTGGCCCGCGGGATGCGCGTAGATTTCCACCTGCTCGCCGAGGCTGATGCCTTTGAGTTCACGCAGATCGCGGCTGACCTGCTTCGTGTAGTAAACCGGGCGTCCAGCCTGCTCGGGGCGTGCATTCGTGCTGAAGTCCCAGCTGATGTAGTTACCCGGCGACAGTTTTTTGAGCCAATCGGCCCGCCATTGCCGCCGCTCGTTCCATTTCGATTCTTCCCAAAACTCCTGCCGGTGCCGCACGTCGATGAGGACGAGGTTGGGGCTCATCTTTTCGATCTTCAGCGGCGGTTGCGTGTAGGCGCTGTAGGCCAGGGCGCTCACGAGCCGGTCGGGATGGCTGCGCTGCACCTCCAGCGCCACGCGGTTCAAATAGCCGAACACATGATCCGACATGGTGCCGCTCCATCCGCGCTGCGGCGTGAGCTGCGCCTTCCATGAGGGCTCGTCGCCTTCGAGGCCGCCGTAGCCGTCCACAAGGTCGATGTTGTGCATGGGCTCATGGAAATGGTCGAACATGGCGCGGATATGCTTCACCTGTTTCTCGAAAAGCATCGGCGAGAGCAGATTCGGCACGCCGTCGCTTTTGTGCGTGGTGTCGCGCTTGCCGTTGATGGTGAGATACATTTCTGGATGCGCCTTCTTCATCTCCTCGCGCTTGATGACGAACTTCATGCCATGGCAGAGCTGCGGAAAGCCTGCGATTTCGGTGCCATAGTTCAAACCGAGGCGCAGATTCCACAGCGCACGCTCCCCGATTCCTGTGTGCTGCGTGTAGTAAACGAAGCGCCGCAGCCCAAAGTCCGGCGTCAACGTGCGATCCACCTGCGGCAGCGCGATGGTCGCCATCTTTGGCAGCACCTCGCCGATCTCACCCGGTGCGAACCATCGGCAGCCGAGCCCGCGCAGAAACTCGTTCACCGCATTGAAGGTGCCTGCGTCATCCTGCTCCCACACATCGAGGTCAGCATGGTAGAGCTGATAAAGCTCGCTCGCCGTGTTCCAAAATGTGTCGCCAGTGATCTTGTCCCACTCAGCATTCACGCGAGCGGCTTCGTTCTTGTCGCGCTTCCGTCCCCAGGGCTCGATTGGCACAAAGTCCTTGTCCGCGCCCAGCAGCGCCAGCCAGTCTTTGCCAGAAGCCATGCGAAAGGCGCCGTGCTTGAGGTTTTGGGTGGAAAGGCCCCGTTCCTCCGTGAAGCGGCTCATGCCAACGAAAATGGCCATTTTGCCTGCCGTGCGCTCACTAGAGATGGGTAGCGTCGCGCCCGTCATTTTCAAAAGCGTGCTTTGCAGCTCTTTGGCGGCCAGTTTGGTCATCCGCGCCGATTTTTCCGCGATGACGATCTCTGCGACTGGCTCGCCGTTTTCGACGAGAAACGTGTCAGCCGCCTGAAGCGGATTCAGAGCAGCGATGAACAGAATGGAGTGGATGAAGTGGCGCATGAGATCAGATCAAGGGATGGAGGGTGATTCGACAAAGGACACCTTCACAGCATCCAGGTAGTGGGGTTTCTTGGCCTGCGATTTGGGTTGGTTTTTGACACCGAAGAAGACAACAAGGCAACGAGCTTTGCCGGGAACCTGCATTCGCAAGCCGATGGATTGCCAGTTGGTGCTGCCCGGTGGGTTCTCGAAGCCTGTTTCAGCCGACGCGATGGCTTCGTCCTGTTGGACAAACCAATGTCGAGCAAACCAATCGGGCCCAAGCCGCTCGGGTGCTTCATTGACGGCATAAGCCCGGACCGTGTAATGAGGCGAGCTACCAGGATCTGCGCTGGCGAAGGAAGCGCTGACTTCGATCTCGCGCCGTTCGCTGCCGGAGGGAGAGAGAGCGATGATCTGATACAGCCGCGGAAACAGAACTGGTTTTCCATACACGGTGGTCTCCATCCTGAGCATGTGATGACCATCCTTCGGTGTCACTCCATTCTCCGCAGGCACCACCTTCGCCACATCGCCGGTCCAAAGCGATGGCGCAGGAGGGAAACCCTTCGCCAAAGGCATCTGAGCATCCTCAAAGCTGGGCTGCACCACGGCCAGCGGAGTCTTCTTTTCCACCTGGCGCTGTCCTACAAATCCAAACACCACCGACGTGCAAAGCATGCCAAACACAATACCCGCCGCCGCCGCCGTGAGCGGACGCCAGGAAGTCCAGCGAGGAGAGCGGCTGATGATTGGTGCTGTCAGCAGCTCGCGTGTCGCATCCATTGATGAAGCCTTGGATTCCAGAGCCAGATCAAGATTCGTGTAGCGCAGATACAAGCGTGCCGCGTTGTCGTCTTGTTTGAGCAGCTCTTGAAGCGACGCGGCTTCATCTTCGATGGTGAGTCCGGCCATGTGCCGCTGAATGAGATCGTGCCAGTGTGAGTTCATGGGTGTTCCTCCTGTGCGAGTGTGCGCTGCACGCAATCCAGCAAGGCCTGCCGGATGCGGTGGAGCAATTTATAAAGGGCCATCGGCGTCTGTCCGCGCTGCGTGGCGAGATCATCCATGCGCGTGCCTTTGGTATAAGCGGTGAGCACCAGCTCGCGCTGTGCGGCGGGCAGTTTATGCAGGCAGGCGTCCAGAGCCTCGCGCTCCGAGAGATGCAGCGGCTCCTGCACCAGCGCCAGGTCCGCCAACCGGTTCACCAAGGCATTATCAAACACATGCCGGTCACGCTTTCGCCGCTCCAGATGCCGCAGAGCCGCGATCCGAGCCACCCCGAAGGCCCAGGGCCGGAAATCCTCCACGCTGCTGAACTTCTGCCAAAGAATCACAATGACCTCCTGCATCACCTCCGATGCCTCTTCCCGCGTGGGCAGCATCGACCGCACAAACGTGTGCAACGCCACCTCATGCGCCGCATAAAGACGGAGAAACTGATCGTGCGGAGGATGGTCTGGCGGTGGCGGCATGGTGGCTATAAATAACACCTCCCATCTCGCGACTCCATTTGCCGAAAAAGGTTTCGGTTTGTGCAGCCCACTCACCGACCGGTCCGACAATACCAACAGCAAGCGTCATCAAACGCATCACAACTCATAAAGCCCGCAACGCCGCAAGCCTCGCCAGTTCCTCCGCGCTCAGCGCCCGGTCAAACACCGCCACACCGCCGATCCAGCCGGTGAAGCCGACGCCGCGACTGCTGTGGATGACGCGGCCGATGGTGAAGGGGCCGCCGCTTTGGGCGTCTTTCGGCGTGTAGAGGTCGTGCGGATACCACCAGGGATTCAGGCGCAGCTCCACGAGATCACGGGCGACCTCTTTTCCGCCGCGCAGGGTGACTTCGATCTTGGTGAAGCGATGCTCGCGCAGTTCGACGCGTTCATCGGCGGACTCACGCAGCACTTTCACGCTCAGCGGTTCGGCTTCGGGCGGATTGTAGTATTGATCCTTCGGGAAGGTCTCGTCCTCGCCGTCTTGTTTGCCCGGCAGCTTCCCGTAGTGGCCTTGCATGTAGGCGTTGTAGGCGGAGGAGATGAGCCTGTCGTTATTTGGGTTGTCGAGCCAGCGATCACCAGAAACGCCGTTCAGCCAGCCGGTGAGTTCGTCGGTTTGGTGATTGAAGGTCATCGCAAAGCACTGCCAGGACTTGTCGAGCACCTCGGCAGGCGAATCAGCCGGAACTTCGGGCGAGAGATCGGCGGAGTTGCACTTGTGGAGGGCGTATTTGTTCAGGAAGGAACTCGCGCCGTTCTCCGACACATGACCGCAGGCGCTGCCTTGCTTGTTCAGACCGGCAAAGAGCGCGTATTGACGCTGCCCACGCTCCACTTTGGCAATGGTGGTCGTGGTCTTCTCCTTCAAATCGGTGCCTTCATGCCAGATGCCCGCCAGCGCATGATTCCCACTCTCGCGGATCGCCCACACAACCACCGTGACCGACTTGCCCGCTCCTTTGATGTCTAGCGGCGTGTCGTGCAGCCGCGAACGAGGCACGAAGAGAAACGGCCGAAAGTTCTCGTCCGTTTCTTTGACGATGCGGATGGCATTCCCGAACGGACCACGACCCAGCTGCGGAAAATCCGCATACGATGCCTCACGTCCTGCGCCCCAGTAATCCTTGATGTAGTTCGCGGCATCGAGCGGGTAATCCGTCTTCGCTCCAGCGGGCACATGCGCCGTGAAACGTTTGGCTCCATCGGGCTCACGTTTTGAGAAATCCCAAAACGCCACGAGGCCGGGCGTGTTGGTGACCGTGGCGACAGGTTCGGCGGCTTGAAGAGAAGCAGTCAGAAGGAGCAATAGAGTGCGAAGTTTCATCGTCAGGTGAGAGGTTAGTTTCCAGAATTCTCCAGTTTCACGTTATCAATGAAGAACGCGGTCTTCGTCGTGCCGAGGGCGCTGAAGAGGAGATAGTGGGCGCTGTCCCAGGTGGGTTTGCACGGGATGGCTTCAATCTTGGTCTTGGTGCCGTCTTGGCGGGTGAGAGTCACGTCATACTTGGCGGCTCCGGTGGTGGCGGTGATTTCGATGCGCAGCCATTCGCCGGGTTTCACGTCGGCAAGTTTTTGGCTGGTGGTGTTGTTGGCGACGAGCGTGCCTTTTTGCCAGCGGAGGTAGGGGCCAGCGGCGAACTCGCCGCCTTTGTTACGCATCTCGAAGAACCAGTCGGCGCCGGGTTGGGCCATGATGTCGAAGCTGACGTGGTAGGTGCCGGACTCGGCCCACTTCGGGTAGATGTCGAGCACGGGGTCGTAGCTGTGCTTCAAGCCGGAGGCGTCCTGCACTTTGAGGCTGCGTTTGGACGCTCCGCCGATGGGCGAGCCGGTTTCGCCGGTCACGCCGATGCTCTCGCCCTTGTTCTCGGTGGAGTATTTGGCGTTGCGAATACCGAGCGTGCCGAGGGAGGCGCGTTCGAAGCTCTGATCGACTTTGTAAGGCGGCGATGGCCAAGGCTTCGCGTCGGTGTCCCAGCTTGGGTAGTCGTGGCCCTTCGCGGCAAGTTCATGCCACTTTGCATCGGATTTGCGGACTCCGGCCAAGGTGAGGTCCCAGGGCTTGAAACCGAGCTTTTCGGCGGGTGAGCCGGGTTTGAGGCGGAAATCGCGTTTCTCGATGTTTTCGAATAGGGGATCGGCAAACTGGCTTTCCTTGTCGCGACCCATCTTGCGCCATTCTTCCCAGGTGAAATGCGACTTCGTTAGTCTCGCGGGGATTTTGCCGTCGGTGGGCCAGTAGAGGTTTTTGCGGAAGATGAGGCTGTCCTTCGGATCACCGCGATCGATCTTGTCGAAGAACTTCCAGTTCCATTCGCCGCCATCGAGCAAGGGCGACGCGGGGTCCCAGACGACGATGTTGTTCATGTAACGGAAACGCAGCCGCGCTTCGTTGCGGCTAGCCTGGATCTGGGCGGAGTTGCCAAAGGCGAAGATGTTGTTCCGCACGGTGTTGAAGTAGCCGTAGTGCTGATGGAAACCAGCGTTCCAGGTGTCGTGGACGAGATTGTTTTCCATCAGCGTGTCGGTGGCGCCTTCGTCATTGTAGAGACCCCAGCCGCCGTAGCGATGGCTGGCGATGTGATGCACGTGATTGCCGCGAATGATCGTGCCGGGCGAGGTGCCGAGACCGTAAAAGCCGCCCATGTCGCTGAGGTAAGCCCAGCCGAGATGATGGATGTGATTGTTCTCCACCAGCGTCTCACGCGATGCGGTGTCGCCGTAGCCCCAGTTCCATCCGGCGCTGATGCCGGTGTAGTAAAAGTCACCGATGTCGCAATGCGTGACCGCGCAGTGCTGTGTGTGCGTGAAGACCACGCCACAAGCGCTCGGATGCAGCCGCCCGCCGTGCTGCACGATGCAGTCATCGACGACGATATGATGATTCACGCGCTCCTCATTGGGCCGGGCCGTTTCACCGACATACACGCCACCGCCGCCGAGGTCGTGGAGGTGGCAATGCTTCACGGAGGAATCCGCACAGCCGTTTTTGAACCAGATGCCGTGCAAGCCGGTGTGCGCGATCTCGCAGTTCTCAAAATGAATGCCGCGTGAGTCCTCGATCTCGATGCAGCCATCGCTCGTCGTTGCGGCCTGGCCGTCGTGCAGGCCATCGGAGGGATAAAGATGCTGGCTATATTGAAAGGAGATGCCTTCGAAGCGCACATCGTGAGCGCCTTTCATGACGACGAACTTCGTCACCACGGGCGCGATGACTTCGGCCTTCGTCATGTCCTCACCTGGCAGAGGAAGGTAAAGCACCTCGCCCTTCGCTTTGTCGAGAAACCACTCGCCCGGCTCATCCAGCGCGGCGCGGTAGTTCTCCATCCAGAAGCGCTGATCCGGCTCGAACTCGACGAAAGGATACCGCGCCCGCCCTTTGATCTGCACGGCGAGCGCTTCGTCGTTCAGCGCCTTGATGCGACACTGCCCCACGGCCCAAGCATGCGTCACGGTGAGCAAAACGTTGTCACGTTCGGCCTGCGGGATGGATTTGAGCACGTCATATTCTGGCTGGGCGATGCTGAAGGCATGGAAGTTCACGTCCTCCTTCAAATCCGGAAACACCCCCGCTCCGACGGCCTCGGTGATGTGGTGGAAGCCTTTGTTCGGCGAGCGGGCCAGCGTGGCGCGGCGGCCATTGATCCAGAGCTGCTCAAACTTCCACGCCTTGTCCGGCAGCGCGGCTTTCCACATCGCACCCTCTTTGACCCAGCCGGTGATCGGCTTGCCAGCCATGAAGACGGCGTTTTTGCCGCTCCATGTGACTTGCGAGTCGTCCTTGCCCAATGCGATGGGTTCCATGATCGGATGCAAGCCAGGTTCAACAATGATGCACACCGGCTTGGGTGCCTTGCGGGCTTCTTCGAGCACCTCAGCCAAGTTCCCCGGCTTGAGCGTGATATCAGCGGCGCCAGACAGTGGGGCGACCACGATTAACCATAAGGAGATCCGATTCATAGCTTATCAAATCGAGTAGCTGGCTCTATTCCAATTTTGCGACACCCCAAATTCGGAAATTGTCATACTGCACTTCCACCGCATTCGTTGTCAGACTGATCAAAGATTTTGTTTCATGGGCGACACCCGGTGACTTGAAACTTCCAATCTGTTTGCCGTCGATAAGCACCTCGATTTGGTCGGCCTGCGTGCGTGCCGTCAGCGTACACCACTTTTTCAATTCGATCTGCACAGGGACCTTCGCGGTCTTTGTTTCAAGCATGGCCTTTTCGTCTTGAGTCAATTGATTGGCCTTCTTCCTGTCATAGAGACCGTTTTCAAGAGTAAACGCACCCGTCTTAGCATCGCTCATAACGACTTGCGTCGGGCTCACTGTTACTTGGCACACATGCCCCGCGTGAGATGTTTTGAGATTCTTGTCGTCAAACCAAAGATTGAAGCTCTTGGCTTGGGAGCTAAGGAACTGAAACTTGACCTCCACTTCGAGATCTTTTTCACCTTCAATTTTGATGTTATCGACGGCTGAATGATCTGATCCGTTCGGCGTGATTCCAACCAAAACGCCATCTGTGACAACACTTGCACTCTTATAATGGCCCCAGCGTTCACCGAAGGCACCAGCTGAAAAATCATCGGCAAAGATTTCTCGAGTGAAGGGAGATGCCTGCTCGCCAGTCTTGCGCTTCGAATTCCACGCCTTGATCCATGCCTGATCTTCGGTGGATAGCTGTTTAAGAGGAATTTCAAACGGGCGTAGATTGACATTCACTTTGACGATCCCGTCCTGGGTGAGATCCAACAACTCCGCCTTGATGGTCTTGCCTTCCAGATTGGTCAAGTCCCGAAAATCACGCGCCTGTGCGGCAGACAAGGCGATGGCAAGATAGAGAATGGAGATATGGACTTTCATAGTGGACTTGACGAAAGCCTATTTTAGTCCCACTGCCAAGTCGCGGTTGCTACCTAACGGCATCGCCAACGACTAACTAAATCGGACGCAACACGCTCTTAACGACCTCGCCCTTGTGCATCTTTTCAAAGGCCTCATGCCATTCCGTCACGGGCCAAACCCCTCCAATGATTGGCTTCACGTCAAATTGCCCGCTTGATAACAAAGCGATAACGCGTTCCCAGATGGGCCAGTTATGACTGAAACTGCCTTGCAGAGTGATGTTTTTCTGAACCAACGGGTCAATGTTGAAACCCAAAGGCTGAGGGCCCCAGCCCACTTTGCTAATCCAACCCGCAGGACGCACGATCTCCAAGGCAATCTTGAGCGTGATGCTGGCACCAGCCGCGTCGATGACTCCATCACAACCGAGACCGTCTCGCTCGACCGCCCAAGGTTTTGCATCGCCAATAATCACTTCACAGCCATAGTGTTTGCGGGCTAATTCCAAACGGTGGGCATCTTGGGGTAGTCCCACAATGGCCACTTCAGCACCACACAACCGCGCCATCGCTGCACATAAGATTCCGATGGTGCCTGGACCCAGAACCACAACTCGATCTCCGGGCTCAATTCGAGCGTTTTTGACCACCGCATTGTAAGCGACGCAGCACGGCTCCGTCAGACAGGCTTGCTCAAACGGCAAATGATCTGGGATCGAATGCAAAATTCGACTGGGCACGCGAACATACCTGGTCATCGCACCGTCTACCCCGTAACCGAAGCCTTTGCGTGTGGGATCCAGATTATAAAGACCCCGCCTGGTCATCGGATTATGAGGACTGATGGTGGCAGCAGTTTCAGACACCACTCGATCTCCCTCCCGCCATCCTTCCACATCCTTGCCGACCTCGACGATGCACCCACCAAACTCATGACCCAGAACGACGGGGTAGTTCACTGGCCACGAGTGATCCGCCGTCCACTGATGCAAGTCAGAACCGCAAACTCCGACATTGGCGACTTCGATAAGTACATCCTCGGAACCAATGGATGGCGCATCTATTTCACGGATTTCGACGGACCCTTTTTCGGGGGCAAAGTTGACAACGGCTGTGGATTTCATGGAAGTACACCACTTCGCCATCTATGCCGGTGGTTGTCCACGACAAAGACTGTGCGAAATGCGCTTCACTGTTCGATCCCATAGACTTCCCTTTCTTTATCATGGCAGCAGAGCGAGTTCCTATGACAAGCGAAGAGCTTGCTCGAACGTCGCAACCGGGCATGGTATGCCACTGGCAGTTTCTGCTTCGTCAATCACGCACCAATCATGATCAAACCTGTTATTGCCATCACCATGGGCGACCCTGCTGGGGTTGGTCCTGAGGTCTGTCTGCAACTGCTTGCAAACCAGGAAGTGGCAAGCTTTGCCACCCCCATCATCTTTGGGGACGCACGCCTGCTTGCCCGTTGCGCCCGTCAAACAGGCCTGCCCCCTGCCAAACGGATCATCTCTGAAATCGACTGGGCCGAGCAGTGCCTCAAGGTAACTGAACCCGCTGTTCTGGATATCTTTGGCTTTGATGCCGAAGACTTTGCTCCGGGAGTCGTGAGCGCCAGAACCGGTGCCGCCGGTTATCTTTATGTGGAGAAAAGCATCGAAGCGGCCATGGCTGGACAAGTTGCTGCCGTTGCAACGGCTCCACTAAACAAAGAGGCCCTTCGCGCCGCAGGCATCATGTATCCCGGCCACACGGAAATCTTCGCAGACAAGACCGGTGCCAACCGAGCTTGCATGTTTCAATACAGCGACGAAGTCCGCGCCAGCTTTGTCACCGTTCATTGCGGCTATCATGAAGTGCCTGGATTACTCACTCTAGAGCGCATTCTGGACGTCATCGAACTTACGGCCGATGCGATGCATCGCATTCGCGGGACAGAACCTAAAATCGCTGTTCTTGGGCTCAATCCTCATGCTGGCGAGCATGGTTTATTCGGGAACTGCGAGGAAGAGCTCATCATCATTCCTGCCATTGAGGCCGCACGCGCCAAAGGCATTCACATCGAAGGTCCACTGCCGCCAGACACGGCCTTCATTCCCGCCAAACGCCGCAGCACCGATGCCTTCATCTGCATGTATCATGACCAGGGCCACATTCCCCTCAAGGCGCTCGCTTTCGACACCGCCGTGAATACGACTCTCGGCCTGCCCATCATTCGCACGAGTGTCGACCATGGCACGGCTTGTGACATCGCTTGGCAAGGCAAAGCCAGCGGCAGTAGCCTCGTGGAAGCTGTCCGATTAGCGGTCAAATTGGGCTCCAAAACGTCGGTCCCTTCCGAATCGCGGCGTTAAAAGTTGATGCCTAGTCGTACCGCTACCCGCTTCGGACGGCGCAGCGCTTCGGCCATGCGAGAGGCTTCATCGGTTTCGCGCAAGTCCTTGCAAGCTGGATGCGCTTCGGGTGAAGCGATGATTCCCAGGTTATGCAAAACATGCGCCGTGCTGTGCTTGTAGGCTGAGGCACTCATGTTTGCATCAAGCCGAAAAACCTGATCCTCCAACGATTGGAAGGCTTCAAAAACTTTGTAGACCCGGGTATCAAAGCGCCCCGTACCAGTGGTAAACTTCTTTTGTGGCGACTCATCGCTCAGCCACATGTCCTTTGCTGCGCAAATGAGTGGCGCCCCGCTCACTGCAGCTCCGATAAGAAGCGGTAAGCCAAGTTTGATCGCGGTGGCGATGCCAAAATCATCGCCGCTATGAGGGGCAAAATCGAGCCCTAAATCGCGACACATCGCAGCCCAGTAAAGAAAATGCGGCTCGTCTAAGGTGCTGATCTTGCCACCAACAAACTTGGGATGAATCGCCAATTGATGCAGCAACCACGGGCCAAACGGTCGCGCCCACGGCACGAAGGCTGGCTCCAAGGCGTGGACGATGCCCGGGCGAATCAACCACTCGGCTATCTCGTAATAGGCATCGCGGCAAGGCTCGGGATCGAGGGCGCTGAGCCACTTCGAGGTCATGAGCATCACCTCGCAATCATCATGCTCTTGCACAATGTCGATCAGCGGGCGGTAGCGCTCAACCTTGAACGACGTGTCGGCTTCAGCACCGCGCGCCGTGACACCGGCTATGAACTTTTTGGTCGGAAACTCCTCACGAAACCGTCGCAGCACCTCGGCGTAAAGTGCATCATCGAGATCGAAGATGTATCCTGTGTCAGCGTTAAGCACGACAACGAGTTCCACACCAAAATGATCGGCTGTCGCCTGCATCCAGCGTATGCTTTCCACAAAGCCTTTCCAGTCCGGCTTTCCATCACAGAAGGGCAGCAACGCCGCTGCGCAAAGTCGCGGCTTGACAATATGGTCGACGAGTTCCTCCTCTCCCGTCCACGCCCACTTGGTGTCTAGCCAAGTGGTTTTTGGTGAGAGGTCCGCTGGTTTGGAGATGAGTGCATTCATATTTTGGAGACTCAACTTAGGCTTTCGCTAGATCAGGAACTTCCAACCACTTGCGCTCGGTCCAGCTCTGCAAGCCCAGTTCGGCGAGTTGCACGCCTTTGGCACCTTCACGGAGCGTCCAGGGGAAGGGCGCATCCACGGCGACGTGCTTCAAAAAAGCCTCCCACTGAATCTTGAAGGCGTTGTCATACGTCGTGGCATCCGGCACCTTCTGCCAGCCCTCGAAGAAGTTGATCGGCTGCTGAATGTCTGGGTTCCAAATCGGACGCGGCGTGATGCCACTGCTCTGCACCCAGCAATCACGCAATCCAACGATGGCGCTACCGTGTGTGCCATCGACCTGCATCGTGAGTAGATCATCGCGGCGAACACGAACGGTCCAGGAGCTATTGAACTGGCAGATCACGCCGTCTTCGCATTCAAAGGTGGCGTAACAGGCATCGTCACTGGTACAGGCGTATTCCTTGCCGCGCTCGTCGATGCGTTTCGGAAGGTGCGTGGCCCCCATGCAGCTCACAGCCTTCACTTTGCCGAACAGATTATCGATCACATAACGCCAATGGCAGAGCATATCCACGATGATGCCGCCGCCGTCTTCCTTGCGGTAATTCCATGACGGACGCTGCGCGGGCTGATCGCCGTCTTCCCCCGTGAAGACCCAGTAGCCGAACTCACCGCGCACACTCAAAATGCGGCCGAAGAAGCCCTGGTCCTTCAGTAGCTTGAATTTACGGATGCCCGAGAGCCATAGCTTGTCCTGCACCACGCCGTTCTTCACACCCGCGTCCTCGCAGAGCTTGGCAAGACGCAGCGCCTCCGCTGTCTCCACCGCCGTTGGCTTCTCGCAGTAGATGGCCTTCTTCGCCTTCACCGCCTTCTCGACGAAGCCCGCCCGTTGCAGCGTGCCGCTGGCATCGAAAAAGATCTCGTCATCCGGATTCGCGAGCGCCGCATCCACATCCGTAGTGAAGCGCGTCACGCCCGTGCGTGCCGCAAGCGCGGCGAGCTTGTCGTGATTGCGGCCGGTGAGGATGGGATCAGGCATCAAAGTCAGCTCGTCGTTCACTTTGAGGCCGCCTTGATCGCGGATCGCCTTGATGGAGCGGATGAGGTGCTGGTTCGTGCCCATGCGTCCCGTGACGCCGTTCATGATGATGCCGATTCGTTGTGTTTTCATAGGAGAGGTGTGGATGGAAAGGGAGTTGAGGTTTACGGACGCTGCTTGATTCGCAGCACGCGATGATTGCGCGAATCCGCGATGTAGATGTCGCCGGTTCTTGGATGCGTGACGACGCCGTGGGGTTCGCCGAGTTGAGCCTGCGAGGCTGGACCGGGCACGTCCGCGACGCCTTTCTCACCGACCCCGGCGAGGGTGACGAGCCTTCGCTCGGCCACGATGAACTTGCGGATGAGATGATTACCCGCGTCGGCGATGAGGATGTTGTCATCGCGGTCAGCCCACAAGTGTTTCACGCCCTTCAGCAGCGGGGAGGCGATGGGATCATTCAGCACGGTGACCTTGCCATCGCGGGCCAGCATGCGCAAACCGCTGCTCATCGAAGTGAAGAGGTTGCCCTTGGAGTCCACCGCCATCGCCCGGCTGCCACTGAAACCGGGAACCCTGGTGATGATGCCGGTCTTCATGTCCACCACGCGGATGACTTTGCTGAATCCGCCGAGGTAGAGCTTCGTGAAGTCATTGTTAAAGCACAGGCACGCGAGACCATCCAGTCCGGCATTCGTCGCGGGGCCGTCGTCGCCGCTGAGTTCCCTGCTACCATTGCCTGCGAAAGTGGTCACGATGCCGGTTTTGGCATCCACACGACGCACGGCGTAGTGGTAGGTGTCGGCGATGAAGAGATTCCCCTCCGCATCCGCGACGAGATTGTGCGGCGCGATGAAGCTCGCGTCCTTGGCAGGGCCGCTGTCACCTGCGGGCGCGTTTTTGCCCTTGGCACTCGTCACGACACTGAGCACGCCCGTCATTGCATCCACTCGCAGCAGGCGATGCGTTTCCTCGCAGATGAACATGTTATCCTGCGGATCAAAGGCGATGCCAAAGGGCTGCGTCACCTTGCATTGAGTCGCTGGCGCATTCTCCACCATCGTGCCGCCACCTGCGACGATTTCGACGTTAAAAGCGGGCACATCGGCTGCGGTTAGGGTCACCTTCCGAAACGCGCCAAGATCATCGAACGAGCCGAGACCGATGCGCCCTTTGCCGAAGGTCGTGTCAGTGGCTTCGAGGACGAGTTCATTCTCAAACCACACTTTGATGCTGCCGGTGGAAGCATCGCGTACCAGCTTGATCGGATGCCAATGATCAGACTTCCATGGCAAAGCCTTGGCGCGATTCGTCGTGATGGCCTTGCGGTCTGCTTGGTTCACCACATGCAGCTGCAGATGCACGCCGTCCGCCGTCTCGCCAAGATGGGCGTAGTAGAATTCGGATTCGCCGCGTCCTCCGAAAGCGATGCAGACATCGTTGTTGCCCTTGTTGAAAACATCCAGCCGCGCTTCGCAGGTGAGCGTGAAGGAATCCCAATCCGCGCCGCCGAACCATGCCAAGTTGAACGGCCTGCGGACCTTCGGTTTGCACTTTGAAGGTTTTTTGAGAACGAGCGTCGTCGCCTCACCCTCTCCCTGCCACTCCCAAGCAGCAGGGTCTTCGAATTGCCACTGAGCACGCTGCTGGAGCGGATGCTCCGCTAGCAACGATGTGGCGGCCATGAGGCAAAGTAGGAGCATTGCAGAGAGTCTACGCATAGAGCCGTGCATAGCTGGAGGTAATTTGATCGAGGAACTCGCCCTGATCACCGCTCCACCATTTGTGGGAGAATATCTCAACCTCGCGGTGGCCGGTGAAGCCGGTGGCGTCCACCCAATCGCTGATTTGACGGATGTTGATGCAGCCCTCACCCATGAGGCCTCGGTCATTCAGGAGATCAGTCGTGGGCGTCTTCCAATCGCAGATGTGGAAGGCCTGAAGGCGACCTGTGCGGCCTGCGTGGTTGATTTGCTCTTTCAATTCTGGGTCCCACCAGACGTGATAGACATCGACTGCGATGCCAAGCATTTTCGGTGAGCCGAGGGCATCGCAAATCTCGTGTGCCTGCCGCATGGTATTCACCGCACTGCGGTCATCGGCATACATCGGATGCAGCGGCTCGATAGCGAGTTTCACACCTGCTTGTTCGGCGGCAGGCAAGACGGCAGCGATACCGTCGGCGATCTGTTTGCGTGACTCCATGAGGCTCAGTCCAGGAACGGCACCGCAGACCAAGACGATGAGCGGAGCGCCGATGGCGTTGGCTTGCTCGATGGCGAGGAGATTGTCATCTATGGCTGCCCGACGCCCTGCTGCCGTTGACGATGGGAAAAAGCCACCACGGCACAAGCTTACGATCTCCATACCAGAGTCGGCTATCTGGCGCTTCACCGTGGCGAGTTCACGACCTTCAAGGGCTTGCCGCCAGATGGTGATGCCGCTAATGCCACGCTTTGGGAACTCGACGAGACATTGATCAAGGTTCAGTGGTTTGGTGGTGATGGTATGGACACAAAGTCGGCTCATTGCTTTTTGACAGTGTCCAGTTTTTCACACTGTGAAAACAGTTCTTTCCGATTATCATAGCTGTATTTTCCGATGGAACTCTACCAACTTGAATACTTTATGGAGGCGGCGCGGCAGCGCAGTTTCACGCGCGCTGCCGCACACCTGCACCTAGCTCAAGCCGCCTTGAGCGAACAGATTCGCAAACTTGAATCCGAACTTGGAACGCCACTCTTCAATCGCGGACGCCGAGAGACCGTCCTTACTTCTGCGGGTGAGACTTTGCGCCAGCACGCTGAAGCTCTCCTTGAACGTGCTGAGACTGCAAAGCGAGCAGTTCGCGATCTCGCTGGCTTGCGCGGCGGGCGTCTCGCGATTGGCGCCATTCCTTCCGTCAGTGCTTGCGTGTTGCCCAATGTTATCTCGGCATTTCGCAAACGTCATCCGCTCGTCGAATTGGCGCTATTTGAAGGCACATCCGAAGCGGTGGCGCAGTGGGTCGAGACAGGGCGAGTTGAGTTCGGTATCGTACAGCTTCCAACCAGCAGCGGCAGCTTTGATGAGCATCCGCTTTTCACTGAGCCTTTTGTGGCGCTAATTGCAAAAACAAATCCAGCGGCCAACCAGAAGACCATCCATCTTGCCAAACTCGCGGATGAGTCTTTTATACTGTATAAGGGACGCGCTCGCGACACGGCCCTTTCGGCTTGTCGCGCAGCAGGATTCGAACCTCGAATCGCTTGTGAAAGCAGTGAACTGGAAACGATTCGGTCCCTTGTGGCTACAGGACTAGGAATCGCCATACTTCCGAAACTTGCCACTCGCCAACCCTCCGCAGGCTGCGCTGTCCTTCGATTGCGTGACAACCCAGTGGAACGACAGGTAGCATTGCTGAGTCGCCCAGGACACACGGCATCACCAAGTGCAAAGGTATTCCGGAGTCTGCTTGCAAACAAAGACGTCGGGTGAAGCCGGAACAGGCGTCTCCTATTTTTCCGCCACCTTGCGGTTGCCACCCGGAAGAGTGATCACGCGTTGAATTGGGCTTAATCCGTGTTTGGAAGGCTCATACATCGCCTCAATCTTGGCTGGAGGAGCCACGGTATCCCCTTCAGCGATGACCCGGGCCAAGTAATGAAGTACAAACTTACCCTTTGCTGGTGCATGATCCGTGAAGAAAAGGGCGCGATTGGCATGCAATTCGCGATGGTCGCAGAACCAAAGTTCATAATCGTCGAATGGACCGTCCTGACGTTCACTCTGGGTTTCAAAGGCTGGATTCATCGCCTCAAAGACAGAAGGTAGTGAGTCTTCAATGGCAAGATATCGATCCCCTCCACCAATGTCGATTCCGAGGGAGATTCGAACGAGATCACCCACTCGCAAATCGTCAGCGGGTGCTGTGCTGCCATCAGGCAGGACCTTTCGGTAATCCCGCGTTATGCCATACCCATGGTTTTCACCGGCAAACTCGCGACCTCGAGGATGCCCGCGAACCTCCGTTCGCACCCAAGCCGATTCGTCTTTAGGCACCTGAACCGTTAGGGGCGCGTTTGCCCGTTTGGCATCAAGGGGAAGCTCGATTTCAGCTAGGGGCTTTTCAGCACTCAATTGCACCGTCTCTTGGATGTCAGCCCAAGCTATCACAGCGCTTATTGGATGGCTACCGACTTGGCGACTGCGCTCATATGCCGCCAAAGCTGTAAGCGTCCACGCATTAGAATAGGTATTACCCCACTCCCCATTCAAATTCCGAGCATTCCAAAGTTCATTCGCGATTGTGTCGGCAGACTGAGCTAAACCCATGTGCGTATAAGCAAGCAATCGAAGAGCTCTGTTGGGACCATCACCCGCCCAGTGACGTGATCCAGAAAGAGACGCGGGTTCCTTTGATTCTCCAGGATTTCCAACGCCCAATAGGATCTTAACTTGATCCTCTGGACCGTCGGATATGAGCATCGCTAGAGAAAGGTAGAGTTTAGCCGCTTCAGGCAATCGCCCCCGCCGCTCGAATAACAGCGTGTGGTAGGCAGGCTCTGCTCGTTTGGCTTTCGCTAGAGTGTAAAGAGACAAAGCAGCATCCGTGATGATGTACGGGTCTGTCTCTGTATCGAGACCTCGCAACTTTTTCGCCAAATACTCCATCAGGCCATCAACCACTTCTGCAGGCATTTGTGCCCCGGCATCTCGGGCGCGCAGAAGCATCAAGCCACCATAGGCCGAACCCCAGAGATTGGGCTCTGATCCTCCAGGCCAGTAAGCAAGGCCACCCTCACCCTCAACGACCATTTGGAGAATCCGATTGACTCCTTTTTGGATCGCTTCACGAGAGCGTTCGGGGTCCAGTTGTTGCGGAAACAATTTGTGAAACCCACCCAAGGCGAGCCATGGCATGGTCGCAGATGTCGTCTGCTCAACACACCCGTAGGGATACTTCAGCAGATAGTCCAAACCATCCCGCACCTCCGTAAGTCGGGTGGTTGTGAAATTGACTTTGATGGCTCCCTCGGCCTCAAGGATCTCAGGGTTAACCTTGGCCAGTAGATTCAACGGACCCTGAGGCTCGGCTTTCACCGCTAATTTTGGTTTCGTTTTTTCCTTGGACTTGGTTTTCGATTGACCTTTATTCACTGGCGGAGCGGAAGGCGCAGGTGGCGGTTTAGAGGGATTGGTAACACGGGCATAACGCACTTCTCTGAGTTCAGGCACTGGATGTGAAACTTCAAACCGGGACTCGGTGGCATCCATCAATGAGGAACCGGCCCCGACACTCTTCGCGGTCCATTGCCAAACGGTCTCCCCGAGACCTTCAAATCGCACAGGGAAAACCATCGCTACGGAAGCTCCCGCTGGCACAGTCACTTTTCGCAGCAGCTTTAATGGCTCAGCTCCAACTTCGACAGCGGTCCCAAATGGACGCGCCTCTACAATAAAGGAGGCACCCGCATCAAGTTGCAAAGACAACTCCACCTCGCGTTTTTCTTGCGTGGTATTGTGCAAAATGCCCTTGATCAGAACCTCATCGCCCAAACGAGCAAAGCGAGGCACCACCGGCTCTACCATCAGCGGCTTGTTGACAGTGAATGCGGACGAGCCTTGGCCAAACCGCTCGGCACCTGCACTAACCACCGCCATCAATCGATACCGAGTAAGATTGTCTGGCACCTTAACCGTGCTCAAACTACGGCCTTCAGCGTCCGTCAGCGCACTGGCAACCCAGAGGGGCGTGGCTACAAAATTCTTCCGGGTCTGTTGAGGGGCATCGCCTTCCTCTCCACCTCCACCCACAAGAAAACCCTTATTGGATCGCACTCGATCTTCTGGCGCTTCGCCAAGAAGATTTTCGATCGATGTGTAGTTTGAGAACGTCAGCTGGAACAATCGATGGAAAAAACCATCTGGGTTCGGCGTCTCAAATCCAGTCAGGCTCAAGACTCCCTCATCGACTGCAAAAAGCGTGACATCAGCACCCGGCAAAGGCACGCCACGCGAATCCTTCACAACAACCGAAATAGGCAATTCAGAACCCGGCAAAACCTCTGGTTGGTCGGGCGTGACAACCACCTGCAGATCCAACGAATTTGAAGGCACCAGAATTTCCGTGTATCCAACGCGATACTCTGGCAGGGAAAAATTTTTGCCACTCGCCGCCGCACCACGAACCACCACAACGGAAACAAAGACGTTAGGAGAGTCCGTCTCACCAATCGGTACGCGAATGATGGGATCATCAAGCGTGTAGGGCTTCACAAAATGCTGGTGTAAGCGATTCCGCTCAACAGTGATAAGCGCAGTGCCCTCAATGGGACATTGAATGGCAATGACTGCTTCACCGCCTGGTTTCACCTCTTTACTCTCCGGTTGCAGCGTCAGTCGCACCCCATTCTCGATTCGCCAGGGATACTCGCCCTTTCCAATCACATACATTGCCAATCTGGAAAAAGCCTTCACACCATCGGCATCCTGGGTGGTCACCGTGACAAAGTAGCTTCCGCCGCGAGTCGGCGTGAAGGTGTATGCCGAGGGTTTGCCGGAAATGGACACACTCTCACGTTTTTCTTCCTTCAACACCACGGTGGTCTCAGTCGATATGGCACCTCCGGCAGTTTCCACCTTTACCGTTTGGTAATCCTGACGCTCCACCACGACTTCCGCAGTAACTGCTGCCGAAGTTGGCTTTCCATCTCCATCCAAAACCGCCAACTCAAGGCGCACCGCTTCTCCCGCTCGCCCGAATCCCTCCGACTCACGAATGCCTGGCAAAACCTTGGCTCCAGGTACTCGTAACGTGGCGTGGCTGCTGAGAGTTTGTTGATTTAGGTCCGTCAGATCAGTGCTGATCTCGATGAGCTGAGGAAAAGCCGACCGATGTGGCGGCGGCATAGGCAATGGAAGCACAGCCGTGCCATCATCAGACAGCATCAAATCACCACTGACAAACCAATCACTCCCATCGTCTTCTGAATAGGAAGGTTGGCCGTCACCGTAACCAGCCCAGCCTGGGGCAGCGCCAAAGTGGTAGTCGCTAAACTCGTCAGGTGGTTCAAAGCCTGGAACACTCGATGCACTCCATTCGATCTCAGCCTGACTGAGCGGTTTTCCCATGTAATATCGGGCTGTCAGCGGGACTTGAATGCGATCCTTTTCAATACTGGCGTTTGCGGTTTGAATCTCAACTTCAAAGGTATTTGGCCGATAGTCATCCACTCGGAAGTAGTGGTATCCACCACTCTCTTCATCCTGTTCACCCGGGCTATCGTCGCCATGAGAAAACTCGATATTTAGACTGTAGCTGCCCAGAGGACCCTCTGGTAATTTAAGCTCAGTCGCGTAGCTGCCATTCGCCGCAAAGGTGATCTCCTCATCCCTAATGAGACGGTAGCGCGCATCTCGGAACTTTAGCCGCGCCTTGCGTTCTTGACCCTCTAATGTCAGGGAATCCCCCGCCTGAAGGCGCGTCATTGCTTTCAGATACATCGTGTCGCCAGGACGATACAGGTCACGATCTGAAAAGATGAATGTTTTGCGGCTCGGCTGCCAAACATTTCGCCAGGAACGATCAATCTCATAACCGTAAACATTCCAAAGCTCAGACCCACTTCCTAAGGTGTCGAGCACTGCACAATCCTGACCCAGCTCCGCCAGAGCAAAAACAGCTTCGTTGGAAGCAATCCGAGCGATTCCGTTGGCATCCGTCTCACCATGCCCCAACAACTTCCGATCCCGATCAAGCAAGGTCACGCGTGCCCCCGCCGCAGGTGCTCCTGTTTCCAGATGGGTCACAAAGAGGAGTTGGTCTTTGCCGGATGCCTTCATCATGAGACCCAAGTCGGTGCTTTCAACGAGGGTCTGCGTGATGATTCGCTTGTCCTCAAGCCCTTCCATCGCAAAACCCTCAAACTCTAGGAACACAGCTCCCGCCCCGCCAGTATCGCTGAGCAACTCTCGCCAGTTGAGCTGAATGACCTCAGACTGATCAAGCGGCTTGTTGAACTGAAATTCTCGGTCAAGCATCCAGTCGCCCGGATACTTCTCAATCGACTCTGGCTTAAAGGCCCTGCGTTTCTCAAGCTTCCGCTCAAAGGCATTGTCGTAGCCACGATAAAGCTCTCGCGCCTCCAACAACTGTGGACCATTCAGGCGTTTTGCACGAACCCGTACATGCGTCACGTTAGCTGCAGTGACTTCAAAAATCCCGGTGCCCCGGGCCAACTGACTCCTGGCAAACGCAGGCGCCGAAACGTAAGGCGGATTCGGTTTGAAGGACACAACCTGATCCATCACTGCTTCTTCGAGTGGCAAATCATCCCAAGCTTCAATCCCGGGCGTGACCGTGATGCGATACTCCGTGCCGAGAACAAACGGACCATGAAGACGCACAGTATCGTCCATCAACTCCAGCCGAGTTCCCTCCAATTCGGGCATCATCACCACATGCTCAGCCAAACCCGCAAGCACAGCCGCATGCGCCGCTTTAGTCTCCTCTGGCGTTTTCCCAGCATCCTCTGTTTTGAGCCTCTTATTGAACGCAATATCGATGTGGTAAGGCCGATCAAAGGGCGTGTGTCCAGTGATGGACTCCACGGCAAGCGGCAGCACCGAACCCAATTTGACGACCTGATCCCGGCCGAGCGATGCCTGGCCGCTACTGTTCGACAGGGATTTCGAAACGATAAGCTCCCAACTCGCCGCTACCGGCAGCGGGTCCACAGGCTCCACAAACAGCGCGCTCAGCCGCTTATCCCCTTCGCCTAACTTGGGCTCAACGCCACTGATCGCCTCCGTCCATGTCGCCTGAAGCGAAGAGTAAGTCATGCTAAGATCCTTCTTCTCAGCATGCCTCACCCGAGCAGGAACCGATTGCACAGGATCGGTGCTGCGGAACACCATGTGCGTGTTGGCATCAAGCGCATTGACTTGATCATTGAACTGGAAAAGCAGCGCCCGCCGCCGGGGGATGTCGTTGGTTCCAAACCATTTGGGGTCCTGATCCAAAATCGCAAAACCCGCCGTGTTCACTCGATCAAGCAAGTCCGTATCCAGTTTTTTCCCGGTAAGATCCACAAGCCCATCACTAAGCCGGAAGTCATACTCTTGATTGAAGCGTGGCACCTGTTTGAGTTTGTAAATTCCGCTGCGGGAACTGGTCCACTCAAAAACGCCTTCAAGCGGCGGTTCGATTTTCAAGGGGCTCACTTCCGCAAATTTGCCGACAGCCTCCGGCTTGACCATCGGCGTTGGAAAAACCAGCTTGATCGTTGATTCCGGGGCCAAATTCGCCGGCGAAATAGTCATCTCCGCAACCAGCGGCGCGTCTTCGTTGGACTTCTCTTCTTTCTTGGATTCCGCGCTCAAAGAAACCGCAACCAGTGCTGATATCACCCCCAGGAATCCCAACGCTCTCGTAAACCGCACAAACAATCTTGCTTTCATAAATAGGGAAGATTTGACGGCGCACCATCGCAAAACTTCAAACGAAAGCGAGCACAGACAGACGTCTAACAAAAAAGTTTCCTTGAGTATTCCTGCTAACCCTCGGCTTGACCCCGACTCATTCTTGACGGAGACACTAATCGGTAAAACTCCCATTCACGACGAGAAATGATGAGATACTGGATCATCCGTTTGAGCATCATCATCTGGTGCACCCAACTCGTCTCTTGTGCCGTAGCCCCCGCGACCGTTAAACGAATCCGAACGGTTGAAAGAATTTCAAGTGCTCAGGAACCACTCCAACACCTGCTCACAACAGCGCTCGCTTCGCCCAATTCAGCATCATCCAGCCACGCTCTCGCGCACTTTGTCGAGCGTTGGAAAACCCAGATCGGAACCTCTGCCGGACAGCTTCAAGGCGATAACGTGACCTATGACATCGAGTTTATCGGTCAGGGCCCGGGTTCTTATCCCCTGAACTACTTCGACGAAATCAGCCCGGCTCAAGACTACGTCATCCGCAAACTGGAACACCACATGCGGACCGGGGTTGGGGCTCCGCTTGTTGCACTTCGTGAAAATCGGCATCGCGAGCCAATCGAGTCCTGGTTTCCACCCGAAGTCATCTCTCGTCCCTTGACCGCATTAGCCGAAACAGAACCTCTCAATCAAGGCGTGCAAAAGGTTCGAGTCCGCCTTCTCTGCCCTCTCATCAATCCAACGGTCGTTTGCCATGGCAAATCCTTTCCCTTGGCCGCCGATTTCTCCGTCCCCTGGGCCGCAACCCTCGCCCGCTCGGGAAAGCTAAACCAGTCTCGCGTCCTCGACATGCTGCGCCGCATGCCAAGCCGTCAACCTCGACTCTATCTAATGGAACCTTATGATCCCAAACGAGAGCCCTTGATCATGATTCATGGCTTGCTATCCACGCCACTCGCCTGGGCAGAAACCAGCAACAGCTTGTGGGCGGACGATGCGATCCGCCAGCGTTACCAAATCTGGCACTACCACTACAATACCTCCGCCCCTGCCCTCTACTCCGCACGCATTTTGCGCAGTCAGATCAAGGAACTCCGCGCAATTCTTGACCCCAATGGCAACGACCCCGCGTCACGCAGGACCACCCTGCTCACCCACAGCATGGGCGGCCTAGTCGGCAAGGCTCTTGTGGTCCGACCAGGCAATGTCTTTTGGAATGCTGCTTTCAAAGTGCCCCACGAAACTCTCAAACTGTCCAAAGAAGACCACGCCAGCCTTCGAGAAGCCTTCGAATGGGAGCCAATCAGCTCCGTTCATCGCATCATCTTCGTCGCTGTCCCTCATCGCGGCAGCGACTTTGCCGATAACTGGGTGGGTCGAATCGGAACCTGGATCACCGCCCCCCCTGTCGGTTTCCAGACCTTTTACGAACGCATCTCCAAGTCCAATCCCGACGTTTTCACTGAAGCCTACGAGCAACTGGGCAGCGGGCGCCTCGATAGTGTCAGCTCCCTCTCTCCACGGCAACCCACCCTAAAGATCCTGGCAGATTTGCCATTCGGACAGCCCATCAGCGCCCACAGCATCATCGGCGACCGAGGCAAGGCTGGTCCTCTTGAGTTGAGCAGCGACGGCATCGTCCCCTACCACAGCAGCCACATTAAAGAGGCAGTGTCCGAAGTCATCGTTCCTGCAGGACACAGCGCCTTTCGCCATCCCTCCGCGATGGAGGAAATTCAACGTGTGCTGCGACTCACCCCTTAGGCCAACTCATTTCCAAGCTTGCGCAATCTGCCTCGAGCTCCCCAAACCCTCCACACCGAGTTCCACCACATCCCCTGGCTTCAAAAACTTCGGCGGCTTGAAGCCCAGGCCCACTCCCGGTGGCGTTCCCGTAGTGATCACGTCCCCAGGCAGCAAAGTCATAAACTGACTCACATAACTCACCAGCGTGCGCACCCCAAAAATCATCTGCTGCGTGCTGCTATTCTGAATCAACTCACCATTCAACTTCAACCAAAGCTTCAAATCCTGTGGATCCGGAATCTCGTCCGTCGTGGCGATAAATGGCCCAATCGGAGCAAATGTATCGCAACTCTTTCCCTTTACCCACTGACCGCCTCGCTCCAACTGCCACTCGCGCTCGCTGTAGTCGTTGTGCAAGACGTACCCCGCGACGTGTTCCAATGCCCGCTCTTCCGAGACGTGGGACGCTTTTTTACCAATCACAAAGGCTAATTCCACCTCCCAATCCGTTTTCACCGAGTTCTTCGGAATCACAATCGGATCATTGGGTCCCACGATCGCACTCGTCGCTTTAAAAAAGAGAATCGGCTCCTTTGGAATCTCCGCCCCGGACTCCTTGGCATGGTCCGCATAATTCAAACCAATGCATACGATCTTGCTAGGCCTCGCCAGCGGCGGTCCAAGCCTCACAGATTCATCTACCGTCGGAGCCGTCGCCTCATTGGCAGCAGCCCAGGTTGCCAATCGTTCCAAACCATCTCCCCCAAAGAAGGCCTCGTCATAGTCCTGACCAAAGTCAGAGACATCAATACGACGGCCGTCTTCAAGCAGAAGACCGGGCTTCTCTTGTCCTGGGTTGCCAAAGCGAATGAGTTTCATATCAAAAAAGGAACGGTGCTTAAAGTTGCATGTCGGATGGCGAATATCACTCTACGCTGCCTTCGTAGTTCGGATAACGACCAATAATCGGATACTGTTCCAACTCCGCCACAGTGCCAGAGATCGGCCGGCTTTCATGCCCCACCCAATAGACCGACGCCCCGGCAACCTCCTCTGGTGTCGTCAATCGCCCCGCAGGTGCCGCATACGCAGGCACATGATCCGGCCAATCCGCCGGCAACCCATCCCCCATTTTCACCTGATACTCGTTCTCCGTGAGCGTCCAACCCACATTCAATTGGTTGAATCGCACCCCATCCGTGCCCAGCGCATCCGCCAAATTCCGCGTCATCGTCATTAACGCTCCCTTGGACATCGAATACGCCAGCAAATTCGCCTGCCCGCAATGCGCCAACACCGACCCAATGTTTAACACACACCCCCGCACCTCCTTCAGCGCAGGCAAAAGCGCACGAATCAAAAGCATCGGTGCCCGAGCATTCACCGCAAGAATTCGATCAAAAAAAGCCGCATCCGTGTCCTGAATCCGCGCCCTCGTCGTCAAAGCCGCATTATTCACCAAACAATCGATCCGACCAAAGGCCGCCAGCGCATCCTTCGCCAATTGCTCTGGATACGAAGCATCCGCCAAATCACCCTGACAAAAAGCCGCGTTCCCCTCTCCCAAGGAATCCCGCAAAGCCTGCCCGCGAACCGCATCCCGCCCATGAAGGACCACCTTCGCCCCTTCCTGCACAAATCGCCGTGCCATATGCTCCCCGATGCCAGTCGTGCTTCCGGTGATTAGAATGATTTGGTCTCGCAATCGCATAACTCAAGTACCCGGTATCGCGGGACCGTGACCCTCGCCAAGAGTGCCCGCTCGGACAAGCAAAATCTGGCACCGGTTTGCACCCCAACCCACCCTGGACCGCCCAGAACTGGCAGTCGCTAGGGCTCAATCCTCAAATCATTTCAACTACCGAAATAAAGGGATGCATGAACTAAAAAGATTCCCGTGATACTCGGAAATGATTTGCATTTTTCATAATTTTGATAATTTTAAGGAGATTATTATGGTCGGTGTCAGCTTTTCGGCTTATCCCCATGCGCCCCAGGCACCTTTGATGCCGGGGACGCATCGTGCTTTGGTAGTCACACGCCTGATCCTGTCCTCGGCACTGATAGCGGCGACTCTCCAGTTCAGCCCCACCGCCCATGCAGGCGTGGCACAGGAGTTTTTTGTGCCGATGCCAGAAGACCAGCTCGCCAATTCTTTCCGTGGCTTCTACCCCCAGGCTGGCAACACCATCGATAGCGCCATCTCCATCAGCACCATGCAGCCAGGCACCGTAGTCTATTACGATCACTGGGAGGACGGTTACGAAACAAACCTTGATTCTCCTGCGCAATCCACCACCGAGATTTGGGGAGACAACAATCCCGCCAATGGCATCCCCCCCGGCTCCGCAACCGATTCACTAACCGCCGCGTCCGTCATCAAGTTGCGTAACCTCATCGACACCCCAAGGGTGGCCAGCAACGTCACGTTTGATGGCAGGGACAAAATTGGAGTCACCAAACCCGTCGCTCTGACCCGGATGACCTGGAGCACAGACCCGGGACCCGTTCTTGCAGGTGCCGTTCAAATCCAGTCCACCCTGGAGTATGGCACCCAACACATCTGCCCGATCGGTGAAAACACTCCGAACACCAGCTACAATGAAGTTTTCGAACGCGTCGAACTCTGCGTCATGGCCGCCGAAAACGGAACTCAAGTGCAAATCGACAAGGACGCCAACGGTAGCTTCGAGACCACCACCACACTCAATGCCGGCGAAGGGTTTACGGTAGCCGGCATTTTCGTCGGAGCCGTTGTCAACTCCTCCAAACCCGTGCAGGCCCATCTCATCACCGGCGACGTAGGCGCCACATTTGAAAGCCGCTGGTTCAATCTTTTCCCCAGAGACACCTGGGGCAGCGAGTACTTCAACCCCGTCAGTTCGGCCTCTCTCGATACACCCGCCAACGTTTTCTTGTTCAACCCGAACAACAACGCCATCACCGTCCAAGTCTCCACCACCGTAGGCACCACTTCAATCCCCATTGCGGCTCGCAGCACCAACTACTACGAAATGCCTCTCAACTCCGGAGCGCGCTTCTTCACCACAGGTGCCGTGCCTCCCGTTTTCACCGGCATGGTTGCCATGGACTCAGATCAACCCTCCGGCAGCGGCAACACCTCCTTCGAATGGGGCTTTACCCTCGTGCCAAAATCCAGCCTCACCGCCGCCATCAAAGTCGGCTACGGCCCCGGCACCAGCGACGTGCCTCCAACGGAAAACGGTAGCCCAGCTTGGGTCATCGCCGCAAACGCGACCCGCCTCTACATTGACTACGACGGCGATCTCACCACAGGCCCACTGATAGACCCCAACGGCAATCGCTACAACTACCACGTCGATGTCGCAGCCCTGCAGTCCACGCGCGTCTACGACAACAACGACAATGACCAGTCCGGCCTCCGCGTCTACGCCGCCGACGGCACCAAAATCACCGCCGCTTGGGGCCAGGACTCAAGTATTGCCCTCAGTGGAAACCCCTTCCTCGACCTCGGCTACACGGTCCTCCCTCACCCGCTTTTCTTCGCCGTGAAGACCGGTGCCATCGTTCAAGATCTCAATCTCGATGGCGTCGCGGATCGCGATGACATCATCGAATACACCATCGCCGTCACCAACGTCGGAATCATCCCTGTCAATGGCGTGACCATCAAAGACGTCCTCGTAGGAAACGTCACCTACAACCCCGGTTCCACCACCCTTGAGGGCTCACCCGTCGCGGATAACATTGTCCCACTCGCCGCTACCGTCTTCCCGATCGACGAAGCAGGACTCTCCCTCGGTAACTTGGGTGTCCGACAAACCAAGACCGTTCGCTTCCGGGTCACCGTTGGATACCAGGGCCCCGGCAGCATCGAAATCCGCAACACCGTCATTGTCTCCATCGTCGAGCAGGACACGCCCGACGAAACAGGCGAAGTCACCCCTACACGTCCCACCCCTTGCCCAAACATCACCCTCTCCAGCTCCCGCCCATCCACCTCCGTCGCCCTCACTAACCAAGCCTACAGCGCGACCTTCTCCAACAACGGCCGTGACGGCCCCTACACCTACCAGATCGCTTCCGGTTCTCTCCCTCCAGGCTTGAACATCACAAATGCAGGGGTTGTTTCCGGCACCCCAACCACCCCGGGCACCTACACCTTCACCCTCACCGCCCGCGACATCTACACCTGCCCCGCACAGGGCACCTTCACTATCGTCGTCGCGGATCCGTTAGCACTTTGCCCCTCCGTCTCGGCTCTCCCCCGTGGCCTTCAAAACACCCCCTACTCCGTCACCATCACTCCTGCTGGCGGAACGGGACCCTACCTCTTCGACATCACCAGTGGCAATCTGCAAAATGGCCTATCCCTAAACACTTCCACCGGCCAGATCACAGGCACTCCAAGAGTCGCTCAAACACGCTCCTTCGTCATCCGCGTCACCGACTCTCTCGGCACCCCCACCAGCGTTCCTTACGAACTCGAAGTCGCCTCCACCGCCTCCCTCCTCCTTGCTTCAAAGGGTAGCAACAACGTCCCCATCACCAGCGCTCAAATCCTCCGCTCCGGCACCACCCCCATCACCCAAACCACCTCCGCCTCCGGTGTCACCCTCGTGACCACCAACACCCTCGAGCTCACCCAACTCAACATCCTCGACCAAGGCGTTCCCAAAACCCTCGCCGTCGTCAACCGCGGCGGCGGCACCGTCCGCAATGTCAACGTCAGCTCCTCCTCCACCGACTACGGCGTCGTCAATGCGGGCGTCAAACAATCCCTCGCCAGCCTCGGCATGGAACCCTTCAAACTCCTCGCTGCCAGCACCTCCTCCAACGCCAACCTCAACAACTACATCGACGATGGCCGCGGCGACACCTTGCCAGACGGCAACTCCGAATACGACATGATGTTCGATCTCCCCTACGACATCGACGACGTCGTCATCATGTCCGAACGCTTCGGCAACTCCACCGCCCGCCTCACCCCCCTCGACGCCGCAGGCAACGTCATCACCAACTCCAACTCCATCCAACTCGGCCCCCCTTACGATTGGAATACCGGTTTCGCCTCTCCCTACAATTCCGGTCAACCCTACTGGCTCATCGCCGTCCGCGCAGGCACCTTCGGGGTCAATCAACCCATCCATGGCTTCCGTGTCGACACCCACGGCGCTGACATCAAATTCTTCGGCATGAGCGAATCCGCCTTTGCCGATACCCCCGGCACTCCCGCTTCCATCGGCGACCGCGTCTGGGCTGACACCAACCAAAACGGCCTCCAGGACGCAGGCGAACCCGGTGTCGCTGGCTTCACCGTCGAACTCCGCCGCCTCTCCGACAACGCCCTCATCAAAACCGTCTCCACCGGCACCGACGGCCGCTACCAGTTCACCAACGTCGGCCCCGGCGACTACCGCATCCGCTTCGTCCCCAACCCCATCTACACCTTCACCACCCGCGCCGCCGGTAGCAATCGCTCCCTAGACAGCGACGCCGACACCTCCACCGGCTTCACCTCCAGCTTCTCCATGCTCCCCTGCGAAACCCGCAGTGACATGGACGCAGGCCTCCGTTTCCTCGCCGACTATGGCGACCTCGCTTCGCTCCCAACCCGAGGCAGCCTCACCAATGCCAACCTCCGCATGGGAACCCTCGTCGACGGCGAGACCACCCCTCAACTCAATGCCCTGGCAACTGGCGATGACACCAACAACCTCGACGACGAAGACGGCGTCACCCTCCCATCATCAGTCGTCTTGACCGGCTCCAACACCCTCACCGTCAATACCACCAACACCACCACCTCCACCGCCTACCTCAGCGTCTGGATCGACTTCAACCAAAACGGCAGCCTCGCCGACCCCGGTGAGCAAGTCGCTACCGACCTCCCCATCCTCGCCGGCACCGCCCTGCAAAATCAGCCGGTCACCTTCTCCGCTCCACCCATCGCCTTCGCCGGACAAGCCGCCGTCCGCGTGAGCTTGAACTCCCTCCCCGGCACCCTCTCCACCGGCGTCGCAGGTTCCGGAGAAACCGAAGACTACCTTGTCACCCTCGTCTGCCCAACGATCACCCTCAGCCCCACCACCTTCCCCACCACCCGTGAAGCGCTCCCCTTCCAAATGCCCTTTGTCGCCCAGGGCGGCACCGCTCCCTACCTGTTTGACGTGGTCTCCGGCGCCCTCCCCACCTGGGCGCAATTGAACCCAAGCACCGGCGTCTTCTCCGGCACCCCCGATTCCACCACCACCGCCACCTTCACCCTGCGAGTGACCGACGTCCACGGCTGCTCCGCCACTCGCGCCTACACCATCACACCCCTCCCCCGTCCTACCCTTGGAGTCGGCAACCTGATCTTCTTCGACCTCAACGACAACGGCAGTTACGACCCCGGTGAAGGCCTCCCCAACGTCCCCGTCCAGCTCTTCTCCAACACCCAAACCCCCGGCACCGACTCCCCCCTCGCCACCACCACCTCCGCCCCCAACGGCTCCTACCTCTTCTCAGGCCTCCAGCCCGGCCTCTACCGCCTCCACATCCCCGCCTCCGCCTTCCAATCCGGCGGCCCCCTCCTCGGCATGTCCTCCATCGCCGAAGGCTTCAGCGGTGACGACGACGTCGGCCAGGACGGTTCCTCCTCCGACTCCCCTGACCTCGACGGCGTCTCCTCAGGCCTCGTCTCCCTCTTCCTCGGCACCACCCCCACCATCGACTCCGGCGAAACAGGCTTCCTCGCCAACTCAGACGACGACCTCGACTCCGCCTTCGACCTCACCATCGACTTCGGCTTCCAACTCCCCCTCACCCTCGGCAACCGCCTCTTTATCGACGCCAACCGCAACGGCCGCTTCGACCCCTCCGAAGGCACCCCCGGCGTCACCGTCCAGCTCTTCCTCGCCTCTCAGGACCCTCAATCCGACCTCCCCATCCTCTCTCAAACCACCCACCCCGACGGCCGCTACCTCTTCACCCAGCTCACCCCCGCCTCCTACCGCCTCCACGTCCCCGCCTCCCAGTTTCAATCCGGCGCCCCCCTCCATCAACTCGAGTCCCTCCCAGGCACCACCCCCTCCGGCGACGATAACCTCGGCGAAGACGGCCTCGACGACCCCCTCCCCCAGCGCAACGGCATCTCCACCGCCGCCATCCCCCTCACCCGCAACACCCTCCCCACCAACGCCACCTTCGAATCCGGTTCCGATAACACCCTCGACGACCGCAACGACGCCAACGGCAACCTCACCCTCGACCTCGGCTTCCGCTCCCTCGACCCCCTCCTCGTCGGCGTCGGCAACCTCGTCTTCTTCGACTCCAACTCCAACGGCCACGCCGATCCCGGTGAGGGCGTCCCAGGCGTCACCGTCCAACTCTTCGCGGAAGACGACGAACCGGACGACGACACCCCCCTCGCCACCACCACCACCAACGCCCTCGGCTCCTACCTCTTCCGCAATCTCCCCGAAGGCGAATACTTCATCCACATCCCCGCCTCCCAGTTCCAATCTGGCGCCCCCCTCTTCGGCATGCGCTCCCTCCCCGGCGCAGGCAACGACTCCGGCCTCGACGACGACTTCGACGAAGACGGCCTCGACTCCCCCGAACCCCACCTCACCGGCATCTCCAGCTCCGACTTCTTCCTCTCCCCTGACACCGAACCCCTCGACGCCTGGGGCGAATGGGGCCACGACTTCGACCTCGACGACGCCGACGACGACAACACCGACCTCACCATCGACCTCGGCTTCACCACCCCCGTCTCAGTCGGCAACCTCGTCTTCCTCGACACCAACGCCAACCGCCGCGCCGACCCCGCCGAAGGCCTCCCAGGCGTCACCGTCCAGCTCTTCCCCGCCTTCGCCCAGCCCCAGTTCGACACCCCCATCGCCACCACCACCACCGACTCCGAAGGCCGCTACCTCTTCACCGACCTCGCCCCCGGCGAATACTTCCTCCACATCCCCTTCTCAATGTTCGCCTCCAGTGCCCCTTTGCACACCCTCATCTCCCTCCCAGGCAACCGCTCCGGCGACGACGACACCGGTGAGGACGGCCTCGACAACCCCCAAGCCCCCTCCTTCGGCATCAGCTCCACCTCCTTCACCCTCGCCCCCGGTTCCCTCCCCGCAGGCACCGCCGAACCCGGCTTCGACGCCGCCTCCGACGACACCGCCGACACCAACACCGACCTCACCCGCGACTTCGGCTTCTCCCTCCCCGCCACCCTCGGCGCCACCCTCTTCCACGACCTCAACGCCAACGGCACCCATCAACCCCTCGGCACCGACAACACCCCCGGCACCACCGACG
>JARXAL010000171.1 GCA_029865835.1 Verrucomicrobiaceae bacterium
GACGTGGGTGCTGGATGCGGGGGTGACGTTGCCGGGGGATTTGACGATCCAGGGAAGTGTGGACACGGCGGGGCAGAGTTTGACGGTGAATGGGACGTTTGTTTTGAATGGCAGTTTTGTGAATGCGACGGGCACCTTGACGTATTTGAATCGGCAAGGAGCGCTGCCGAGCGGGGCGATTCGGTTGGCGGTGAATTCAGCTAATGATGGGGCGGATCCGGATGGGGATGGGATGCTGAATTTGATGGAGTTTTATCTGGGGACGGATCCGAGCAGGGCGGGTGCGAGTCCGGTGACGGTGAGTGTGGTGGGTGGTGCCTTGCGAATGACGCAGGTCTTGCCGGTGGGCGTGGGTGGGGTGGTGGGGACGGTGGAGGTGAGTGATGATTTGCAGACTTGGCAATCGGGGGCGGGGGTAACTTCAACGGTGAGTGATACTGTGGTTGGGGGGAGTCGGACGGTGGTGGTGAGGGATGTGGTGCCGGTGGGGAGGCGGTTTATGAGGCTGCGGGTGACGAGGTAGTGGGGGCTTGAGCCATCGAGCTTCCGCGTCTAGAGGTCACAGTGTCGATGATTGAGGAACTGGTTAGTCACCTATTTTGCAGAGAGTCCTGCGACGATGCATTGGATGCGATTGGGCGTTGGGAATGTTGTTCTTGTCCTGCAGGTGAAGTGGAAAGAGTGTTAGCGGCGGCGCTGCTTTTTTCGAAAGGTGATCTTGAGCGACTTCGTGGTGCTCTGGAAGCTTCAAAGTTAGATTGGAGAGATTATTTGGTGTTCACGGGGCTCGCTGGAGTGAATTGGGAAGAAGTGGTTGAGAAGAGGCTGAAGGAGTCTGCAAGTCAAAGGCTGTAAAGTTGAAGACAGGGGATAAATTGGGTGGTGGGTTTTTGGGGTAAAGGAGCTTTGACAAATTTGCCACAGAGGGCAAAATGCCATTATGATTAAGACACAAGTTCAGTTGCCGGACGAACTCTACTATAAAGCGAAAGCGATTGCCGAACAGCGTGAGTGGTCGCTGGCGGAGGTAGTGCGTCGGGGGATTGAATACATGGCACTTGCATACCCAGTGAAAGCATCGTCCAAACCATGGGTGCTACCTGTGTTAAAGAGCGGAGATTTCCGAACTGACTTCGATCACCTTGATCTCAAATTACTCGTGGAACGTGATGAACTCAGAGAGGATCAGGCATGATCGGTATCGATACCAATCTGTTCCTTTACTCACTGAACCCGGACTCCGTTTGGCATGCGTCAGCGGTGAGCTTTTTGCGGCAGAATCTGGGCCATTCAACGGTTCGGGTGGCTATTGCTGATTATGTAATGGTGGAGCTTTATGTTTTGCTGCGGAACCCGGCAGTGATGGCGAAGGCTCTTTCTGCCAGGGAGGCGCGTGATTTGGTGACGGCGTATTGGGACGTTCCCAATGTCGTGCGGGTAGAAAACGCCAACGTGATGGATGAGGTTTGGAAACTGGCGGGTGGTAGGAACTTTGCCCGACGCCGAGTTTTCGATGCACGCCTGGCGTTGACTCTACGACAAGGGGGTGTGACTGAATTTGCGACAGCCAATGTCAGTGACTTCGAGGGTTGGGGTTTCGAGAAAGTCTGGAATCCGCTGGTTTCATAATGCCCCCGGATTCCGGCCTGAGGTTTGTGTGTTGATCTGGGTTGAGGGGTGGGGGCGATTGGGTATGGGTGGAGGGTGCGGGATTATTTGCAGATACATTTGGTGGTGTTGGCGTGGGGATTTACGGCGATTTTGGGTCGGTGGATTGACTTGCCGCCGGTGGATTTGGTGATCTGGCGTTCGGGGTTGGCGGCGTTGGGGTTTGGGATGCTGACTTTGATGCGTGGGGAGGCGCTTTGGTCGGACAAGGGTCGGGCGGTGAGGTTGATGGCGGTGGGGTGTTTGTTGGGATGGCACTGGGTGCTGTTCTTTTTGTCGGCGCGATTGGCGACGGTTTCGGTTTGTTTGGCGGCGATGCCGACGGCGATGCTTTGGTGTTCGTTGATCGAGCCGCTGGTGAATGGAACGCGGCGATGGAGTTGGGTGGAGTTGCTGGTGGGGGTGGTGATGGTGGGGGCGGTGTGGTTGATCTATCAGGTGGAGTTCAGTCACTGGTGGGGATTCACCGTGGGGTTGATCGGCGCGGTTTTTGCGGCGGTTTATGCGGTGCTGACGAAGCAGGTGGTGGGGCGTTTACCGGGATCGGTGATTGGGTTTTACCAACTGACGGGGGCGACACTGGGTGTGCTGATGGTGCTGCCCTGGATGGGAGAGGCGGGGGGATTGCGGTGGCCGGTGATGGCGGATTGGGGCTGGCTGATCATGCTGGCCTGGGTGTGCACGGTGGGGGCTTACCTGGGTTACATTGACGTGCTCACCCGGGTCTCGATGTTCACGGTGAACGTGATTTACAACATGGAGCCGGTGTATGGGATCGTGCTGGCGCTGCTGTTTTTCGGGGAGTCGGAGAAAATGAGTCCGGGATTCTACCTGGGGGCGGGGATCATTTTGGCCGTGGTGCTGGTGATGCCTTTTGCGGAGCGGTGGAAGCGGCTGAAGCGGGTGGCGTGAAAGGGCCGGGTTTCTCCCAGAGGAGGGCGAGGAAGAGGGGGAATTCGTTGCGGGCGCGGTTTTCGGCGCGGGCTCTGGGGCCGGGCTGGCTTTGTTTGTGGGAGTGCCATTCTTCGAAGCCGCGGAGGCGGAGGCCGGCATCGAAACCGGCTTTCATGAGTTCTTCGAGGCTGCGATGGAAGGAGACGGTGTTTTCGCTCTCTTTCTGGCCCGGGTGCATGATGATGGGGATGCTGAGGGGGCTGGTGTAGGCGTCGAGTCGGCGGTATTGGATTTTGCGTTCTTCATCGAAGCCCCAGGCGGTTTGGCGGGGGATGCGGAAGCAGGGGTGATTGAGGGTCCAGAGGAAGCGTCCGCCCGGGCGGAGGATGGCGGCGGTGGCGGCGGCGGTTTCGGGGAGGTGCTCGATGTTTTGGAGGCAGAGGATGGCGGAGGCGGAGTCGAAGGGGCCGAGGTCGTGGAGGGCGGCGGCGTCGCGAACGAGGAAGCGGCAGCGGGGGCCGGGGTAGGTGCGGGCTTTGTCGATGAGGGTGGGAGCGGCGTCGATGCCGGTGGCGCGTGCGCCTTTGGCGGCGACGGCGCGGGTGAAGACGCCCTGACCGCAGCCGAGGTCGAGGTGGGTTTCGTCTTTGGCGGGGTTGAGGAGGGCGAGTGAGCGGGGGATGACGACTTGCTGGTAGAGGTCGGAGCCTTTTTCGCCGATGAGGCGGTCGTACCAGGCGGCGGATTTGTCCCAGGAGGTGTCGGCGGCGGGTCGGCGTGGGCCGGGAGGGCGCGCGGGTGCTTTGGAGTGGGGACGTTGGCGGCGTGGGGGCGGCATGATGCTAGAGGAGATTGGTTTTTTTAAGCGGGCTTTGACGGGAAGTCGAGCGGGGTGTTTGGCGAAGTCACTTGGGGCTTGCTGTGGAGCGGTGTGAGCGACAAGATGCTGTCCGTGGCAGGGGAATCGAGTGCATCGAGTTTTGTTGATCCGGCGGCGTTGATGCGCATTCGGTCGCTGGAGTTGCGGGCGCGGGTGGTGATGGAGGGGTTATGGAAGGGGCTGCACCGAAGTCCGTATCATGGGTTCTCGGTGGAGTTTAGCGAGTATCGACCCTATGTGCGGGGGGATGATCCGCGGCACATTGACTGGAAGCTGGCGGGGAGGAGCGGGCGATACTTTGTGAAGAAGTTTGAGGACGAGACGAATCTGCGGTGCCAGTTGGTGGTGGATCACAGTCGGTCGATGAAATTTGGCAGTGCGGGTGGGATGACGAAGGCGGATTACGCGGCGACACTGGCGGCGACGCTGGCGTTGTTTTTGATGAAGCAGGGGGATGCGGTGGGGGTGACGACGTTTGCATCGGGACTGGCAGAACATGTGCCGGCAAGGAATCGGCCGGGGCATTTGAGGCGGTTGATGTTGGAGGGGGAGCGGCCGGTGCAGGAGGGGGGGACGGCGCTGGATGTGTCGATGACTCAGTTGTCGGAGTTGCTGACGAAGAAGGGGTTGGTGTGTTTGTTTTCGGATTTGCTGGCGCCGGTGGAGAAGCTGGAGCGGCAGTTGTCGTGGCTGGGGGCGATGGGGCAGGATGTGGTGGTGTTTCACCTGATGGATCGGGCGGAGATTGAGTTTCGATTTGAGGAGGCGGCGGTGTTTCAGGATGCGGAGTCGGGGGTGGAGCGGTTTGTGAATCCGGGGGTGGCGAAGGAGGGTTATTTGGCGCGGTTGAAGGCGCATTGCGATGCGGTGCGATTGGGCTGTGAGCGGGCCGGGGTGGAGTATCAGTGGTGCCCGACGGACACGCCGTTGGAAGTGGCGTTGTTTGATTTTGTGTCGAGGCGGGACGGGGCGAAGGCGGGTAAGAAAAGGGTGTCGGGAGGTGGGCGATGAGTTGGTTGTTTCCGTTGTATCTGGCGGGAGCGGCGGCGGTGATTGTGCCGATTCTGCTGCACTTGAGACGGCAGCCTCCGAAGGATCGGGTGGCGTTTAGCAGCCTGATGTTTTTGGAGGAGACGGAGCGGCAGCCGACGCGGCGGAGGAGGCTGGAGAACTGGCTTTTGCTGCTGGCGCGGTGTTTGATTTTGATTTTGCTGGCGCTGATGTTTGCGCGTCCGTTTTCGCGGGATCGTGAGGCGGGCGGGGTGGAGGAAGGGGAGTCGGTGGTGGTGTTGCTGGATCGCAGTGCGTCGATGAGGCGGGGGGAATTGTGGAAGCAGGGGGTGGAGGCCGTGCGTGAGGTGGTGGAGGCGGCGGGAGTGAGTGATCGGGTGGCGGTGGGGCTTTTTGATGGGGAGGTGGAGTGGGTGATGGTGGGTGAAGAAGCGTTGCCGGAGGCGCGGCGGGTGGCGGTGGCGGGATTGGCGAAGGTGACGCCGGGCTGGGGGGAGACGGATTTGGGGAGGGCGATGGTATCCGGGTTGGAGGTTTTGGCGCAATGGAATGAGGGCGGGCGGAAGAAGCGGAGGCTGGTGGTGGTGAGTGATTTTCAGGAAGGCGCGAAGCTGGCGGAGTTGCAGAAGGTGGCGTGGCCGGAGGGCGTGGTGGCGGAGCGCCGGGTGATTGCGCTGGAGGAGGAGGGGAACTTGACTTTGGAGTTGGTGAGTGGTCGCACGGAGGATGAAGAGGAGGGAGTGGCGAATGCGGAGGTGGTGCGTCGGGTGCGGGTGAGTAGCAGTCGGGAGACGCAGCAGACCAGCTTTGAGTTGGCTTGGGAGGGTAGCGATCAGGGGGCGGTGGTGCAGGGCTTTTTGCCGCCGGGAGGGCGTCGGGTTTTGAAGATGCCACCGCGTGAGAAGGGGGATGAGAAGCCGGGGGTGTTGAAGGTGACAGGGGATGGGTTTGATTTTGACAATCGAGTGTATGTGGCGCCGGAGCAGCCACGGGAAGTGCGGGTGCGGGTGGCGGCGGAGGAGGAGGGGGCGTTGGAGCGTGCGGCGTCGCCTGGGTATTACTTGAAGCGGGCGTTGCTGGGTACGGCAGCGGTCAGGCCGGTATTGGAGACGGTGGCTGCGGCGAGTTGGGATCAGGTGGCGGGAGGCGGGGTGGTGGTGAGCGCAGGGGATGGAGTGCGGTTGGGGGAGGCGGGGATTGCGGCGTGGCGGAGGGTTTTGGATGAGGGAGGACTCGGGGTGTATGTGGTGGATGGTGCGAGTGCAGAGGCGGAATTGAAGGCGCTAACGGGGGGATTGGGATGGAAAGTGAAAGAGGGTGGGAATAGAGGGGATGGGGCGTATGCGATGCTGGGTGAGGTGGATTCGAAAGACAGGTTGTTGGCACCGTTTGCGGACGCGCGGCTGAAGGACTTCACCAAGGTGCGGTTTTGGAAGCATCGGGTGGTGGAGGTGGAAGGTGAAGGGGTGAACGACTTGGCGCGTTTTGATTCGGGAGATGCGGCGATGATTGCGGTGCGTCAGGGAGCGGGGACTTTGCTGGTGTTGACATCGGGATGGCATCCGGAGGACAGTCAACTGGCGTTGTCGACGAAGTTTGTGCCGCTGTGGTTTGGGTGGCTGGCGGCGGCGGGTTTTTCATATGAGGAAGAGGGGGTGCTGCAGGTCGGGCAGGCTTTGCCATGGGACTTCAAGGGGGAGGGAAAGGTGACCGGGCCGGGTGGGCAGGTGGGGGTGCTGAAGGCAGGGGAGGCTTTTGTGGCGAAGGAGCCGGGGGTGTATCGAGCGGAGGCGAATGGGGGCGAAAAGGAAGCGCGATGGTTTGCGGTGCAGTTGCCGGCGGGAGAGGGTCGGGTGTCGGTGATGGCGGAGGAGCGACTGACGGAATTGGGGGTGAACTTGGCGAGCGGGGATGAGGTGGCGGGAGGGGCGGGCGAGGTTTCGGCGGAGGTTCGGGAGCGCATGGACGGGGTGGAGACTGAGGCCAAGCAAAGGCTGTGGCTATGGACGCTGGTGGCGATCCTGGTGCTTGTGATCGTGGAGTCGATGCTGGGGGCGAGTCGGGGGAGAGAAGGATCGGTGGCGTGATCGCGGGGTAGAGAAATCGTTTTCCTATTGCCAGATGGAAGCAACCGCATCTAGGCTGCGTTTTCGTCCATCCGTTTCCAACCGAATTGAATCATGAGTAAAGCCAAAGCGTCCAGTGCCGTCGAGAATCGTGTTTTTAAACCCGCCCCGGAGTTTTCGAAGAAGGCGAGGGTGAAGAGTTTGGCGGAGTACAAGCGGATGCATGCGGAGAGTATCAAGAGTCCGGCGAAGTTCTGGGGCAAAGAGGCGGCGGAGCTGAAGTGGCAGCAGAAGTGGACGGAGGTGCTGGACTGGAAACCGCCGTTTGCGAAGTGGTTCACAGGAGGGAAGATCAATGTGGCTGAGAACTGTGTGGATCGGCATTTGGAGACGCATCGCAAGAACAAGGCGGCGATCATTTGGGAAGGCGAGCCGGGGGAGGTGCGGACGCTGACGTACGCGCAGTTGCACCGGGAAGTGTGTGTGTTTGCCAACGTTTTGAAGGCGCAGGGTGTGAAGTCGAAGGACCGGGTATTGATTTACATGCCGATGGTGCCGGAGGCGGCGATTGCGATGCTGGCGTGTGCGCGGATTGGTGCGGTGCATTCGGTGGTGTTTGGGGGATTTAGTTCGGAGTCGATCAAGGATCGGTTGGTGGACAGCGAGGCGACGGTGGTGGTGACTGCAGATGGGGGGTATCGCCGCGGGTCGGTGGTGCCGTTGAAGAGCAATGTGGATGCGGCGGTGAGCAGTGTGCCAGCGGTGACCAAGGTGATTGTGCATAAGCGGACGGGTCAAGAGGTGACGATGACGGCGGGTCGCGATGTGTGGTGGCACGATGAAGCGAAGAAAGTGAATGGGGATTGCCCAGCGAAGGCGGTCGATTCGGAGCATCCGTTGTTTATTCTCTACACGTCGGGATCGACCGGAAAGCCGAAGGGGATCTTGCACAGTTCGGCGGGGTATTTGTTGGGGACGTATTGCACGAGCAAGTATGTTTTTGATCTGCGTGACGATGATATTTATTGGTGCACGGCGGATGTGGGATGGATCACGGGGCACAGTTACATCGTGTATGGGCCGCTGGCGAACGGGGCGACGATCTTGATGTATGAAGGGGCGCCGAACTGGCCGGAACCGGATCGGTTCTGGGACATCATCGAGCGGCATCGGGTGACGATTCTTTACACGGCGCCGACGGCGATTCGGGCGTTCATCAAGTGGGGTGATGACTGGGTGAAGAAGCATGACTTGAGCAGCCTGCGGTTGTTGGGATCGGTGGGAGAGCCGATCAATCCGGAGGCGTGGATGTGGTATCACCGGATGATTGGTGGCGGACGTTGTCCGATTGTGGATACCTGGTGGCAGACGGAGACCGGTGCGATCATGATCACGCCGCTGCCAGGGGCGACGCCGACGAAACCAGGGACGGCGACGCTGCCGTTCTTTGGCGTTGATGCGGCGATCCTGGATGATGACGGGAATGAGGTGAAGGGAGCGGGGGCAGGGAAATTGGTGATTCGGCAGCCCTGGCCGTCGATGCTGCGGACGATTTACGGAGACAAGTCTCGCTACAAGGAGACTTACTGGAGTGCTTACAAGGGCATTTATCTGGCGGGAGATGGAGCGCATCGCGACAAGGAAGGGAACTTCTGGATCGAGGGGCGCTTGGACGATGTGTTGAATGTGTCGGGGCATCGACTGGGGACGGCGGAGGTGGAGAGCGCGCTGGTATCGCATCCGGCGGTAGCGGAAGCGGCGGTGGTTGGGCGTCCGGACGAGATCAAGGGGCAGGGGGTGGTGGCGTTTGTGACGCTCAAGGAAGGTCATGCGACATCGCCTGCACTGGCGAAGGAATTGAGAAATCACGTTGGCAGTGTGATTGGAGCGATTGCGAAACCGGACGACATTCGGTTTACGGCGTCTTTGCCGAAGACACGGAGTGGGAAGATCATGCGTCGATTGCTGAAGGAGATTTGCTCTGGTGGGCAGATCAAGGGAGACACGACGACGCTGGAGGATTTGTCCGTGCTAGCGCAATTGTCGGCGTCATCCGGCAAGGACGGGGAATAATGAGATTGTTTCAGCCCAGTCTGATTGCTTTGGCGAGAGGACTGGGCAGATAACGTTTGCGAGCGTTCTAGCTGAACCTATGCTAGGTTCCAATTCGTGATGGAGTCCTCAGGCTGCCAGGTGAATCAAGAATGTTGCAACGCAGATAGGCGGTCTGGGTGGGGATGGCTGGCGGCGGCGGCTTTGGCTGGGGTGATGGTGGCGCGGGGACACCGCAGGGGTGGGGTGGCCTTGGGGCTGGGATTGGCGCTGTGGAAGTGTTTTGGAGAGAGAAATTGTGATGCGTCCAGGGGGCCGAAGGTGGATGAGATTGCTGGTGAAGAAGGGGCTTTGAGTGAGTCGCCCGAAGAGGTGGTGGAAGAGGAAGAAGTGCAAGGAGGGTGGCTATTGAATTTGGAGCCGGTGCCGCTTGTGGTGAGGGAAGATGCGACGCCTGCGAATGGGCAAGGGCAGGGTGATGATTTGTTGGGGCAGGGGCCGGGGCAGGCTGTGGAGGTGTTGGATTGGCAGGCTCCTGAGGGGACAGAGGCTCTGTGGATGAATGAGGGGGCGGAGATTCCTGATACGGTGGAGTTGCCGGAATTGGGAGAGGGCGCGGGGTCACCCCCTGCGAAATCCGAGGGAGTTTGATTTAGGATTCGGGTGAAAATCGGCTGCACAAAATAGGTGCACCGTTGAGCAAGCAAGGAAGAGCGAGCATGGCCTAGATGAGGTTGATTCAGGCAATGGAAGTTTTTGCCGTCACCGTGTTTGTCAGTCTGCTTTTTGGAATCCTATTTGCCGTCCTTTTTGTGGCGGAGCGTGCACAGCGGAGAGTTCGCAGTCTTGAACAGGAGGCGCTGCTGCCATTGGACGACACAGGGATTGTCCAAGTGACACCCGGGGAGGTAGCAGGGGCGATGAATGCCCGTGGCACCCGAATCTAACCCATTGAACCCACTTCAAAGAGATCAGCTTTTTCACTATGAGTGCCAACAACACTGCCAAATCCATCATCGAATTCGATGATCAATCCGTCCGTCACTTCATGTGGGCCTCCATCATTTGGGGGATCGTGGGAATGTTGGTGGGCTTGTTGATTGCGTCTCAGTTGAACTTTCACCAGCTTAACTTCAACACCTCGTTTTTGACGTTTGGGCGGCTGCGTCCACTGCACACGAACGCGGTGATTTTTGCGTTTGTGGGGAACATGATGTTCGCGGGGGTGTATTACTCGACACAGCGACTGTGCAAAGCGCGGATGGCGTCGGATTTGCTATCGAAGATTCACTTTTGGGGATGGCAGATGATCATTGTTTCGGCGGCGGTGACGCTGCCCTTGGGGTTGAGTCGCGGACAAGAGTATGCGGAATTGATTTGGCCGATCAACATTGCCGTGATGCTGATCTGGGTGGTGTTTGCGGTGAATTTCTTTTGGACGTTGCACAAACGGAATGAGCCGAGCTTGTATGTGGCGTTGTGGTTCTACATTGCCACGATCATCACGATTGCGATGCTCTACATCGTGAATCACCTGTCGATTCCGACGAGTTGGACGCATAGTTACACTGTGTTCTCGGGGGTGCAGAATGCGCTGGTGCAGTGGTGGTATGGGCACAATGCGGTGGCGTTCTTTTTGACGACACCGATCCTGGGGATCATGTACTACTTTTTGCCGAAGGCGGTGGAGCGGCCGGTGTATTCGTATCGGCTATCGATCGTGCATTTTTGGTCGCTGGTGTTCATCTACATTTGGGCGGGGCCACACCACTTGCTGAATACGGCTTTGCCAATGTGGTTGCAGTATTTGGGGATGTTTTTCAGCTTAATGCTGTGGGCGCCGAGCTGGGGTGGGATGCTCAATGGGTTGCTGACGCTGAGAGGAGCTTGGGACAAGTTGCGGACGGATCCGGTGGTGAAGTTCTTCATTGCGGCGGTGACGTTTTACGGGATGTCGACCTTTGAAGGGCCGTTGCTTTCGATTCGGGCGGTGAATGCGCTCTCGCACTACTCGGACTGGACGATTGGTCACGTGCATTCGGGAGCGATGGGATGGAATGGGTTCATGGCGGCGGGGTTGTTTTACTGGCTGGCACCGAGGCTTTATGGGACCAAGTTGTATTCGGCGGCTTGGGCGAACTTCCATTTCTGGATCGGCACGATGGGGATCTTGATTTATGTGGGTGCGATGTGGGTGTCCGGGATCATGCAGGGGCTGATGCTGAACGCGACGAATCCGGAGGGGACGAGTTTGATGTATCCGGCTTTCCTGGACACGCTGACGGCGATTCGGCCTTTGATGGCAGCGCGGATTGTTGGGGGGCTTCTCTACTTTAGCGGGATGGTGTTGATGCTGGTGAACCTGGTGCTGACGGCGCGGCGAGGGAAGGCTGTGAATGAATCACGCGAGGTGGCTCTGCTGAATCGTGGTGACAAGGACACGATGCCTTTGAAGGACACGTTCATCAATGACCCGATTGCCTACATGTTTGGCGGGCTGTTGCTGATCATGGGTTGGGTCTTCCTGCCTCCAGGTGCGGACATTGCGTCCTTGGTTTGCGCTGGAATCTTTGCGGTGATTGCGATCCGGAAATTCCAACAGGGAGCTCAGAAGTGGTCGAACTGGTATGACCGGCTTTTGGTCAACTACATGCCGTTCACGGTGCTAACGTTTGTGGCGGTTTTGCTTGGGGGATTGATTCAGATCATACCGACGGTGGTGGTGAATCGGGCACAGAACATTGAGGATCGGATTCAGAAGGTTTACACGCCGCTGGAGTTGGCGGGGCGGGATCTGTATGTGAATGAAGGCTGCTACAACTGCCACAGTCAGATGATTCGGACGATGCTGCCGGATGTGCTGCGCTACGGTGATTACTCACGTCTGGGAGAATCGATTTACGACCATCCGTTCCAGTGGGGATCGAAGCGGACGGGGCCGGACTTGGCTCGGGTGGGGAGTCGCTATGCCGAGGATTGGCACTACAAGCATATGATGGATCCGAGGTCGACTTCGCCAGGGTCCAACATGCCGCCATATGCGCATCTCTATGAGCGGAAGTTTGATCAGAAGTCGCTGCCGGCGAAGATTGCGGCGATGACGCAGTTGGGGGTGCCGTATCCTGCGATGTCGGGGGATGAGATCAAGCAGAAGGCGATTGAGCAGGGGATTCAGGTGGTAGGGAAGTTGAAGGAGAAGGGCATTGCGGCCAGTCCTGACACTGAGATTGTGGCGTTGATCGCTTACCTGATGAAGCTGGGGCAATACGACACGCCAGAGGTGGAGGAGCGGTTGACGGATGGGACTCAAGGTCTGCCGTTTCCTTTGAAGCCGGGTGATCCTGACAAGTTCCGGACAACGGTTAAGCCGCCGAGCCTTCCTGTGCCGGCTGGTCAGTAGTTTTGTTCAGATCATTCATTCACTCTTTTTTGCACTATGTTTAAACGCGTCATTTACGATAACTGGAGCCTGATTGTTCCGGTGTTGGCCTTTGCTTTCACTGCCACCATTTATTTTGTCATGGTGATCCGGGCGATGCTGATGAAGCCGGATCGGCGGGATCAGATGGCATCGCTACCGCTCGAGGACGGGCCGGAGGCGCAAACCCCCAAACTGTAGATTGAACCTTCGCTTATGAACTCAGCTGAACCTTCTTCCAAGTCGAACGAACCCACGTTAAGGGGTCATGTCTATGACGGGATCCAAGAGTATGATCAGAAGCTGCCGAACTGGTGGTTGTTCACGTGGTACATCACGATGGTGTGGTTTGTGATCGGGTGGCTGGCCTATTACCAACTGGGGTATGGCCGGACGGATCATGAATTGATTGGTGAGCAGATGGCGAAGATCGAGGCGGTGCGCGCGAAGGAGTTGGAGGCGATTGATGACAAGAAGTTGTGGGAGATGTCCCGGACGCCTGAGGTGGTGGAGGCGGGCAAGGCGACGTTCATGGCGACGTGTGTGGCGTGTCATGCGGCGGATTTGTCGGCGCATTTGGCCGGGGTGAAGTTGCCTGGGTTGCCGTTGAATGATACGGAGTGGAAGCATGGCGGGAATCCGACTCAGTTGATGACGATCGTGCGCAAAGGGGCGCCGGACATCACGAAGGGGATGGCTTCCTGGGAAGCACTGGGGATCAAGAAGATCACGGAGGTGGTGGCGTTTGTGATGAGTCATCACAAGGAGGGGGAGCCTGTGACTTTGGCGGCGGACTCGCCTTTGAAACAGGGCACGGCGCCTGCGACTCCTTCGGCAGCGCCTGTAGCGCCGAAGTCGTAAGGTCTGCCATTTCTATCCCTTCATGAGCCAATCTCCTCTCAACCTGACCTCTCTGGGGTCGATCAACGCCGATGGCTCACGGCGGTACATTCATCCGGCGGATGTGAAGGGGAAGTACACGTTTTGGCGGAGGCTGACGGCGCTGGTGTTGCTGGTGGTCTATGTGGTTTTGCCTTGGATTCCGGTGAAGGGGTATCCGGCGGTGTTTTTGGATGTGGCGAGTCGGCGGTTCCACTTTTTCGGGCTGACGATTGCGACGCAGGATCTGTGGTTGGGGTTCTTCTTTGTGACGGGTTTGGCGTTCTCGTTGTTCTTTGTGACGTCGTTGTTTGGGCGGGTGTGGTGCGGGTGGACGTGTCCTTACACGGTGTTTTTGGAGCATGTGTATCGCCGGGTGGAGCGATGGATTGATGGGGATGCGGCGGCGCGGCGGAAACTGGAGGATGCGCCGTGGAGTGCGCAGAAGATTGGGAAGACGGTGCTGAAGCAGGGGATCTTTTTGGTGATCTCAGCGATGATTGCGCACGTGTTTCTGAGTTATTTCGTGTCGATCAAGGGACTGTATAAGATGATGCATGAGACTCCGGAGAATCATTTGATGGTGTTCGGGATGGTGACGTTTTTGACGCTGGCTTTGTATGGGTCGTTCAGTTGGTTTCGGGAGCAGTTTTGTGTGATCATGTGTCCCTATGGTCGGCTTCAATCGGCGCTGACGGATGATAACTCGCTGGTGATCGGGTATGACAAGGCGCGTGGAGAGCCGAGGGGAAAGGTGAGTGATCCGAATGCGGGTTCGTGTGTGTCGTGCAATCGGTGTGTGCAGGTATGTCCAACGGGGATTGATATTCGGAATGGATTGCAATTGGAGTGCATCGGGTGTGCGGCGTGCGCGGATGCGTGCGATGACATCATGACGAAGGTGAAGCGGCCGACGGGGTTGATTCGGTATGATTCGTGGAACGGGTTCAATGGAAAGCCGACGCGTTTTGTGCGGCCGCGGACGATCTTTTATTCGGTGCTTTTGGTGGTGGGAGTGACGGCGTTTTCGTTTGCGTTCAAGTCGGTGTCACCGGTGCGGGCGAGTGTGGTGCGGATGCAGGGGGCACCGTTCTTTATTGTGGATGGGGTGGTGCGGAATCAGTTTTTGATTCGGGTGATCAACAAGCGGGATGTGACGGCGCGGTTCAAGTTTGTGATGGAGGGGAATCTGCCGCCGGAGACATCGATCACGGGATTGGATGAGGTGATGGAGTTGCCGCCTTTGGGTGAGGAGGTGAAGGCGCTGGTGCTGGCGATTCCCGAGGACAAGTTTCAAGTGAAGCAGACGCTGAAGGTGCGGGTGACGGATCTGGAGAGTGGCTCCAGTTCGCTGACGCGCGCCATGGAATTGCTGGGGCCTGATCCCCGGCTGAAAACGAACGTGCCTCTCAATGCGAAAGATTTTATTCAATAGGCCCTGGCTTTTGGTCGTGGGATTGTTTGGTTCCTTTGTGACGCTGTGGATAGCGTTCATTGTGTTCGCGGTGAAGCATCAACCACCGCAGGTGCCGATGGTGAAACGGGAGGTGATTCAGCATGGCGGTGATTGACACGAGTGCGGCAGCTTTTTTGGCTGGCCTGGTGACGAGTGTGCACTGTGTGGGGATGTGCGGGCCGCTTTCGTGTTCGTGGGCGGTGAAGCCTGGGGAGGGGTTTGCGCGCAATACGGCGCTTTATCATGGGGGCCGATTCTTGGCGTATGCGTTGGCGGGGGCGGTGGCTGGGGCGCTGGGGGTGATGCCGTTGAGTTGGTTTCAGAGCGGGGCGGGGGTTGTGTTGCCGTGGTTGATGGTGCTGGCGTTTGTGCTGGTGGGGATCGGGGTGGACAGGTATTTGCCGAAGCCGGCGTTTTTGTCGAAGCCGCTGCGGGCGATTCAGTTGCGGGCGTTTCAGATGAGGCCGGGATGGCGGGCGGGTTTGCTGGGGTTGGCGACGCCGCTGCTGCCGTGCGGGCCGTTGTATGTGATGCTGGGGCTGGCGATGGTGAACGGGTCGGCGATGCGGGGGGTGGAGGTTGCGGGGGCGTTTGCGTTGGGGACGCTGCCGTTGCTGTGGGTGGTGCAGAGCCAGATGCACTGGATTGGGGGGAAGGTGTCGCCAGTGACGTTGAGGCGGGCGCAGCGGGGGTCGGCGCTCGTGGCGGCGGTGGTGATGGCTTGGCGGTTGCGGGGGACGGTGATGTGGGATGAGTCGGGGGCGCTTATTATGTGTCACTAGAGCCGCTGGGGCTCTTTGTCACTAGCTCCGCTCGGGAGTGGCTTCGTGGAGGGTGGGGGTGGGGCGGTAGAGGGCTTTTAGGGAGGGGGTGATGCGGGCTGCGAGGGATTTGAGGTCGTCGAGGGCGATGTACATGAGGGGGACGAGGAAGAGGGTGATGAGGGTGGCGAAGAGGGAGCCGTAGCCCATGGCGACGGAGACGGGGGTGAGGAATTGGGCGTGGGTGCTTTGGGCGCCGGAACTGAAGAAGAAGGGGAACAGATTGGCGAGCCAGGTGCCGCTGAAGATGAGGGGGACGAGGCCGAAGAAGGTCGTTATTTGGGTGAGGAAGATGGCGCGGAAGCGGTTTCTGCCGCCCTGCTGGACGGCGTCGCGCAGGGGCATGCCGTCGGCTTTGAGGGTGTTGATTTCGTCGACGAGGACGAGGGTGTCATTGACGACGACGCCGCAGACGCCGAGGATGCCGAACATGGACATGATGCTGACGGGGAGGCTGTGGAAGAGGTGGCCGAGGACGGCGCCGACGATGCCGAAGGGGAGGACAAGGAGGACGATGAGGGGTTGGGTGTAGCTGCGGAAGGGGATGGCCATGAGGGCGTACATGGCGCCGAGAATGATGAGGAGTGAGATGAGCATCTGGCTGCTGCTTTCCTTTTGCTGGCGGGCCTCGCCTTCGAAGCTCCATTTGATGTGGCCGTGGCTGGCGAGGAGGTTGTCGAGGTAGCCGGCGAGTTCGAGGCGGAAGGCGTCGATGTCGGTGGAGCCTTTGTCGAGGTCGGCGGTGATGTTGAGGGCGCGGCGGCCGTCGACGCGTTTGATGCTGGTGAAGCTTTTGGTGACGGTGGCTTCTGCGACACGGCCGAGGGGGATCTCGAGGCCGGTGGTGGTGCGGACGCGCATTGTGTCGAGGGTGGCGAGGTTTTTGCGCTGGTCCTTGGCGAGTTTGAGCATGACTTTGACTTCGTTGCGGCCGCGCTGGATGCGCTGGACTTCATCGCCATAGAAGGACTGGCGGACCTGGCGGGCGAGGTCGTTGACGGTGACGCCGAACTGACGGGCTTCGGGTTTGAGGCGAAGCTGGATTTCGTTGCGACCGGCGTCGAGGGAGTCGTTGATATCGAAGAGGGCGGGGTATTTGGCGAGCTGGGCTTTGATTTGCTCGGAGACGGCGAGGAGTTCTTTGGGGTCGGTGCCGGTGAGTTGGATGTCGATGGGGTCGCCACCGCGCATGATTTCGGCGCGGAAGGTGATTTCTTCCGCACCGACGATGGGGCCGATGAGTTCGCGCCATTCGTTGGAGATGGCGACGGTGTTGACGTCGATGGTGCGTTCTTCGGGGCCGAAGGTTTCCATGATGACGCCGCCGATGTGGGTGCCGGTGCTGTTGCGCATGCCGCGGCCGCTGGACATGGTGGTGCCGGTGGAGGAGACGATGTGTTTGATGACGGAGTTGCCGTTGGCGTCTGAGTATTTGCGCTGGAGTTCGAGGGCGATGTCGTAGATGCGCTCGACTTGGGCGTCGGTGATTTCGTGGGGGGTGCCGTCGAGCATGGAGAGGCGGCATTCGATGCGCTCGCTGGGGACGCGGGGGAAGTAGGCGGTCTGGATGTGGCCGCCGGCGTAGAGGCCGCCGAGGATGAGGAGGCTGCCGAACATGAGGGCGAGCATGGTGTAGCAGTGCTGGGTGCAGAAGCGGATGGAGGGGCGGTAGAGGGTGTCGATGACCCACTGGAGGCTGCGGCCGGAGGTGCGGTGGATGGGGGCGAGGAGATCGCCAACGCGGCCGAGGAAGGGGTGGGCGAGGTGGCTGGGGAGGATCAGTTTGGTCTCCAAAAGGGCAATCATCATGACGGTGATGAAGACGATGGCGATGGGTTTGAACATGCTGCCCCAGTCGGAGGAGTCCATGGCCATGGGGAGGAAGGCGACGACGGTGGTGAGGACGCCGAAGGTGATGGGGACGGCCATGCGGCGGGTGCCTGTGATGGCGGCCTCCAGGGGGCTCATGCCTTCGCGTCTGAGGTCGTCGCAATGCTCGCTGATGACGATGGCGTCGTCGACGACGATGCCGAGGACGAGGATGAAGCCCATCAAGGAGGAGAGGTTGATGGTGATGTTCATGTAGGGCATGAGGGCGAAGGCGCCGAGGAAACTCATGACCATGCCGACGGCGATCCAGATGACGGCTTCGAGGCGGAGGAAGAGGCCGACGCAGATGAAGACGAGGATGAGGCTGGAGGTGGCGTTTTGGCGGAGGAGGTCGATGCGGCCTTTGACGATTTTGGAGCGGTCGTTCCAGTAGTCGAGCTGGACGCCTTCGGGGAGGCGTTTGTTGGTGGAGTCGATGTATTCTTTGACGCGGTCACCAATGGTGATGGCGTTTTGCATGCCTTCGCGCATGACGGTGATCATGATGCAGGGGCGACCGTTGAGTTTGACGATGAGGGGGTTTTCGGTGAAGCCGTCGAGGATTTTAGCGACTTCGCCGAGGAGGAGTTTGGAGCCGTCTGGTTTGGTGAGGACGGGGACTTGGGCGAACTCGGCACCGGTGTAGGCGCGGCCGCGGGTGCGGATGGAGACGTCGCCGGCTTCGGTTTGGACAACGCCGGCGGGGAGGTCGATGGCGTTTTCCTGGATGGCGCGGGAGATGATCTCGAGGTTGAGGTTGTGTTTGCGGAGGGATTCTTCGGTGATCTCGATGGCGATTTCCTCGGCGCGAGTGCCGGCGAGTTCGGCGTGGGAGATGCCGGGGAGGACGGCGAGTTCGTCGCGGGTTTGTTCGCCGAGGCGTTTGAGGTCGCGCTCGGCCATGTCGGCGCTGAGGATGACGGTGATGACGGAGTGGAAGGAGTCGTCGAGCTGGATGATGGGTTTTTCGGCGAGGGCAGGGAAGGAGGGGATGGCGTCGAGGCGGATTTTGACGTCTTCGAGGACGCGGCGGGGGTCCTGGCCTTCTTCGACTTCGATGAAGACGTTGCCGCCGGAGCTGCCGGCGGTGGAGTTGACGTGTTTGATGCCGCCGACCTGCTGGATGGCTTCCTCGATTTTGACGACGATGGTTTCCTCAGTCTCTTCGGGGGAGGAGGCGGGGTAGGGGACGTTGATGGAGATGAAGCGGGAGGGGACGTCCTGGAAGACTTCGATGGGGATTTTGTCCATCCAGAGGGTCCAGATGCCGGCGACCATGACGGCGAGCATGAGGAGATTGGCGGCGATGCCGTTGCGAGCGAACCAGGCGATCATAGTAGAGAGTGGGGAGTGGTCAGTAATCAGTAATCAGTGATCAGTGATCAGTGGGGACTGGGAGACTTAGAGAGGGGAGATTAGGCGGGACGGGGGAGGAAGCAATGGTGGGAGAGAAACAGGGTAGAGTGGGGGAAGTTTTCGATTATTGTTTGGGGTTGAGAATCCTGTCGCGCGGGGGGCGGGGTGGTGCATGATGGGGGGATGAAATTGAATGGCAGTGCGCCAGTCATTACGGGGGCGTCGTCGGGTTTGGGGAAGGAGTTTGCGCGTCAGTTGGCGGGGCGGGCGGATCGGTTGCTGCTGGTGGCGCGGCGGGTTGAGGCGATGGAGCAGTTGAAGGGGGAGTTGGTGGCGGGGAATTCGGGGTTGCGGGTGGAGATTTGCGGGGCGGATCTGGGAACGGTGGCGGGGCGTGCGGCGGTGGTGGAGTGGGTGCGGGTGAATGGATTTGAGCCGGATGTGTTGATCAACAATGCGGGGCTGGGGGATTACGGGGTGTTTGGGGCTGCGGAAAAGGAACGTCTGCGGGAGCAGGTGGAGGTGAACATTAGTGCGGTGGTGGAGTTGAGTCATGGGCTGCTGCCGATGCTGCGGCGGCCGGGGGGGATTTTGAATGTGAGCAGTTTGGCGGGGGAGTTGCCGATGCCGGACTTGGCGGTGTATGGGGCGAGCAAGGCGTTTGTGACGAGTTTTTCGGAGGCGCTGGCGGTGGAGCTGGCGGAGGAGGGGGTGACGGTGGCGTGTGTGTGCCCGGGGCCGACACCGACGAATTTTGGGTCGAATGCGAGGCGGGCGGATGGGGCGGATACGAATCGGTCGGGGCAGGATTTTTTGAAGCAGCCGCCGGAAAAAGTGGTGGCGGAGGGGTTGAGGGTGCTTGAAACGGGGCGGACTCGCGTGTTTCCTGGGGGGAGTGTGGCGTTGGTGGCGCTGGTGTTTCGATTGATGCCGCGGCCGATGCTACGTTGGTTGTTGCGGCGTCGCTTCCGGGCGGGGCGTTGATTTTTTGAGACTTTATGAGTGACTTTCCTCCGAGCTTATCCCCAGAAAACGATCCTGAAACAGGAGGTGGGGATTTGCGCGGGCCGAGGCCGAAGAAGGCGGGGATTTTGAGCACGTTGATCCGGGTGTTGGTGCTGGTGGCGCTGGCGGTGGGGTTGGTGCTGCCGTTCACGCCGTTTGCGGGGAGGATTAAGCGGGGGATTCAGGAGATCGTGAGGGAGGCGAGGGGGTCGGGTGAGCCGGAGATTGTGGAGCGGGAGGTGATTCGGGAGGTGCCGGTGGAGGTGATCAAGGAGACGGTGCGTGAGGTGGAGGTGATCAAGGAGGTGCAGCCGCCGCTGCCGGAGGATTATGTGGGGAGGAAGGATGTGGATGTGGCGACTCTGTTCAACGGGATCACGGTGAAGACGAAACTGGTGACGGAGCAGGGTGGGTTTGCTAGCTTGGAGAGGCTGGACCCGGAGGCTTACAAGGCGGAGTTTCAGTTGAGCATTCGGGTGCCGAAGGCGAATCAGAGTGTGGCGGAGCTTTCACGGATCAATGAGCATTTGCCGGAGGCGCTGCCGGGGCTGGGGACGCTGGTGGAGACGGGGAAGGTTTCGGCTTTTTACCACAAGCTGTATGAGAACAAGACGCGGCGGGTGCAGACGGATGTGACGCGTTTGAGCAAGGCGCTGGACCGGCACAATTTTTTTGATTGCGAGACGATTCTGGAACTGACGCACCCGACGACGCAGCGGAAGATGCTTCTCATTCAATCGGAGATGGATGTGGTGGCGGACGGGTCGGACGGGGACCGGATGCCGAAGCTGGATGAGTACATTTACATGTCCGACTACTACCAGCCGTTCACGAGCTATGCGTGGGCGAAGAAGTCGACGACGCCGAATCCGCTGCTGGCGAAGTGGGAGGGGCGGCTGGCGAAGCTGAAGGCGGAGTATGCGGTGAAGGGGCTTTCGGCGGCGCGGAATGCGGAGCTGAAGTCGAGCATGAATCAGGTGACGCTGGAGATTAAGGACATGAAGGCGCGGAGTAGTTTGATCGCGGAGAAAGATCCGTTCATTGTGCTATCGCTGTTGTTTCGGGGGTATGAGGGGCAGAATGCGTTTACGCCGGGGATGGGGGACTATGCGGCGGTGGTGCATGGGGATAAGATTTACCCGGCGATTTGCGGGGACTACGGGCCGAGTTACAAGATGGGGGAGGCGAGTCTGATGATGGCGAAGGCGGTGAATGAGAAGTCGACGCCGTATCGGAGGCCGGAGAGTGATTTGAAGGTGACGTATGTGATTTTTCCGGGGACGGGGGTGAAGCCGTGGGGGCCGCCGGATTTGAAGGTGTGGGAGCAGAAGGTGACTGAGTATTTGAATGAGGTGGGGGGGATCGGGGTGGGGTATAAGCTGTATGAGTGGCCGAAGCCGGTGGTGGAACCGGTGGTGCCTGCGGTGCCGGTGGTGGCGCCAGTGACCGTGCCGGTGACGGGGACTGCGCCTGGGGTTCCGGGGAATGGGGTTGCGCCTGCTACTGGGACTGGGACTGCGCCCGGGACGGGGGCGGTGGATGGGAGTGCGAAGGGGAAGTGAGGGGTGGGGACGTTGAACTTTGAACGTCGAACGCTGAACTCTGAACTCTGAAAGTGGGGAGTGGGGCACGCAGAGGCGCAGAGGGTGGAGAGGCGCAGAGGGAAGAGGGTGGGGAGTGGGGAGTGGGGATGGCTTTGCGCGCTTATGCGTGGCTAAAGTAACTTCGTGAGTTCAAAATCCCGTGGGCAAGCAACCCATCTGTGGGATATAAAGGTGCTGACAAAGCGACGTTTTCGTCGATAACGTGGATTGTTCGCCCAAGAATTGCCGCCTCCAATGAAAGCCACGATTTCAGCATTGATCCTCTTTGCGTCCAGTTGTCTCGCTGACACCGATGCGCTGAATTCATCGGCATT
>JARXAL010000187.1 GCA_029865835.1 Verrucomicrobiaceae bacterium
GTGATCCCCCTCTCAGCCGCCACCTCCCGCACCACCGCCTCTGCCAACGCCGGCGTCACCGCATGCGCCGGCAGCACAAACGCTCGATCACTCCCCATCCTCGTCCCCTCCACTTCATGCAGCGCAATGAACGACTCCACCACCGTCCGATACCCCGTCATCGGATGCCGCTGATCCCGCCGCACCGGTAGCAAACACGCCTCCCCATTGAGCGGCTCCCGAAACATCCCGCTCGCCCAGCTCGACGCCGCCGCATTCGGCTTCCCCGGCCGAACAATCACCGTCGGCAATCGCACACTCCGCCCATCAAAGTGCCCCTTCCGCGTGTGATCGTTCACCAGCATCTCACAGATCGCCTTCGTCATCCCATAAGTCGTCTGCGGCGTTTGCTTCGTCCGGTCCGTGTTCACCGCCTCCATCCCCTCCCCGCCAAAACACGCAATGCTGCTCGCAAACACCACCCTCGGCCTGCCCGTGATCGCCCGCGCCGCCTCAAACACATGCCGACCCCCGTCCAAATTCACCCGCAGCGCATCATCAAACCGCTCCTCGCACTCCCCGCTCACCATCGACGCCAAATGAAAAATCGCCGTGTCCTCCCGGCTTCCCACCGCCTCAAACACCGTGTCCCGATCCCCAATATCCCCCACCACCTGCCGCACCCGCCCATCCGTCGCCGCCCCATGAAAAAACGCATCCAACAGCACCACCTCATCAATCGCCTCAGCCTCCCCGCTCGGCCCCGTTAACGCCCCCCGCCGCAGCAACGCCTCACACAATTTGGATCCAAGGAACCCGCCGCCGCCAGTGATCAAGATTTTCATGATGGTAAAACCCCGCCCACCCTACCCAACTTGCTTCACTTGCCAATCTCAGCTACCACATTTCATGCACCCACCTCTACACGGACAAAAAATCGGCTTTATCGGCCTCGGCAACATGGGCCGCGCCAACGCCCGCCACCTCCACGAAGCCGGCGCCGAAGTCATCGTCTGGAACCGCAGTGACGCCCCCGCCGAAGCCGCCGTCGCCCTCGGCATGAAACGCGCCCCCTCCCTCCCCGATCTCGCCCGCACCATCGGCCCCGGCATCCTCTGCATCAATCTCACCCTGACCGATGTCGTCGACCAAGTCGTCTTCGGCCCCGGCGGCCTCATCGAAGGCCTCCACCCCGACGCCCTCATCATCGACTTCGGCACCACCGGCGTCCCCGAAACCCAAGCCTTCGCCAAGCGAGTGCATTGGATCGATGCTCCGGTGTCCGGTGGTCAAGTCGGCGCCGAAGCCGGCAACCTCACCATCATGGCCGGCGGCACCGAAGCCAATTTCCAACGCGCCCTCCCCGTTCTGCAGGCCGTCGGCCAAAACATCACCCACATGGGCGCCTCCGGTTCCGGCCAGGTCACCAAACTCGCCAACCAGCTCATCGTCGCCCAAACCATCGACGCCGTCGCCCAGGCCCTCCGCCTCGCCGAACTCTCCGGCGTCGATCCCGCCCTCGTCCGCCAGGCCCTCCTCGGCGGCTTCGCCGAAAGCCGCATCCTCAACCTCCATGGCGACCGCATGGTCCGCCGCGACTTCACCCCCGGCGGTCGCTCCACCCTCCAACTCAAAGACGTCCGCCTCATCTGCCAGCTCGCCGATTCCCTCGGCTTCCACTCCCCCACCCTCGACAACTGCCGCGCCCAGTGGGAATCCTTCGTCCACGAACGCGGCGGCGCCGACCTCGACCACTCCGGCCTCTTCAAACTCTACGAATAACTCCCGTAGGCGCAGTCGCCAGACTGCGTTCCCACTCCCGCCATCTCACCCGTAGGCGCATTCGCCAGAATGCGACCCTCACGAGTGCATCACCTGCCCCCCATCCACATTCAGCGTCTGCCCCGTGATGTTCCGCGCATGCTCTGAAGCCAAATAACACGCCATCGCCGCATACTCCTCCACCGTCTGCCACCGCCCCAGCGGCGACACCTTCCGAATCTTCTCCTCCGCCCACACCGCATAAGGCACCCGCTCCACCTCCGGCACCCGCGCCTGCGACGCCGCCCACACCGCCTCGTTCAAACTCGTCCGCACCATCCCCGGCGACAACGCATTCACCCGCACCCCATACGGCGCCAAATCCTTCGCAGCGCACTGCGTGAAATTGATCAACCCCGCCTTCGCCGCACTATACGGCGGATCCGTCTGCGATCCCATCTGCCCCGCCACCGACACCAAAAACAGCATCGACCCTCCCCCTCGCTCGATCAGCTTCGGCGCAAACGCATGCGCCACATTCACCGCCCCAATCAGATTGATCTCCAGCACCCGCGCCCAATCCCCCGGCTCCAAATTCCAAAACGGAAACCCAAACTTCCCCGACCCCACACCCACACAGAACACCACATGATCCACCTCCCCGCACCCCTCCGCAAACGCCCTCACCGCCGCATAGTCCGTCACATCCCCCGCCACAATCCCTCGTCCCTCATCTCCCTGCACATCAAACCCGCGCACCCCGCATCCCTCCGCCGCAAACCCCGCCGCAATCGCCGCGCCAATCCCGCTCGCACCCCCAACAACCACCGCCGTCTGTCCTTCAAGTTTCAAATCCATCCCCCATCCTGTCACAACCCCTCGACAGGTAAAGTCCACTCTCTCTCGCTCCCTCCCAAAATCCTCGTGACCACACCACGGCATCCTCCGTTAAAAACGAATTCCCACCCCATGATTCGTCCCCTCTGCTACCTCCTCATCCCCGCCCTCGCCGCCTGCCATCCCAGCGAGACTCAATCGACTCCCACCAAACTCACCGCCGCCCTCGCCGCAAAAGACTCCCAAACCATCCACACCCTCGTCCAAACCGAACACCTCCGCCTCGGTGACCGCGCCGGCACCCCCGAAGTCACCGACACCTACCAAAAAGTCCCCCCCAACACCCCCCTCCTCGACCCCGCCATCGCCCAACTCGGTTTCTCCCCCCATTTCACCCGCCTCAAACAACTCGCCGCCTCCTGGAAACCCGGCCTCGATCCCACCACCCTCACCGAACCCCTCCGCGCCCCCGCCTCCATCATCTCCGGCTGCGCCGCCATCGCCCAAGCCAACCTCCAAGGCAAAGAAGACTGCCTCACCCTCGCCACCCAAACCGCCGACTTCCTCCTCTGGGCGCAGGAACAAGCCGGAGCCGGCTGCTTCCCCTTCCCCGCCGCCCGCGGCACCTCAGAAGCCCGCGCCATGCAGGTCGCCACCCGCTTCCTCGATCGCGCCGAAAAAACCGGCAAACTCGCTCAAACCGTCCGCAACGGCTGGGCCTTCGAAGACCATGGCGACGGCGGCCTCCAATTCGACAACGCCGAATGCGCCCTCGCCCTCTTCGAACTCCACCACATCACCCAAGACCCCCGCCACCTCGCCGCCGCTCTCAAAGCCGCCGACTGGGCCCTCTCCCGTCCCCTCTGCACCAACTGGAACTACAACGCCTTCAGTGTCCACCTCCTCGCCAAAGCCCACGCCGTCACCCAAAACCCACGCTACCTCGACGCCGCCGTGCAAAAAGCCCTGCTCGGCGTCATCCCCGGTCAACTCACCGACGGCCCCTTCGCCGGCCGCTGGATGGATCCCCACAACGCCCGCCCCGCCTATCACTACATCATGATGAGCGCCCTCGCCCAACTCACCGCCGCCCTGCCTCCCAATCACCCCGATCGCCCCGCCATCCTCACCGCCCTCCGCCTCGGCCTCACCACCCGCAATGCCGAGTTCACCTCCCAAGGCGTCATGACCAAGGACAAAGCCATCGAATCCCTCCTCCTCGTCTCCCACCTCTTCCAAAACGATCCCGCCTTCCTCGAATCCACCCACACCACCACCGCCCTGAACACCCTCAGCCAGCTCCTTTCCGAAGAAGCCCGCCGCGGCAAACTCCCCCTCAGCCCCAGCGGCTGGGGCCAGTTCCTCGCCCACATCAGCAAGTAATCGGGCCATTCCTGGCCCGAGTCAGGGATCGAAGGATCCAAAAAACAGGCCTCCAAGCATTCCCATCTTTTATCGGTGAATGCACCCAGGACAAGACAGTCCCACCATTCGAGTGAGCCACGAGCACTGACCTCTAGACAGCTTGACAGTGATACGGAGGGTAACTCGCAGCAGTTTAAGGTGGGAAGATTAGTGGTATGAAAATTTTTCTACCCCTAATTTTCCTACCTTTAATGCATCACGTTTGCTGCCCGAGCTATTCGAGAGGTTCAACAACATCAACCCGGCGCAATCGGCCCCAGTCGCCCCCCATACAAATCAATCGCCCGCCGCGCCACGATATCAATGATCGCCGGCTGCAGCGTCCGCGTCGCCACATTCGAAACCGCCATCGTCGCCCACACCAGCGGCGACTTGTACCGCGCAATCTGCCACACCGGCAGCAACCGCTTGTACCACTTGTTCGCCTCCTGCAGCGCCTCATGCTTCGCAATCTTGTGCGTCACCTCCCACGTCTTCAGCGCCGTGTTCGCACTCACATCAATCAGCCGCCCAATCGACCGCGTCTGCAAAAAATCCGCCACATCCAACGCCGCCAAATGCACCGCCCGCGAAAACTGCCCCAGCCCCGGAGCCAGCAACGGATTCTCATGACTCGGGTGATAGATCGCCGCAATCTCCTTCACCAGCTTCGGAATCTCATCCACCAACGGCGGCAACCACTCCGGATTCGGATTCTTCTGCCACCTTAGCCGATTCTTACTCCGCTTCACCGCCTCCAAAGCCAGGTGATCCACCTCACTGCGATCCCCCGCCTCCAAAAAACTCCCCGCCGCCGACCTCGCCGCCTTCAAATCCGCCGCAAACCGCAGCCCCTTCCAAATCACCCACGTCGCCAGCCCGCACACAAAGCCGGAAGCAAACAGCAGCAAATATCCAATCCAGCTCACAACCTCACGACTTACCTCCCTGGCTTTCCACCCATTGCACCGCATAACGCACCAGCTCAGCCCCGTCCGTAATCCCCAGCTTATCCTTAATGTGCGCCCGATGCGCCTCCACCGTCCGCGTGCTGATCCCCATCTGCTCCGCAATGATCTTCGTCGCCTTCCCACCCCCAATCAAAGCCATCACCTCCAACTCCCGATCACTCAACTGCTCCACTCCCAAACACACCCCGCGCCCCTTCCCCCCCACCGCCTGCTCCAGCATCCGGCTCGCCATCGCCTCACTCACATACACGCCGCCAGACAGCACCTTCTGCACGGCAAAAATGAACTGCTCCGCCGCCACCTCCTTCATCAAATACCCCCGCGCCCCCGCTCGCAACGCCCGCTCCGCATACATCCCCTCGTCATGCATCGACAGCACCAAACACAGCATCCCCGGATGCATCGCCTGAATGTCCTTCAACAGCTCCAACCCATTCCGGTCCGGAAGCGTCAAATCAATCACCGTCAAATCCGGCGCGCACCGCCCCACCGCCTCCAAGCCCTCCCGCGCCGTCCCCGCCTGCCCGCAAATTTCCAACCCCCCCTCGTCCGCCACCAATTGCGCCAACCCATAGCGCATGATCGGATGATCATCGATCAACAGCAGCCGCTTCGCACAGCCCTCCCTCATGCGGGACTCGACTGACCTGGACTGATCGGCTTGTGAATCGGGATGCTGCATGTGACAACGGTTCCTCCTAGCGGGTGACATTCCACGCTGAGATCGCCGCCCATCATGCGCGCCCGCCGACTCATGGTCAAGAGCCCCATTCCAGTTCCCGTTCCCGGCGCGTGATCCGGTATCCCCTCGCCATTGTCCCGAATGCTCAGCCGCACCCACCCATCCACCTCCTCCAAACTCAAATCCAACCGGTCCGCCTTGCTGTGCTTCACCGCATTCGCCACCGCCTCCTGCGCAATCCGGTAAAGCTGAATCGCCATCGTATTGTCACTCACCTCCACCGGCGGATCACAATGCAACTGGCACGATATCCGAAAAATCTGCTGCGTCCCCCGCGCCATGTCCGCCAGCGCCGCCATCAGCCCCGACGCATCCAGCACCACCGGCACCAATCCCCGCGCCATCTCCCGCGCCCGCTGATTCGCCGACGAAATCATCTGCACCACCTGGTCCAAATCCGGCGCCGCCGCGCTCGCCGTCTTCACCAGCCGCTGATGCGCCACCTTCGCCAAACAACCAATCGCCGCCAACTGCTGGCACAAATCATCATGAATGTCCTGCCCGATGCGGTGCTGCTCCTCCTCGCTGATCCGCAGGATCTTCTCCTCCAATTGCTTGTTGTCCGTCAAATCGCGAATGATCCCCGTGAACAACCGCTTCCCCGGCCCCAAAACCACCTCGCCCACCGACAAATCAATCGGAAACAAATCCCCGTTCTTCCGCTTCGCCACCACCTCACGCCCGATCCCAATGATCTTCCGCTTCCCCGTCTTCACATAATTCTTCACGTATCCATCATGATGACCCGCATACGGTTCCGGCATCAGCATCTTGATGTTCTGACCGATCAACTCCTCTCGGCGATACCCAAACATCCGCTCCGTCGCCGAGTTCACACTCGTGATCACCCGCGCCTCATCAATCGTCAAAATCGCATTCACCGCCGTCTCCAGCACCGCCCGGTTCCGCTCCTCCGACTCCCGCAGCGCCTCCCGCGCGCTTTGCAGCTCCGTCACATCCCGCCCGATGCAAAGGATCCCCACCATCTGCCCCTGCTCGTCTTTCAGGTCCGAATGGAACCACTCCACATACCGGACCCCCCTCTCCAGCGTGATCAATGGCTTCGTATGCACCTCCCCGCTGCTCTTCCCGATCAATTCCCGGCACTGCACGCGCGTCGCTTCTCGCTCCTCCTCCGGGATGAAAACCTCCACCCAGTCCCGACCCCGCATCGCCTGCAACTCCTGCCCCGTCACCGTCGCAAACACATTGTTGAACCACACCACCCGCCCCTCCAAGTCCAGCTTGATCACCAGCATGCCCGCATGACTCACCAACCCCTGAAGA
>JARXAL010000223.1 GCA_029865835.1 Verrucomicrobiaceae bacterium
GGGCGAATGGATCCGCGACTCCGATGGCAACGTCGTCAAAACCGCTCTCGATGAAGACGTCCTCCGCCAAGTCGCCCAAGCCACCCGTGGCCGATACCTCCCCCTCAATGCCCAATCCATCGACGCCAGCATCGTCAACCAGGTCCTCGCCGCCCTCGACCAGCAGGAAGGCGAGTCCAAATCCACCTCCAAACCCATCGAACGCTTTTACTGGCCTCTCTCACTCGCCATCGTATCATTGATCATGGCCTGGCTCCTCCGACCCACCGCATCGCAACCCGCATCCGCTCCCGCAGCCCGCGCGACCCTCGCCGCATCCCTCCTCCTCGCCGCCTCACCCGCAGACGCCTCCATCGCCAGCTACCTCCCCGACTGGTCAGATCCCGCCACTCAAAAAGCCCGCCAGGCCAGCCGCGCTCTCGATAGCGACGACTTCGAAGCCGCTGCCAAACTCTACAGCGAAAGCCTCGAAAGCAGCCCCAGCCCCCAACAACGCACCGCCCTCGCCCTCGGCCTCGGCCGCGCCTCACACCAACTCCAAAAGTTCGACGCCGCCGTCGGCGCCTTCTCCCAGGCCCTCGAATCCACCGATCCCACCCTGCAAAAGAAAGCCCACCACGGCCTCGGTCACTCCCTCTACGATCAAGGCGACCGCGCTATGGCCAAACAACCCAAGTTCACAATCAAAGCCTGGACCGACTCCCTCCGACACCTCAACGCCGCCCTCCAACTCGACCCCGACAACAAAGAACTCCTCGAAAACCGCGACTTCGTCCAGAAACGCCTCGACGAACTCCAGGAACAGCAAAAACAGGAGCAACAAAAGCAGCAGGGCAAAAAGGACAAAGGCGATAAAGGAGACAAGGGCGATAAGGGAGAAAAAGGCGACAAAGGCGAAGACGGCAACCAAGGTCAAGACGGCGACCAACCCGGCGGTGAAAGCGGCGAAGACGGCGAGCAAGGCGAAAAAGGCTCCAATGGCGACCCCCAAGAGGAAGGCGAAGGCGGCGAAAAAGACGAAAACGAAAAACCCGGTGAAGTCCCCGAAGGCGACATCTCCGCTGAAGGCGACCAACCCGGCGACAAAGAGTCCCAGCAGGCCCAACAAGCCGAACAAGCCGATGGCGAACGCCGCGATGACACCGGCTTCTCCCCCAACGAAGCCCGCACCTTCCTCCGCACCTACGCCGACGACCAAAAAGCCGTGCAATTCTCCCGCCAACGTCAGCAACCCGTCAAAGGCAAAGACTGGTAACCCCAGTCCGCCCCCTCCCCACGACTGACCACTCACTGATCACTTCCTCCTACTGAATACTGATTACTGAATACTGATTACTGATTACTGATCACTTCCGCCTCCTGATTCCCGCACTCACATGCCCCGCCTCCTCTCCTTCCTCTTCCTCCTCCTGCTCACCCTCCCCGCCGCAGCCCAAAACGCAGGCATCGAGGTCAAAGCCTCCATCGCCCCCGCCCAGGCGCGCCCCAACCAAAACGTCGCCTACACCATCTCCGTCAGCGGCGCCGCCCCCACCGCCCTCCCCGAACTCCGCCTCCCGCTCCAGGTCCAGCAAGTCTCCTCCGTCTCCACCTCCCAGCAGTTCCAAATGATCAATGGCGTCACCTCCTCGAAGGTGACCTTCACCTGGGCCCTCGTCGGCACCGAACCCGGCGACTTCGTCATCCCCGCCCAAACCGTCACCCTCGGAAATCAGACCGTCCAAAGCAACGAAGTCCAATTCAAAGTCGTCCAAGGCCAGGTCAACACCCAAAGCGCCAACCCCGGTCAACCCAGCTCCGAAGAAGCCTTCCTCCAACTCGAAATCGGCAAAACCGAAATCTACCAGGGCGAACTCGTCCCCCTCTCCGCCGCCCTCTACGTCCCCCGCCAAATGGGCCTCCGCCGCTTCGGCCTCATCGACATCAATAAGGACGACTTCGCCATCCAGCGTTTCCCCCAGCAGGCCGAACAATCCCAGGAAGTCGTCGCCAACATCGGCTTCAACGTCTTCACCTTCCGCTCCACCATCTCCGCCCTCCGCACCGGAGACCTCAAAATCGGCCCCGCCAATCAGGAACTCCTCGTCGAGGTCATGGGCCAGGGCGGCATGGCCAACTCCCCCTTCGGCGGCTTCCCCTTTGCAGAACCCCAAAAAATCATCGCCAAAAGCAGCCAGATCCCGGTCAAAGTCATCCCCCTTCCCACCGAAGGCAAACCCGCCTCCTTCTCCGGTGCCGTCGGCGATTTCACCCTCTCCGCCAAAGCCTCCCCCACCGAAGGCCTGAAAGTCGGCGACCCCATCAGCGTCGAACTCAGCGTCACCGGCTCCGGCAACTTCGACGCCCTCACCGAACCCAAACTCAGCGAACCCGCCGACTGGAAAACCTACCCCTCCCGCCGCTTCAACGCCGAAGGCACCATCGACCCCGTCCTCCAACCCACCGTCGAACGCACCGTCAACTACTCCACCGTCATCGTCCCGCAAAAAGCTCACGCCATCCTGCCCCCCTACGAAATCGTCTTCTTCAGCCCCACCCAGAAAAAATACGTCGTCCTCCAGACCTCCCCCATCCCCCTTAAAATCGAAGCCCCCGCCCCGGTCGCCGCCAAACCAGACGGCTCACCCGCCGACGCTTCCCTCGCCGCCGATGCCCCTCCTCCCGCTGTCGCCCCCCGCGCCGAACTCGCCGACATCCTCACCGAACTCCCCGCATCCGCGACCTGGATCAAACCCGCCACCCAGCCCCCCCTCCTCCAGCAACCCCTCTTCTGGGCCGCCCAAAGCCTCCCCCTCATCGCTCTCGCCCTCGCCTTCATCGGTCGCGCCTCCGCCCAAAAACGCGCCCGCCTCGCCGCCGGCCCCGCCGGCCAGATCCGCCAAGCCTGGTCTGCCGTCACCGAATCCTCCCTCCCCGATCAAGAATTCCTCCGCCGCGCCTCCCAGTTCCTCCTCACCGCCGCCCGCCCGGACACCCAGGACCGCCCCGAATACGCCGCGCTCCTCAAGCGCTACGCCGACCACAACTTCGCTGGCCCCACCACCCCAGCCACACCCCTCACCCCCGCCGAGCGAAAAGACATCCTCCGCCACCTCGAGTCCCTCAAAACCACCGCCCTCAGCGAAGCCAGCCAATCCGCCACCGCGACCACTACCACAAAAACCCTCGCCGCCCTCGCCATCCTCCTCTCCCTCACCGCCACCCTCCCCGCCCAGGACCCCGACACCACCTACACCAAAGCCCGCGAAGCCTTCACCAAAGGCAAATTCAAAGACACCCAGTACCTCGCCGAATCCCTCGTCAAAGACACCGACAAAGCCCAACTGAGTCCCGAACTCTTCGAACTCATCGGCCACGCCCGCTACCGCGCCGGCGACCTCGGCCGCGCCGCCCTCTGGTATCGCCGAGCCCAATTCTTCACCCCCAACGACCCCGAACTCCGCCAAAACCTGCAACTCCTCGACGAACGCCTCCGCTTCCTCTCCTACCAGCCCGCCTCCCCCCTCCACGACTGGAGCCTCAAACTCAGCCAAAATCAGTGGACCCTGCTCGCCGCCCTCGGCTTCTGGCTCCTCGTCCTCCCCGCAGCCTGGCTCATCCTCACCTCAAAACTTCGGGTCACCGCCCGAATCGTCTCCGTCCTCGGCACCTGCATTCTGACCCTCGCCATCGTCTTCCTCCTCGTCCGCCCCACCCCCAAAGAGCGCACCGACCAAGTCGCCCTCGTCACCTCCAAAGACACCCGCGCCCACTCCGCCGCCGCCGCCACCGCCGGCCTCGTCATCGACCTCCCCCCAGGCTCCGCCACCCGCATCCTCGAAGTCCGCGGCGCCTGGACCTACTGCGAAATCCCCTACCAACCCGCCCCCCTCCGAGGCTGGGTCGAAAACGCCGCCCTCACCCCCCTCTGGCCCTACAACCCCGCCCTTATCCCTTGAGCCCCGTTCTCGTGGTGGCAGCACAGCAGTCTTGCCCGCCCTTCAGTCATCGGTTACCTTGAACCCATGACGATCACTCTACCCGACGATCCCGCTCTTGCCGAAATGGGTGAAGGTGAAATCCTTCTGGACTTGGCCTGCGGTGCCTACGCCGCAGGTCATGTCTCGCGCCTCGTCGCGGCTCGAATGGCTGGACTCGACCTTCACGCCTTTGATGAAGTGCTCTTTGAACGTCGCATCTCATGCTTCACTGAGGACGCCTTCGCTCAGGATCTTCAAACCCTGCGTTCCCTCGGCAGACTGTGATTGTCGTCACCGACACCTCTGTCATCTTGAATCTCTGTGCCATTGGCCAGCAGCATCTATTGCGTGACCTTTATCACCAAGTTCTAGCCCCCTCCATGGTCATAGCGGAGTTCAGGCGGCTCGCATTGGCTGACAACCGCTTCCTAGGCCTGGAGTTTCCCTCGTGGATTGGAGAATCTGCGCCAAGTGCCCTGCATCCGTCTTTGTCCGACTTTCAACGCCTGCACGAAGGCGAGGTCGCTGCCCTTTCCCTCGCGCTAGAAGTCGGCGCAGACTTCGTCTTGATCGATGATCAAGCAGCAAGGTCAGCCGCTCATCGGCTGGGCCTCAATGTGGTTGGCCTGCTCGGGATCTTGGTCGAAGCCCGCCTCAAGGATCTGCTCCCATCCTTAGCGCCTATTGTTGATCGCTTGCAAGAAGAGGCCGGATTCTGGATCAGTCCCGCGCTCCGGCTGACGGTGCTTCGAGCCGTCGGAGAAGCCTCTTAGTCCTCCCACAGTCTATCCCAGATCGTCCCCATGTCCGACCTCTTCCACTCCCCCGCGCCCCCACCCGCGCCCCCCGAGGTCCCTTCTCAAAACACCCCCCTCTCCGCCCGCGTCCGCCCCCGCTGCCTCGACGAATATGCCGGCCAGCAGCACCTCATCGCCCCCGGCATGCTCCTCCGCCGCGCCATCGAGGCCGACCGCTTCTCCTCCCTCCTCTTCTACGGCCCCCCCGGCGTCGGCAAAACCACCCTCGCCCACATCATCTCCCTCGAAACCAAGTGCCACTTCATCAACCTCAGCGGCGTCGAAAGCAACGTCGCCGACATCCGCAACGCCGCTGAAGCCGCCGCCGGCTACCTCCGCCTCGAACGCCGCGCCACCATCCTCTTTGTCGACGAAATCCACCGCTTCAACAAAGCCCAGCAGGACGTCCTCCTCCCCCACATCGAACGCGGCACCCTCCGCTTCATCGGCGCCACCACCCACAACCCCTTCTTCTACGTCAACAGCCCCCTCGTCTCCCGCTCCCAAATCTTCGCCCTCGAGCCCCTCACCCAGGACGACCTCCTCGCCGTCATGCAGCGCGCCCTCGCCGACAAAGAACGCGGCCTCGGTTTCCTCAACATCCACCTCCACCCCGACGCCGCCGCCCACCTCGCCACCATCGCCGATGGCGACGCGCGCAAAGCCCTGAACGCCCTCGAACTCGCCGCCCTCACCACCCCCGCCAACGCTAGCGGCATCATCGACATCACCCTCCAAGTCGCCGAACAATCCGTCCAGCAAAAAACCGTCGTCTATGATGGCGATGGCGACGCCCATTACGACACCATCAGCGCCTTTATAAAGAGCATGCGCGCCTCCGACCCCGACGCCACCCTCTACTGGCTCGCCAAAATGCTTTACGCAGGGGAGGACATCCGCTTCATCTCACGCCGCATCGTCATCGCCGCCAGCGAAGACGTCGGCCTCGCCGACAGCAACGCCCTCCGCGTCGCCATGGCCGCCCATCAAGCCGCCGAATTCGTCGGCATGCCCGAAGCCCGCATCCCCCTCGCCCACGCCGCCGTCTACATCGCCACCGCCCCCAAAAGCAACCGCGCCTATGCCGGCATCAACGCCGCCCTCGAAGACATCAAAACCGGCCGCACCCTCCCCGTCCCCCAACACCTCCGCGACGGCCACTACGCCGGTGCCAAACAATTCGGCCACGGCGAAGGCTACCTCTACCCCCACGACTTCGAAGACGGCTTCGTCCCCCAGCGCTGCATCGAAGGCGGCCGCACCTACTACGAACCCACCACCCACGGCCTCGAAGCCCGCATCAAAGAACGCCTCGACCACTGGCGCTCCCAATGGGATTCTGTGATTCAGCCATCAAATGAAAAATCGATTGATTAACTTAACCAAGACCCAAATCTACAT
>JARXAL010000113.1 GCA_029865835.1 Verrucomicrobiaceae bacterium
CGCGTTGCCTTGTTTGCCGGTGGCAACAATGGGGGCGCCGAGGCCGTCTTTTTTGTTGTGTTCATTGATGAAGACACCGCCGATGTCGAACTGATCCGCAGGGGTGAAGGAGTAGAGCGCGGGGTTCCAGGCTTTGCGGGCATCGGGTTTGCGCGTGAGGACGAAGTCGCCGTCCTTGGAAGGGACGGTGAGGGGCTTGGTCCAAGGATCGAGTTGAGAGTCCTGAATGACGGTGAGGATCCGGGCGACAGCGAAGTTGTACTCTTCGCGGACGACGGCGTCGTTGGGAGTGAGTGCCAGTTGCTTGGCGGCGATCTCAGCGGCGCTGAGGTATCCGGCGAGGGCCGTCATGGGCTCCCGTTTGCTTTGTTTGAGGGAGTCGTGAAGGGCCTGATGAATCGCGCCAACCGTTCCGACCGTGGCGCTGATGGGGCGCAGGACGGGCCGGACTTCGCGGACTTTCGCGAAGTGCTTGCAGCTTGGGAGGAAGGAGCACAGGGCGAGCGCGAGGAGGAAGTGGCTTTTCATAGGGCAATTCGGGAGCGACCGACTTTTGGATGGGGACTGTGGGAATGGCAAGCGTCAGTTCAGTCGCAATCGATCTGCCTGCGGGGGTTTTGGTGTGGCAAAGGGGGTGGGGGTGGCGTAACTCTGGGGCCTGGGTATGCCTGCGAAGAAGAAAAAAGACTCGGCACCGCTCACAGGAAGTGCGCTGGTGAAGGAGACCTGTCGTCGCATCCGGGCGGCGCGGTTGCTTTGGGATGCGCACAAAAATGGGCCGTGCCGGGGCGAGCGTGAGAAGGCCATGGCGCTGTATGAGAGTCTGGATGAGGCGCAGAAGGAGCAGGTGCCGCAGGTGCTTCGGGTGTGGCTGCGCTATCGCAGTGAGAAATACTTTGGCGATCATCGAACACCGCCTGGAGGGGGACGATGAGTGAGGTGAAGGCAGGACTGCATCCTCGAAATCGGTTTCGGGCAGGCTATGATTTTGCGGCGTTGGTGCGGGTGAGTCCGGCTTTGAGTCCGTTTGTGAGAGCGAATGAGCATGGCGGGACGTCGATTGATTTTGCGGATGCAGGGGCGGTGAAGGCGCTCAACCAGGCGCTGCTGCGGCAGGCGTATGAATTGCAGACCTGGGATTTGCTGCCGGGGCGGCTGTGTCCTCCGGTGCCGGGGCGGGCGGATTATGTGCATCATTTGGCGGATGTGCTGTCGGGCGGAGATGAGGCGATGATCCCTCGGGGCAAAAAGGTGCGGGTGCTGGACATTGGGACAGGGGCGAGCGCGATTTATCCGCTGATCGGGGCCTGCGAGTATGGGTGGCAGTTTGTCGGAACGGATATCGATGCGGGGGCACTGCGTTGGGCGCGGCAGTTGGTTGAGGCAAATGCGGCCGTGGCGGGGTTGATTCAGTTTCGGCAGCAGGCGAATCCGGCGGAGTGTTTTGAAGGGGTGATTCGCGGTGGGGAATCGTTTGCAGCGAGCCTATGCAATCCGCCGTTTCACGCGAGCGAGGCAGAGGCGGCGGCAGGGACCGGGAGGAAACTGAAGGGTCTGGGGAAAGGTGGGGCGGTGGAGACGCGGAACTTTGGAGGGCAGGCGAACGAACTGTGGTGTGAGGGCGGTGAGTTGGGGTTCATCCGCCGGATGATCACTCAAAGCGTGCGGGTGGCGGAGCGGTGTCGGTGGTTCACGACGCTGGTTTCTCAGAGCGCGCATTTGCCAGCGCTACGGGCGGCTTTGAAGCAGGTGCCGGCGACGGACGTGCGGGTGATTGAGATGGCTCAGGGGCAGAAGAAAAGCCGTGTTCTGGCGTGGACGTATCAGGATTGAGGCATTAACCTCTGAGACGATGTCTGTTGGAACCAAAACTCGTCTGCAACAAAACGCTGCGGCCTGTCGCGAACATTTGCGAACCGCTTTTCCGGATCAAACGGCTTTGGTGCCAGAGTTCATCAAAGAAGTGGAGGGTCCGTCAGCGGATGCAGCGGCATGGGCTCGGTTCACAGATCTTTCCCACAGTCATGCGGCGATGCTGGGCCGCGTGGAGGCGGAGTTTCGTGAGTGGCTGGGGTGAGGTAATAAAAAGCCCGGCGCACCGCATTGAATTCGGCAGGCCGGGCTGAAAAAGGCTGGTTGAAACTTACTTCAGCTCTTGGGCGTGGAAGGTGCCCCAGTCGTCGATGTTGTTGAGGTCGACTGCGCCGGGATTGCAGGAGCCATCATCCGGGAGACCGACGGAATCGAGGATGCCTTTGCGGGTATCGTCGCCGTGGCAGTAGCCGAGGATGGCTTGGTTGTGGCGGTAGATGTCGGCTTGGCTGAGTTTGACGCCGGGATAGACTTTCACCCAGGCTTCGCACTGCGGGTAGGTGGGCTTGCTGTCTTTAATGAAGGCGTAAAAGTCATCCCAAGGGATTCCGAGGGCATCGGTAGTCATTTTGTCGTAGCCACAGCCGACAGTGTAGTCGGGGTGGATTTTGCCGGCGGCGTGAAGGGAGGCCTTCAGCCAGACGCGTGGCAGGTGAAGAACACCGAGGGGACCGGCGGTGCCGGAAGAGATCATGGGGATGATTTGGCTCATGGTAACGGATGAATGGTGGTTCGAGTTGACGCGAGCGTTCGCCGCGCGCGAGCCTGACTGTTTGAAGTTACAGGTCTGTAAGCAAGCCTTTTTATGGGGAGATTTTGGCGGATTGGGGACTTCAGGCGGGGCTGTTTTGCTCCGCTTGGGCCGCGAGTTCGGCGTAGTAGGGGCAGGTTTCGAGCAGCTCGGCGTGGGTGCCACGGGCGAGGAGGCGGCCCTGGCGCAGGACGTGAATGACGTCAGCGTCGATGATGGTGGAGAGTCGATGGGCGATGACGAGGCTGGTGCGATCTTTTTGCAGGGTTTTGAGAGCCTGCTGGATGAGGTGCTCCGACTGGTTGTCGACTGCGGAGGTGGCTTCGTCGAGAAGGAGGATAGGAGCGTCCTTCAAGAAGGCGCGGGCGATGGTGATGCGCTGGCGCTCGCCACCGCTTAACAGAACGCCGCGCTCGCCCACCTGGGAGTCGAGGCCGTCGGGTTTGGCCTTCACGAAGGTTTCAGCACAAGCTTGGCGAAGGGCAGTCCAGAGTTCGTCTTCGGTGGCGCTGGGGTGGCCGAGAAGGAGGTTGCTGCGGATGGTGCCGGCGAACAGAAAGGCGTCCTGGGTGACGTAGGCGATGGCGTCACGGAGGGGGCCTTTGGCGAGTTCGGTGATGGGGGTTCCATCAAGGGTGATGCGACCTTGTTGGGGGTCGTAGAAGCGGGTGAGGAGTTGGAACAGGGTGGTCTTTCCTGAACCGGTGCCACCGACGAAGGCAACGGTTTGGCGTGGCTTGACTTCAAAGCTGACATCGTTCAGGACGTTGACTTCGGGGCGGTAACCAAAGCGGAGGTTTTCGAAAACAAGATGGCCAGTGACGGGATTGGGGTCGCGCCCGGTTTCGAGGTCTTCTTCGCCTTCTTGATCAAGGATATCGAAGACCCGTTTGGCGGCGGAGAGGCCGTTCATGAGGGTTTGATTGACGCCGTGCAGGCGGGCGATGGGTTCGTAAAGGAAGCCAACGAGGAGGATGAAGCGCATCAGGCCGCCGGTGGTGAGATTTCCAGCGATGCACCACGAGGCGCCGACCATGAGGAGGATCACGAGGCCGAGGCTTCCGAGGAAGGTCATGGAGGGGGAGTAAAACGCCCAGGCGGCCATGAGGTGGGTTTGGCGTTTGCGGAGAACATTGCTGGCGGCAAGGAATTCGTCACGCTTGAGGTCTTCGGCCGTGTAGCTCTTGATTTGGCGAATGCCGGCAAGGGTATCATGCAGCGTGGCGTTGAGGGCACTGGCGGCTTCTCGGGCGGCGGTGGAACGGGGGCTGACCCAGCGGGAATAGATCCAGCCACCGGCGGCGATGAAAGGCGTGGGGGCTAAAATGATGAGAGTGAGTTTCCAATCGGCGGCGAACATCATCGCGGCGACGATGAGGATCTGCATGGTGGCCGTGAAACCTTGCTCAATGCCTTCAAGGATGACGCGCTGCGTGGCGGGCACGTCGTCGGCCATTTTGGTGAGGATGTCGCCCGTGCTTTGGCGATCAAACCAGGCGATGGGGAGGTGGGAAATTTTGCGATGAAGCTGGCTGCGGAGATCGATGATCATGCGCTGCTCGAACTCGGTGTTCACCCGGGTGCGGACGTAGAAGAGCATTTCCCGGACGAGGAAGGCGGCGACAGCGAGGCCACCAGCGCTCCAGATGAGGTGGGTTTGTTTGGAGGGGATGATTTCGTCGATAAAGCGCTGGACGATTCCCGGGAAAACGAGGATCAGAAGCGTGCCTGCGATAGCTAAGGAGAGCTGGAGGAGCGCCATGCTTCGGTGACGAAGGGCGAAGGCGAGAAGGCGTTTGAGGGGGGAGGGAGCGGGCATGCGCGTGACCCGGCATCATACGCGAGAATGCAGCGCTGGCCAGTGTGCGGTTTGGAGGGAGTGCGTTCTTGTTTCTGTCTGGCGTCGCATTGAAGCCGTTTTCCCGGATCTACCGATACTTGTTCATCAACCGTTTCGCGCATTGGGTTTGCTCACTCGTTTCCAAACAGCACTTTCGGCGCGCGCGAATCCATTGCACCGGGTCGGTGTTGGCGGGGATGAATCCGGCTTTGGCGCACCAGGCGATGATGAACTGCCCGGTCCTGCCACAACCGGCGACGCAATGGACGACGACGGGTTCTTTAGCGTGATGATGCTGATCCATCAGATTTACAAAGCGTTCGATTTGGGCGTCGGTCGGTACGCCGTAGTCGGGGACGTTGAAGTGGTGGTATAGAAAATGGCCGGGCACGTCCTGCCGATTGTCGAACTCGCAGCAATTGACAACGGCCTGGATCTTGTTTGCCTTGTAGATGTCAAAAACATAGGGGTCGGGCCACCAGGAGGCAGCGATGACGTCTTTAACAATCCAGGTGAAGGGTTCGGTTCGTTCGGGTTGTCCCCTTTCGGGCCAATACCAAGGTCGAATGGGCTGCGGCATGGATGTGGGTTTGAGCCTGGACTCCAACGGGGTGATTGAATGCTAGCAGTGATGGGCGCCTCGGGTGTTCACATGCAGGGAGAACAGGCTTTGGCTGGCGGTGATGAAGAGGCGGTTCCGTTTCGGGCCGCCGAAGCAGAGGTTGCTGGTGGTTTCGGGGAGTTTGATGTGCCCGATGAGTTTGCCTTCAGGATTGAAGACGTGGACGCCGTCGTAGCCGTCGCCCGCCCAGCCGGCGCTGGCCCAGACGTTGCCTTCGATGTCACAACGAATGCCGTCGGAGCTGCCTTTGCCGTGTGTCCGCGCTAGCATGAATGGGCTATTCTTCTTTTCCCAACGGGCCGCTTTGCCTTTCAGTTCTTGCAACTCGAGATGAACAGCTCTGGCCTTGTCTAGGCGGTCTTTAATTTCCTTTCTCGTATTTTCGTCTGATGAGAATGCTCTGATGAGTTCATCAATTTCCGAGGATCTTGTCCGGATATCAAGTGCCGTAACCCTTTCAACGGTGGTTTGAAGAGCTTTTTCGCGACGAGTTACATTGATAGGGTCGAAAGTGGGGGCCTGCATTAATTCGTCCACACGATCTTTGATTTTCAGGATCTTGAAGGTATCATCCGGGTCCAGGTTCATCGTTGCAAATACCCTGGGTTTGCCCAGAGACGATTTATTGTGGACGTCGAAGACGAGAATGTGTTTGGGGGCGCCGGTGTCGACGATGTAGAGTTTTTTGTAGTCCGGGGAGAAGCAGAGGCCGTTGGGTTTGGTGAGTTCGTCGGTGACTTTTTCGATCTTGCCGCTGGGGTCGATGCGGTAGACGGCTTCTTTGAGGTGGAGTTCGCCTTTGTTGCCTTCGTAATCCATCATGCTGCCGTAGCCTGGGTCGGTGAACCAGATGCCGCCGTCGGGGTGGACGGCACCGTCGTTGGGGGCGTTGAGCGGTTTGCCGTCGAAGCTGTCGGCGAGCACGGTGACTTTACCGTCGAGTTCGTAGCGGACGACGCGGCGGGTGGCGTGTTCGAAGGAGATCTGGCGGCCTTGGAGGTCGAAGGTGTTGCCGTTGCTGTTGTTGGCGTTGTTGCGCATGACGGAGACGTGGCCGTCTTCGGGGAGGTAGCGCATTTGGGCGTTGTTGGGGATGTCACTCCAGACGAGGTAGTTGCCAGAGCCGTTCCAGGCGGGGCCTTCTGCCCAGAGCATGCCAGTGTGGAGGCGGCGGATGGGGGAATTGCCCTGGATGAGTTTTTCGAAAGCGGGGTCGAGGGCGACAACGTCGGGGTCGGGGTAACGTTCGGGGTTTTGACCGGACCAGTCGCGGGCGAGAGCCGAAGTGGCTGTGGCGGCAAGGGTCGTCAGGAAAGCACGGCGGTTGGTGGGCGAAGACATCCCGTGGTTGTATCGAAAACCGTTGGGGTTGCCAAGAGGAATGAATCCGTCAGGGGATCACATTTTGAAGATGTCTTCGCCGAAAACGATGCGGGCGGCCTGGGCGACGTCTTTGTCGCCCCGTCCCGAGAGGTTGACGACGATGATGTCGTCCGGGGACATGAGGGGGGCGATTTTTTTGACGTGGGCGATAGCATGCGCGCTTTCGAGGGCGGGGATGATGCCTTCGACACGGCTGAGTTCCTGGAAGCCGTCCATGGCTTCGTCATCGGTGGCGTAAGTGTATTCGACGCGGCCCTGCTCATGGAGCCAGGCGTGCTCGGGTCCGATGGCGGCGTAGTCCAGGCCGGCGCTGACGGAGTGGGTGAGTTCGATCTGGCCGTCGGCGTTGGCGAGGAGCCAGGTTTTGGTGCCCTGAAGGACACCAAGGCGACCGCCCTGGAAACGGGCGGCGTGCTTTTCCGGGAGGATTCCCTCACCGCCGGCTTCGACGCCGATCATGCGGACGCCTTCGTCATTGAGGAAGGGGTGGAAGAGGCCCATAGCGTTGCTGCCACCGCCGACACAGGCGACGAGGAGGTCTGGAAGGCGGTTTTCGCGGGCGAGGATTTGCTCCCGGGCTTCGACACCGATGATGCGGTGGAAATCGCGCACCATCATGGGGAAAGGGTGCGAACCGAGGGCGGAACCGAGGATGTAGTGGGTGGTATCAACGTTGGTGACCCAATCGCGCATGGCTTCGTTGACGGCTTCTTTGAGGGTGGCCTGGCCGGCGGTGACGGCTACGACTTTGGCGCCGAGGAAACGCATGCGGGCGACGTTGAGGGCCTGGCGTTCCATGTCCACTTTGCCCATGTAAATGGTGCAGTCGAAGCCGAAGCGGGCACAGACGGTAGCGGTGGCGACGCCGTGCTGGCCGGCACCGGTTTCGGCGATGATGCGCTTTTTACCAAGGCGGAGCGCTAGCAGAGCTTGGCCGAGGGCGTTGTTGATTTTGTGGGCCCCGGTGTGGAGCAGGTCCTCTCTCTTGAGATAGACTTTAGCGCCGCCGAGTTTTTCGGTCCAGCGTTCAGCGAGGTAGAGAGGGGTGGGGCGGCCAACATAATCGCCAAGAAGACGGTCGAGCTCAGCCTGGAAAGTCGGGTCTTTGCGGGCTCGGTCGTAGTGGTCTGCAAGGTCGGTGAGGGCGGCCATGAGGGTCTCTGGCACGAACATGCCTCCGAAACGGCCGAAGTGGCCGTGGGTGTCTGGCATGACGGGGAGGGGCAAGGTGGCGGTGCTCATGGAAGATTTGGGCAGAGATTCGAAAGGAACCCCAACCATACACAAACGTGCCTGGAGGCCAAATAGGATTCCGCGAGTTTGATCGGGGAATAATAAGAGTTCCCTGCAACCCGATGAGAATGCCTTGACCTTTGGATTCGGATTTTGATACACTTGGGGCAATTCAGTCTGAAAAAAGACGGAGCTTTACGGCCCGCAGGGGGGTCGAGCAGCTCAAACATCAAAGACCCTGCCGACAGGAGTGCCTGCCCATGAAAGCTCATCCCTCGCCCACCCGGAGACAGTCGATTTGCTCTCGCGGTTACTCATTAATCGAACTGTTGGTGGTGATCACCATCATCTCCATTCTGGCAACTCTCGCCTTTTCGGCGACCCGTGCCGTTTTGGCTCAGGCCTACAAAGTTGAGACGAAAATCCAGTTGGCCGCCCTGGAAGTCGCCGTGCAGAGCTATTTCACGGAGTACAATCGTCTCCCTGGCAGTGGCACGACTGATGAAACGGTTCGGCTCAATCAGAGCACTGACGTCCTTCAAATGCTCCTTGGCGACGCCTCTGGATCAGGTCAAGGAGGTGCATCGGGCATTGTCTTTTTGCAGGCTAAACCCGCCAAAGCAGGCAGAAGTGGCCTGCTCGAACATGGTGATAACTTCCTGTCTTTGCTTGATCACTGGGGCAATCCGTACTTTTTGATCTTGGATCGCGATCGGGACGTGCGTCTGTCGAACCCGGATGCGAGCAACGAGGATCGCCGAGTTTCCGAATCCGCCCCCAAAGGACTGCGCCTGCGGGTAGCTGCGTTTTCCAGCGGTCCAGATGGAAAACCTGGCACTGGAGACGACATCGTCAGTTGGCGCTAACGACCCAATTTGGTCGATTCTATTCGTGGACAGGGTTGACGACAGGACTGAAATTTGACTATACTCCCTGACAAATCCGGTTTGTGCTGCCTAACAGCCGCCGGGTTTTGTCTTCTCCCCCTTAGCACCCCCTCCAATCGAATCGAATGAAATCCCCTGCCCTCCGTTTCCCCAGTCGCGCTCGGCGCTCCGGCTTTACCCTCATTGAATTGCTGGTCGTGATCGGAATCATCGCCATTCTCGCCTCCCTCGCCTTCCCTGTGACTCAGGCGGTTTTGAACCGTGCCTACAAGCTCAAAGCTCAGGCGATGGTCAAAGATCTGCAAGTTGCCATCAACAATTACCTCACGGAATACAACCGCCTCCCTCAACAGGGCGATGCAGAGACCCCCACTCCCACGGATGGTGGCTCGCAACTGATTGGTATCTTGATGGGAGAGTCTTCCGGTCAAAACAGCATGAATCCGCGTGGCATCGTTTTCCTGAACGCGAACACGGCCAAGAACAATCGCGGCGGTATCATTGACAATGGGGGAGCCCAGATCTCCCTCGTTGATCAATGGGGCAATCCTTATTACGTGGTGATGGACGGCAACTACGACAACAAAATCGCCAATCCTGATGTCCAAAGCCAAGACCAAACCGTCTCTCAAGGTGCCCCGCCGCAGCTCCGCACCCGGGTCGCTGTTTACTGCATTGGACCAGACGGTCAGCTCAATACCAAAGACGACATCGTCTCTTGGCGCTAATCGCGCTGTCGTTTCCAAACCAAACCCTTTTGACGCCGGGCTCAGAGCCCGGCGTTCTTTTTATCCCTCAATCCAAACTCATGAAACCTCTCGTCACCTTTGCCTGCTTGGTAGCCTGCGTCCTCACTTCCCAGGCCGCTGACTCGGGTCGAAAAACGCTCACTGCCCGTGCCAGTGAGCTGGATCCCAGAGCTCAATCCCATCCCGAGATTGATTTCGTCTTTGAAAAAGACGGTAAACCCCAAGACATTCAAAATGCCTCCGTCAATACCAGCGTGAAGATGCAGGGCAAGTTGGTCATCTGGCTCATGGGCCATAGCGATGCCCTTTTTGAACGCCTCAATGGCTACGGATTGCATGCCATCCAGGTTCATTATGCAAACAAGTGGTTCGGAAAATTGAAGCCAACGGACCGCATGGCGCGCGGTAATGTTCGTCTGGAGGCCGCCATCGGTCGCGATGTGAGTGATCAAATCAACATTCCCCAACCCGACAGTATGATGGAGCGCTCCTACAAGTTCGTAAAATGGCTGGCCAAAGAGCACCCCGCCGGAAAATGGAAGCAATTCCTGACCGCAGACGGCAAAAGCCTGCAGTGGGAAAAGGTGATCATCAGTGGCAGCTCCCACGGCTCAACAACAGCGGCTCGCTTTGCCAAGGAGGTTAAGGTGGATCGAGTGGTGATGTTGTGCGGTCCACGGGACCAGGATCAAGACTGGCAGGGCATCCCCTCAGCAACCCCTGCCAACCGCTACTTTGGTTTTTCACATGTCCTGGATGGAGGTTGGTCCGGAGATCACTACTGCAGATCCTGGGAACTTCTCGGAATGCATCAGTTTGGTCCGATCGTGAATGTGGATGACAACCAACCTCCCTATGCGAATTCACGCCGCCTGATTTCAGCGGCCGATGTCGGCGGAAACGCCGACAAAGCCCACAGCGCGGTAACTCCTGGCAAAAACTCTCCCAAATCTGCCGACGGCACCCTGGCTTATGAACCCGTCTGGAAGTATCTCTACACGCACCCAGTAGAATTGACGGGAGAGCCCGGTGCAATCGATCCCAATTGCCAAAAGGATCATCCTTTGGGCAAATAGAGGCACAGAGGCTGCTCCAAAAACACCATGGAACTCCGGCAACTGCGCTCGTTCATTGCCGTCGCTGAGGACGGGGTCATTAGCCGTGCAGCCCAGCGTCTGCATTTGACCCAATCGGCTCTAAGCCGCCAAATCAAGGCATTGGAGGAAGATCTGGGAGTCACTCTCCTGGAGCGCAGCGCCCATTCAGTGAAACTCACTCAGGAGGGAGAGGTGCTTCTAAAAGAGGGACGCGGTGTCTTGGAACGGGCTGATGCCGCCGTTACAAAGGTTCGTGCAGCGGGCAAAGCTGTGCTGCTCAGAGTTGGCTACGCCCCCACGTTGACCGCTGGCATCCTACCCCTGGCAATCAGCGCTTTCACTCAGAAGCACCCGCGCGTGCGCGTCGAGTTACTCGATCTCTCCAGCACGGAAATGCGCACCGGCTTGGATCAAGGCTCGCTTGATGTCGTGATGACCGTGAAACCCGCGAAGCTCGATGAGTCGATCCATTGGGAATCGCTGCTTCAGGAAGCTTGGTGTGTTGCGATGAGTCCCAACCATCCTTTGAACGCTAAAAAATCCATTGCGCCTGCCCATTTGGATGGTGCGCGAATGGTGCTCTTTTCCCAACAAGAGTATCCCGAATACTGGCAGAGGGTGACCTCATGGTTCAAAGGCCACGGTATGAATGCCCTCATCGCCGGGGAGTATGATGGAGCAAACAGCCTTGCATCTGCGATTGAGGCTGGACTAGGGGTCGCCCTCGTCGTCGAACGCATGGCGTGCTCCTTTCCCCGGCTTTCGTTGAAACCGCTCAAACCGGAACCCGAGCCCGTGTGCATCGCTGCCGGGGTATCTGCCGCACGCCGTAGCGACATGATTCTGCAAGTGTTCGTGGAAGAACTGAAGCGGGCGGCGAAAGAATCGGCCCGCCGAGTTTGATAAGAGCCGTCAAACCCGAGTCAGCTGGCGGCTCAGACTCCACTCCAAACTGGCGACCACGAATCCAAGACTCAGAAAGATAACCACTCCATTGATCCACAACGTGTTGAAGTCGGTGCCAAAGTAGCGCTTCACCGTGCCAAAAAACACATTGGGACCAATGTTATGGCGGTAGTCTTCCCGCTCCATTTCTGCCTTGGTCACCAAATCGAGCACCTTCCGGTTTACGTAGATCTCTTCCGCGCTGGTGCCTCGGCGAAGTTCCATCGCACTCGCGATCAGATCACGGTTGAGGGTGCCCTCAATCGCAGCTGTGCGTATCCGGTCCAAAAGAACAGCCACCTCCTCACCGCGCTTGCCATACAGCCCGGAAACGGCAGCGAGAGCTTGTTTTGACAAGTCCAACTCTGTCCTTTGCTCCTCCGTGAAAGGAATGCTCGTTGGTAAATTGACCAATTCCTGAATTCGGGCCTCCAACAAATCTTGTGTCCGCGTTAGCGGGTTCATTTTCGCCTGCGAAATCAAGATGCCTTCGTACGTCCACCGAAGTGGCATGAACTGGCAGATAAAGGGAACTTTCAGACGACTCCCTGATTGGTTTTCATCGAGCCCGGCTTTCACCAGCCACCGTTCGACCGAATAAGCCAAATCGAGGTTCCGATTCATCTCCTCATATTTGATGAGGGCCCCTCCCAAGATAATCTGTGGAATGAGCAGGAGCGGGATGGCGTTGAGTGCTGTGCGAATGTCATTGACCAAAGACGAGATGAGCAACCCGAGACAAACACCGGTAAGAGCCGTGGCAAACATCCACCACAGATGGATGAAGAACATGTCTCGAATCTCCAGCAGCCAATTGCCAATCAGCAAGTAGATGACACACTGAATCAAGGCAAAGGTGGCCAGAGAAATGATCTTGCCTGAGATGTAATAGAACGTGCGCAGGTTGTGATTCCGCTCCCGGCTGAGCATGAAACGGTCTCGAATGATCTCATCCGCACTGTTCGTCAGACCCAAAAACATCGCCACCACGAGACTCATGAAAAGGTAGGTGGGAATGTGGAAAGCCGAAGCAAAGGTGTAGTTGTCCTCTTCGGAGTACTTCAACACACTGGAAATGATGAAGGCCAGTGCGGGTGCTTCCAGTAAGGTCGCCAAGAGGTTCGTTCGATTGCGTAGCTTGCTCAGGAACGCCCGCTTCAAGTGAGTGCCGAATAGGATGCCTTCTTCGCGCAGGCTGTGGGAGGGCGTTCGCGGCGCCTCGCGTGTCCGGGACACCGATTGGCTGTCGTCGCGGGCGGTGCGCAGCAGCGTGAGCGAGCCTCCACCGCCTGTGCTGGCACTGCCCTCGGGGGAGTTCGTGAACGACTCCAGCATCGTGTGGCTCTGGAACCGATCCCGCCAAAAATTAGGAGGAAACCGCCGTGCCGCCACCAGGTGTCCATCGGCGCTGCGTTCTTGAATGATGTCGCCGCCGATGTCCCGCAGGGGTGTTTCCAGCACGTCAAAAACGAAATCCGGCGTCAGGCTTGCCGGGGCATTTTCCGACGTGTCCGCACTGCCCGTCTCCTCGTTATAAGCGCGCCAGAAATAGTCCAGCATCTCCTGTGGCGTTCCGAAGAAGACCATCTTGCCGCCTTTATCCAGCAGGAGCGCCTTATCAAACATGTTCAGCAACCGCGAACTCGGCTGGTGGATTGAGGCAAGCACGATTTTGTTTTTCGCAAGTGATCGAATGATGTCCAGAACATGTTCCGAGTCCTTGGACGAAAGACCCGAGGTGGGTTCGTCAAAGAGGTACACATCAGAGATCCCGATCATGTCGAGGCCGGCGTTCAGACGCTTGCGCTCGCCTCCACTGAGATACTTCTGCTGGGGTGTGCCGGACAATCGCAGCCGCAAATCGGCTAACCCCAGCTCAGCAAGCTTCGCCTCCACTCGCCGCCGCCGATCCTCGGTGCGCAAATGAGGGCACCGGATGGCCACTGAGCAATCGAGGTTTTCCTGAACCTTGAGCAGCGGATCGAAAGCGTCCTCCTGAGGGATGTAGGCAATGTAGGGCGCCAAGCTGCCAAGATTGCCATAGAGCGGCAGGCTGTTCATCAGCACCTCACCGTTCTTGGGTTTCAATTGTGCGCCCAGAACCCGCAACAGCGTACTTTTTCCACAGCCACTGGGACCCATGACGCAAACCATCTCGCCGCGGCGCGCCTGGAAACTCATCCCATCCAGGGCGGTATTGCGACCATCAAAACGGTGGTAAAGTTCACGAACCTCCAATAACCGCACAACGTTTCGTTCCTCTTCAATGATGCGATCCGCAAAGTGACAGCGCAGGTACTGACCCTCTCCCAGAGTGATGGTCGCCCCATCCTCCAGCTCCATGCGCTCCCGCACCGGTGCGGCCCCGACGAAAATCGGCCGCGCTGCCCGCAGCACTTCCACAGCCCCATTTTTTTGCGCGTAATTGCACTCAATCCGAAGCAGGATTTCTCCATCGGTATCTTCAGACAAAAGGATGTCGCCCTCTTCAAGCAGCGCGGGGTTGTTCGAGACGAGGTAGGTGTTCCGACTGCCAGGCAAACGGAACTGCCCGCCAAACTCCTGCGCCCGGCGGCGAAGCTCACGCAAAGAAATCTCCACCTCACCCTGTGCAATCAGACTGTCCTCAAGGGACGCCTCGACGATCGTGCCAGCAACCAGCCGCTCTCCATTCAAGGTGGCGTTCGTGTTGCGCAGCGCTTCGACCTTCACCCCAAGACCGAAGCTGACACACAAATTCGTTCCTCGAACACGTTGCGGTGAAATCTCCGCATCGCCCGCTGGCGTCAGAGTCAGGTAAAGCTGGGTGCCAGCCAAGGTTTTCTTGGCGTTGAAATAAGAGATCAGGTCAGCGTAATCCAACGTCACGTCTTCCAAAACCAACCGCTCCCCAGGATACAATCGCGAGAATTCTCCCGGTGGCTGACGCCGGCTGCGCACCAGGATGTTCACACTGCCCGTGTTCTTCAACAGCACCAAGCCTTCGAAGCGAAAAGCCACCACCGAGCATTTCCCCGACAGCGAGCGCAGCAACACATCTCCGGGTTGCTGGGCCGCGATGCGCAGCATCTCCAGAGGCTGACTGCTTTTGGTGCCAAAGTCCTCCTCCAACGGATTGTCTCCGGCGTTGAGCTGATAAACGATATCGATCGCCTGGGCCGCGATGCCCAAGTTCGTCATGAACAGGTAAAACTCGACCATCTGGCGCTGGTTCGAGGAGGATCGGGAGATCAACAGATAGAGTTGCACCCCAAGCAGGATCTTCTGCTCCATGGTCAAACTGCGTCCCAACTCCTTGGCCCGTTGATTCAGATCCTGAGGCGTTTGCAAAGCTTCGAAATAGCGGCGGCGCAGGTCGGCATAAATGGCTTCAGGATAGTCGTAGCGCAGGTAGCCGAGACTGGAGTCGATTTCCGCTTCATCGACCATGCCGTCGAGCTTGCTGAACCCGGCAAAAACCTCGATCAGCACTGGAAGCATTTGGTTGCCCCCTGTCGAGAGGTGCGTTCCAACCGGCCGCGACCCCTTCAATGCCGCCCACCAAGCCGCAGGCTGCTTCAATAGCTCCAGTGGAGGCAAGGCCCCGCGCACACGACCCCACCAGCCGCCCAGACGGGACGGCATCACCGGGGGTTCTTCGGGCTCAGGACTGTCAGCAGAAACCATGGTTTTGGACAAACATCGGGTCAGCACCAGTCAGTACCCGCCCCCGATCATGGCCGCAACCGGGCACTGTGGCAAATGAACAGTCAGCCCATGGAGGGGGTGCTGAGCACGATTTCGGAATCCACCCACACTTGGCCCCAAATCTGCAACCTTGGTCGGTGGACGGAATCGTCCCGAAGTGGTTCAGTCGCTAGATTTATCATGCTCAATCTCCCTCTCGCTCTTCTTTGCATAGGCTTTGTCGCCATCATCGCCCTATCCGCTTACTTGATTTACAACTGGATGGTCGTTCCTGTATCGAACCAAGGTCCGCGATTTAAGATGTTCCAACGGCTGAACATCCTGGCCATCGCACTGGCCTGCTTGGCGGCGCTGGCGGTCATCACAGGATACTACCTGAGTGGACGAATCACGTTCGTCGGACTTCCGATCGTGATCCTCTTATTCCTTTCTGCCGGACAACCCAAGCGCTTTGAAAACAGGTAACCGAGGTCAAACGCCAACGCGCCTCTTCCAAACGCCAAGATTGGGGAGGCAAAACACAGCGACGAACGGAAAGTTTTGCGCATAATGAAGTGTCAAGCCATTCGAACCCCCTCACGTCATGCTCTCCCCCGATCCTTCCGTCCCTCTTAGCACCAACGTTCACCTGCTTCGTTGGGTACAAAAAATGACTGCTCTCTGCAAGCCCGACCGTGTTCATTGGGTCGACGGCTCCCAGGAGGAATATGACCTTCTCTGCGAACAAATGGTCGCGGCAGGCACTTTCACACGGCTCAACGAAGAAAAGTGGCCCGGCTGTTTCCTCGCTCGTTCAGACGCCAGCGATGTGGCCCGTGTCGAAGACCGCACCTACGTCTGCAGCGCCTCGAAGGACGGCGCGGGTCCCACCAACAACTGGATGGACCCGTTCGAAATGAAGAAAAAATTGCGCGGGCTTTTTGACGGCTGCATGAAGGGCCGCACCTTGTATGTCTTGCCTTACAGCATGGGTCCTTTGGGGTCACCCATGTCTCAGATTGGGGTTCAATTGACTGACTCGGCCTACGCCGTCGTGAACATGCGGATCATGGCGCGCATTGGGAAACCCGTCTTTGAAATCATCGATACCACCGACAAGCGCGTGGTGCCCTGCATGCACACGGTCGGAGCGCCACTGGAACCCGGCCAAAAAGACGTGCCCTGGCCCTGCAACACAGAAAAATACATCGTTCACTTCCCTGAGTCCCGTGAGATTTGGAGCTATGGCTCCGGCTATGGCGGCAACGCGCTCCTGGGTAAAAAATGCTTCGCCCTGCGCATCGCGTCCGCCATGGCCCGCGACGAAGGTTGGATGGCTGAGCACATGCTGATCCTGGGTGTCGAAAATCCAGAAGGCCAAAAAACCTATGTCGCCGCCGCCTTCCCTTCCGCTTGTGGCAAAACGAACTTTGCCATGTTGATTCCGCCCAAGCATTTCGCTCAAAAGGGATGGAAAATCTGGACCGTGGGAGACGATATTGCCTGGCTCAAGCCCGGACCGGATGGCCGCCTTTACGCCATCAATCCGGAAGCAGGCTTCTTTGGCGTGGCTCCTGGAACCAGCGACAAAACCAACCCGAATGCGATGAAGTCGCTTCGCAAAAACACCATTTTCACCAATGTCGCACTGACGCCGGACGGTGGCGTTTGGTGGGAAGGCATGACCGATGAGCCGCCCGCTCATGCCATCGATTGGCAGGGCAACGCCTGGACGCCAGAAATCGCCAAAGCCACGGGTGCCAAGTCATCGCACCCGAACTCCCGTTTCACCGCTCCTGCCTCGCAATGCCCGACGATTGATCCTGACTGGGAAAAACCCGAAGGCGTGCCGATTGCGGCAATCATTTTCGGCGGGCGTCGTGCCACCACCATGCCGCTTGTCTTCCAGGCCTTCAACTGGACCAGCGGTGTCTATGCCGGTGCCACCATGGGCTCTGAAATGACCGCTGCGGCTGCGGGCACGATCGGCAAAGTGCGCCGCGATCCGATGGCCATGCTGCCTTTCTGTGGCTACAACATGGGCGACTACTTCCGCCACTGGATTTACATGCAGCGCACCCTGACCGAAACCCCGCGCGTCTTCCATGTGAACTGGTTCCGCAAAGACGCCGACGGCAAGTTCCTCTGGCCCGGCTTCGGTGAGAACATGCGCATCTTGAAATGGATTGTCGATCGCGCCACCGGGCATGGCATGTCCAAGGAAAGCCCTATCGGCTGGGTGCCGCACTATGAAGATATCGACTGGACCGATCTCGACTTCCCAAAAGAGAAGTTCGAGGAATTGCAGAGGTTTGATCGTGAAGCCTGGCGCCAGGAAATCTTGTCCCATGAAGAACTCTTCCTCGACCTCCGCAGTCACCTGCCGAAGGAGATGATTTATGAGCGCGAGTTGCTCATTTGTCGGATGTAATCCGGCACATTCCTGAGTCATTCTCAACCGCCGCCGGTTGCGCGCAGGACGTTCTGACGCCAGCATGGGCTCATGCTGACGTTCTTGCGCACTGCCATCTGCCTGACGGTGTTTTTCACCTGCCTGTCCGCCCGGCCTGTGGTGGCGCAGTCGGGCTCGACAACCGAATCGGAAGCAGCCGCAAGCAAGCCCCAAACGCAGACCGAAACACTCCGCGCACTGGCCGCCAGTCATGCCGGAGTGGTGAAGGCCATCCAGGAACGGCAAACCTCCGCCAAAGCCGCGAATGGCACGCCCTCGGCTGAGACGCTGCAAAAGGAACTTGCGGAACTCGAGATGCGCCGGGACGCGCTGGAGAAGGATTTTTTGGCCGTGGCCGCTGGCGTCACGAATCAGGAGTACCTCGGAGAGATTCGTGATGAAGCACCGCTCAGTTTGGAGCAGGAGCTCAGCCGCCTGCTCATCCCGATGGTTTCGGAGGTGCGCAAGCTCAGCAAGAAACCGCGGGCGTTGCAAGAGCTTCAGGACAATCTGACGCTTCAGGAAAACCGCCGGGATCTGGCTCAACTCGCCGTCGCGAATCTGAACGCCCAACTCAAGACGCTTGCGATTTCGAAGGAGCCCAAGCAGTCAGACCTCACCAAGATGCTTCAGCGTCAGCTCGAAAGCTGGGAAACACGGCTCTCCGAATCGCAATCACGCGCGCTGGCTCTGGAGCGGCAGATTCACGAGCTAAAGCAGGAT
>JARXAL010000194.1 GCA_029865835.1 Verrucomicrobiaceae bacterium
ATGGTCGAATGGAAAAAACCCGGCGCCCCTGTCGCCGACGCCGAATTCGAACTCTACGACTACCAGACCGACCCCCTCGAAACCCAAAACCTCGCCGCCAAAAACCCCACCGTCCTCGCCGAACTCCAGGCCATCCTAGCCTCCCACCCCGAAGCCAAACCTCAACTCAAAGCTCAAAAAACCGACGCCAAAACCACCAAAACCAAATCCACCCCCAAAGACCGCGCCGCCGCCTTCAAAAAACGCGACACCAACAACGACAACAAACTCACCCTCGAAGAATTCCTCATCAACCAACCCGACCCCGAAGCCGCCCCCAAACGCTTCCCAACCTTCGACGCCAACCAAGACGGCACCCTCAGCGAAGAAGAGTACGTCAAATCCGGCAAAATCAACGGAAGCAATTGACTCCCCACCCCGTATTCACTCACACTCCCAATCCACCACCATGAAACGTCGTAACCTCATCAAATCCGCCGCCGCCACCAGCAGCTTCTTCCTCCTCCCCAGCGGCCTCCGCCTCGGCGCCCAAACCCCCAGCAACAAACTCAACATCGGCCTCGTCGGCGTCTGGGGCCGCGGCCTCGCTCACTACGACTCCCTCGCCGAAGAAAACGTCATCGCCCTCTGCGACGTCAACGAAGCCCGCTTCCCCGACGCCCTCAAGCGCTTCCCCAACGCCAAAACCTACACCGACTGGCGCCTCATGCTCGAGAACAAAGACCTCGACGCCGTCGTCATCTGCACTGCCGACCACACCCACGCCTTCATCGCCAACTGGGCCATCAACCGCGACCTCCACGTCTACTGCGAAAAACCCCTCGCCATCACCGTCAACGAAGCCCGCACCGTCCGCGCCAACTGGCTCAAAAAGAAAGACAAACTCGCCACCCAGGTCGGCATGCAGCGCCACGCCGGACCCAACTTCAACCGCGTCAAAGAACTCATCCGCGACGGCGCCATCGGCGAACTCAAAGCCGCCTACGCCTGGGGCAACCGCCAAATCCGCCGCGACAGCTACCCCATCGGCGACGGCGCACCACCCCAAGGCTTCAACTACGACCTCTGGCTCGGCCCCGCCCCCTACCACCCCTACAGCCCCGCCTACTTCTCCGGTCGCGCCGGCGCCAACTGCCTCGAATGGAACATGTACTGGGACTTCGGCGCCGGCCAGATCGGTGACATGGGCAGCCACACCATGGACCTCCTCTGGAACGCCGTCGACTGCACCCTCCCCACCACCGCCTCCGCCAAGGGCGAGGCCTTCAACGCCGATGTCACCCCCGTCGAGTGCGAGTCCCACTTCGACCACCCCGCCAACGACTGGCGCGGCCCCATCACCGTCAGTTGGTATCAAGGCGGCGCCATGCCCCGCGCTCCAAAGCCCTACATCGACATGACCAAAATCGGCCACGGCGCCATGTTCAAAGGCACCAAAGGCTTCCTCATCTCCGACTTCGACTCCCGCATGCTCCTCCCCTTCGGCGACGACGCCGACCTCAGCTACTACAAGCCCCGCACCGCCGAAACCGTCCTTCCCGAACTCGGCCACTTCCAAAAACAGTGGCTCGACGCCTGCAAAAACCCCTCCCTCAAAACCGCCTGCGACTTCGAATACAGCGGCAACATGATCGAGCAAATGCTCCTCGGTCTCGTCGCCTACCGCGTCGGCAAAAAACTCGAATACGACGGCGCCAAAGGCCTCGTCACCAACGTCCCCGAAGCCAACCAATACCTCACCAAAGAATACCGTGAAGGCTGGTCCCTCGACGGCTAATTCTACCACCCTCCCAAATCCCCTCAAAAGAGGCACGGCCCCGAAAGGCCGTGCCTCTTCTCGTTTCATCCCCCCAAAAAAAACCTGTTCGTTTGTCTCCCCGCCCCCACAGGCGTATCAGTTAAACTCCTCATGCCCGCCGCCAAAAAATCCAAGCCCACCCCCGCACGCACCAAACTCGCGGACGTCATCCAAATCCGCGGCGCCCACCAAAACAACCTCCGCGGCTTCGACCTCGACCTCCCCCTCGGCCAGCTCTGCGTCGTCACCGGCCCCAGCGGCTCCGGCAAATCGTCCCTCGCCTTCGACACCATCTACGCCGAAGGCCAGCGCCGCTACGTCGAGACCTTCTCCCCCTACACCCGCCAGTTCTTCGAGCGCATGGACAAGCCGAAGGTGGACGCCATCCACGGCATCCCCCCCGCCATCGCCATCGAGCAGGTCAACAACATCCGCTCCACCCGCTCCACCGTCGGCAGCATCACCGAAATCAACGACTACCTGAAAATGCTCTTCCCGCGCCTCGCGGAAGCCACCTGCCCCGAGTGCCACCGCCCCGTCCGCCCCGAAACCGCCGAAAGCATCCTCACCACCCTCCTCACCGACCACCCCGGTGCCACCGCCCTCATCGGCTTCGGCGTCCCCGTCCCGCCCGACACCTCACCCGCCGACTTCTTCCCCTTCCTCCAATCCCAAGGCTACCTCCGCGTCTGGCTCTACGGCGAAACCCTCCGCACCGACGAACCCGCCTCCCTCGGCGGCAAAAAACTCCCCGCCATCGTCACCGTCATCCAGGATCGCCTCACCCTCGACCCCGCCCAAAAATCCCGCCTCTCCGAAGCCCTCGAAGCCGCCCTCCGCCTCGGCAAAGGCACCACCACCGTCGTCCTCCCCGATCTCAAATCCCAAATCTCAAATCTCAGATCCTTCAGCACCGACTGGCGCTGCGCCGACTGCGACCTCTCCCTCCCCGCCCCCACCCCCGGCCTCTTCTCCTTCAACAACCCCATCGGCGCCTGCCCCACCTGCCGCGGCTTCGGCCGCACCCTCGGCCTCGACCTCCGCAAAGCCATCCCCGACGAATCCCTCTCCATCGACTCCGGCCTCGTCCGCGCCTTCCAAGGCAGCACCTACTCCGAGTGCCAAGCCGACCTCGTCCGCGCCGCGAAACGCAAAGGCATCAGCCTCAAAAAAGCCTTCGACGACTTCACCGACGCCGAGCGCCAATGGCTCATCGAAGGCGAAGGCGGCGACCCCGATGACGCCTACAATCGTGGCGACTGGTACGGCGTTCGCGGTTTCTTCAAATGGCTCGAATCCCGCGCCTACAAGATGCACGTCCGCATCTTCCTCTCCCGCTTCCGCGCCTACACCACCTGTCCGGATTGCAATGGCGGCCGCCTCAAAAAAGACGCCTACAACTACCGTCTCGCCGGCAAAACCATCGCCGACCTCTGGCAACTCCCCGTCACCGATCTGCTGCCCTTCCTGCACACCCTCCCCGTCACCGAAGCCGACAGCCCCACCCGCATGTTGCGCGACGAGATCGCCTCCCGCCTCGGTTACATGGACCGCGCCGGCCTCGGCTACATCCACCTCGACCGCCAGACCCGCACCCTCTCCGGCGGCGAGCTCCAGCGCGTCAACCTCACCACCTGCCTCGGCGCCTCCCTGGTGAACACCCTCTTCGTCCTCGACGAACCCTCCATCGGCCTCCACCCCCGCGACATCGGCCGCCTCATCGGCGTCATGGAAGGCCTGCGCGACCGCGGCAACACCCTCCTCGTCGTCGAACACGAGGAAGCCGTCATGCGCGCCGCCGATCACGTCATCGAAATCGGCCCCGGCCGAGGCGACAAAGGCGGCAACCTCGTCTACAGCGGTCCCCTCCCAGGCCTCGAAAAACTAAAGGGCTCCCTCACCGCCGACTACCTCACCGGCCGCAAAACCATCCCCGTCCCCGCCACCCGGCGCAAAGCCAAGCACCACCTCAAAATCACCGGCGCCCGCCAGAACAACCTCAAAAAGCTCGATGTCGAGCTCCCCCTCGGCGTCTTCTGCTGCCTCACCGGCGTCTCCGGCTCCGGCAAAAGCACCCTCGTCCACGAAGTCCTCTATCGCAATCTGCAGCGCCTCCGTGGCGAAGTCACCGAAGACGAACCCGGCATCGTCCGCAGCATCACCGGACACGAAAAAATCAGCCAAGTCGTCATGGTGGATCAAAGCCCACTCGCCCGCACCCCACGCTCCACCCCCGCCGTTTACATCGGCGCCTTCGACACCATCCGCGACCTTTTCGCCGCCACCGAAGACGCCAAAGCCCAAGGCGTCACCCCTGGCTTCTTCTCCTTCAACTCCGGCCAAGGTCGCTGCGAACGCTGCGCTGGCAACGGCTTCGAGAAAATCGAAATGCAGTTCCTCAGCGACCTCTACGTCACCTGCCCCGAGTGCGAAGGCAAACGCTACCAACCCCACGCCCTCCAGATCAAACTCGAAGGCAAATCCATCCACGACGTCCTCCAGCTCACCATCGAAGAAGCCGTCGCCTGGTTCCAAGGCAGCGCCAGCGCCTCGCTTTCATCCTCCCAACAGAAAAAAATCACCAGCCTCGCCACCCAGCTCTCCCTCCTCGTCGAAGCCGGCCTCGGCTACCTCAAACTCGGCCAACCCCTCAACACCCTCTCCGGCGGCGAAGCCCAACGCCTCAAACTCGTCGGCCATCTCCTCAACTCCCCCAATCCGCAGCCAAGTGGAGCAAGCCAGACAGCCGAGCGAAGCGGGTCACCCAATCCGCAATCCGCAATCCGCAATCCGCAATCGCCACTCCTCCTCCTCGACGAACCCACCACCGGCCTCCACTTCGACGACATCGCCCTCCTCTTAAAACTCCTCCAGCGCCTCGTCGATCAGGGCAACTCCCTCATCGTCATCGAGCACAACCTCGACGTCATCCAATGCGCCGACTGGGTCATCGACCTCGGCCCCGAAGCCGGCGCCGCCGGCGGCCAAATCACCGCCACCGGCACCCCCGAACAAATCGCCCAATGCGAAGCCTCCTGGACTGGCAAATACCTCGCCGAAAAATTCAGCCCCAACCTCGCCGAAAAACCCCTCGCCTACCGCACCGCCAAAAATCCGCAATCCGCAATCCGCAATCCGCAATCCAACTCCATCGTCATCCGAGGCGCCCGCGAGCACAACCTGAAGAACATCACCGTCGAAATCCCCCGCGACGAATTCGTCGTCATCTCCGGCCTCAGCGGCTCCGGCAAATCCTCCCTCGCCTTCGACCTCGTCTTCGCCGAAGGCCAGCGCCGCTTCCTCGACTCCATGTCCGTCTACGCCCGCACCTTCGTCGAGCAGATGGAAAAACCCGAAGTCGACCTCATCTCCGGCGTCCCCCCCACCGTCGCCATCGAGCAGCGCATCTCACGTGGCGGCGGCAAATCCACCGTCGCCACCGTCACGGAAGTCTGGCACTTCCTCCGCCTCCTCTTCGCCAAGCTCGGCACCCAGTACTGCCCCAAGTGCAATGTCCCCGTCGAAAAGCAAAGCGTCTCCGCCATCGTGCAAACCCTCGCCGCCCTGTCGAAAAAAGGCAGCCTGCACCTCATGGCCCCGCTCATCAAAGCCCGCAAAGGCTTCCACACCGAAGTCGCCGACCACGCCCGCAAACACGGCATCGAAACCCTCTTCGTTGACGGCCAGTTTAAGAGCACCCTCAACTTCAAAAAACTCGAGCGCTTCAAAGAGCACACCATCGACGCCGTCATCGCCCAGATCGACAAAGGCACCAACGAACTCGAACTCCGCCCCCTCGTCGAGCAGGCCATCAAAATGGGCAAAGGCACCCTCCGTCTCCTGCTCGCCGACAAAACCATCCAGGTCCTCAACACCGAAATGAGTTGCCCCGGCTGCGGCACCTCCTTCGAAGAGCTCGACCCTCGCCTCTTCTCCTTCAACAGCCCCCACGGCTGGTGCAAAGACTGCCGAGGCTTCGGCTTCCAAGTCCACTCCCACGGCGCCGAACCCCGTCGCGACGACATCTCCCAGCTCGAAGCCGAACTCGAAGAAGAACGCCGCCTCACCCGCGGCAGCCGCAGCGACTCCGACGACGAAGACGGCGAAAAAGAACGCCTCCCCTGTTCCACCTGCCACGGCTCACGCCTCAACGAAATCGCCCGCAGCGTGAAGCTCAAAGTAGCGCAAGCTTCCAGCTTGCCCTCCAAATCCGTGGAGCAAGCCGCTGGCTTGCCTTCTTCCGTGGCGCGAGCGGCCCGCTCGCCCAAAGTACCCCGCCTCTCCGAGGCGTCCCCCCAAACCGGCGCAGCCGCACTTTCCTCCCCCACCATCCAACACCTCAACGCCCTCTCCGCCATCGACGCCGCCGCCCTCGTCGAAACCCTCACCTTCACCGGCACCCAGGGCATCATCGCCCGCGATATCCTCACCGAAATCAAACAACGCCTCAAATTCATGCAGGAAGTCGGCCTCGGCTACCTGCAGCTCAACCGCAGCGCAGACACCCTCTCCGGCGGCGAAGCCCAGCGCATCCGCCTCGCCGCCCAGCTCGGCTCCAACCTCCGCGGCGTCCTCTACGTCCTCGACGAACCCACCATCGGCCTCCACCCCCGAGACAACGTACGCCTCCTCGACACCCTCGTCGCCCTGCGCGACAAAGGCAATTCCCTCCTCGTCGTCGAGCATGACGACGACACCATGCGCCGCGCCGACACCATCATCGACCTCGGCCCCGGCGCCGGCCGCTTCGGCGGCGAGGTCATCTCCCAGGGCAGCCTTGCGCACATCCTCGACGACAAAAACAGCGTCACCGGCCACGCCCTCCGCCACCCCATGCAGCACCCCCTGCGCGGCGCCCGCCGCCAGCTCCCCCAAAGTAGCACAGGTTTGCAACCTGTCCCCAAACCCAAGCGCGAAGCCAAATCAAAAAAAAGCCTCCCCGAGTCCGGAGTACCCACCATACAAGACCTCCCCTCGCCCGGCTGGCTCACCCTCACCGGCGCCACCGCCAACAACCTCAAAAACATCACCGTCCAAATCCCCCTCTCCCGCCTCACCGTCATCACCGGCGTCAGTGGCAGCGGCAAAAGCACCTTCCTCCACAGCGCCCTCCTCCCCGCCGTCAAAGACGCCCTCGCCAAACCCATCGCCGGCAAAAAGAAAAAGAAACCCACCGACCAACCCTGGAAAACCCTCACCGGCACCGAGCACGTCAACGCCGTGTACGAAGTCGATCAAAGCCCCATCGGCAAAACCTCCCGCTCCTGCCCTGCCACCTACGTCGGCATCCTCGACGACATCCGCAAACTCTTCGCCCAGGTCCCCATCGCCCGCGCTCGGGGTTACGGCCCCGGCCGCTTCTCCTTCAATACCGACGGCGGTCGCTGCGACACCTGCCAGGGCAATGGCGAGATCAAAGTCGAAATGGCCTTCCTCCCCACCACCCGCACCCATTGCGAGATCTGCAACGGCATGCGCTTCAACAGCGCCACCCAGGAGATCGAGTTCAACGGCAAAAACATCGGCCAAGTCCTCAAAATGAGCATCACCGAAGCCGCCGACTTCTTCGCCTCCCAACCCCGCATCGCCCGCCCCCTCCAGCTCCTCGCCGAAACCGGCGTCGGCTACCTCCAGCTCGGCCAAGCCAGCCCCACCCTCAGCGGCGGCGAAGCGCAACGACTCAAACTCGTCACCGAACTCAGCACCGGCCAAGGCCGCACCGCCACCGAACGCCTGCGCGGCCTCAAGAACGCCAAACGCAACCTCTACCTCATCGAAGAACCCACCATCGGACTCCACATGGCCGACGTGAAACGCCTCATCGACATCCTCCACCGCCTCGTCGACGAAGGCCACACCGTCGTCGTCATCGAACACCACCCCGACGTCTTCGCCGAAGCCGACTACCTCATCGACATCGGCCCCGAAGCCGGCGCCGAAGGCGGCCACCTAGTAGCCCAAGGCACCCCCGAACAAGTCGCCACCCACAAAACCAGCCGCACCGCCCCCTTCCTCAAAGCTATTCTGTAGTTGGGAAACTCCGGGTCAGTTTGCAATCCTCCTTCTCTGTGCAACAATCATAACGCAATGACACTCGATCTGCCCATACCAGCTGCGTTATCTGAGACTTTGCGCACCCAATTCACCGACCTCCCCAAGGCCGCCCTGGAGGGTGTTGCACTTGAGGGCTATCGCCAGGGCATTCTTTCCCTCGCCCAAGTGCGCGAACTCCTCGACCTGCCATCCCGCTGGGCTGCCCAAGCGTTTCTGGAGAAGTTTGGCTGCTGGCCAGACTATGAACCCGCCACGCTTCATGCAGAGCTCAGTCCGCTGGAGCCATGACCGTGGTGGTTTGTGACACTTCGGTGTTGTCTTATCTGGTACTCATTGAGCAGCTGAACCTGCTGCCCAAATTGTTCGGCCACATCACGATACCCCGCACGGTGCTCGCCGAATGCTTGCACCCCGACGCGCCAGAACTCCTCCGCAGTGCTCTGAGGCCCGAACTACCCTCGTTCGCAGTGACCCTAGTGGGAGGTCCCAACCTGCCTGAAACGGCCTCTCTTGACCCAGGGGAAGCCGAAGCCATCTCCATCGCTTGGCACCACCGCTCCGATTCGTTGCTTTTGAATGATGAAAAACAAGGAAGAGCCATTGCCACGTCCCTCGGCTTGCAGGTTCGCGGATTGCTAGGCTTGCTCATGGAGGGGCACCGACAACAATTTCTGGAATTTGATTCGGCTATCGAAAGGCTAAAGTCTCTGGGCTTCCGCCTCTCAGAGCAGCTCATCGCAGATGCCCGAAGAAGCCTGGGTCTTCCTTGATCCTGCGTCCCATCGCCTGTCGAGGAATGCAGCACCTCCCCTCCCTCCAAGCCCATTCGCTAGCAATACCCGCCCCATAACAGCGTACTATTCCCCCACCCATGAAACGCCTCACGTCCCTCCTCCTCCTCGCTTCCGCCTCCACGGACGCCGCTGAGATCTCGTTCAACCGGGACATCCGACCCATCCTCACCGAAAACTGCTACGCCTGCCACGGGCCCGATCAAAATCATCGCAAAGGCGACCTCCGCCTCGACGTCCGCGCCGACGCCATCGAAGCCAAAGCCTTCACCCCCGGCAACCCCGACACCAGCTCCGTCATCGAACGCATCCTCACCTCCGATGCCGATGACCTCATGCCCCCGCCTGATTCCCACAAGAAACTGTCCGCCTCCGAAAAAGAACTCCTGAAGCGCTGGATCGCCGAAGGTGCCGAGTATCAAGGCCATTGGGCCTTCCTGAAACCCGAACGCCCGCCCGTCCCCCAAGGATTCAAACCCACCCAGACCTTCGGCAATCCCGTCGACGCCTTCATCCTGCAGCGGCTCGCCCAAGAAAAATGGCCCGCAGCCCCTGAAGCCGATCCTAGAACCCTCATCCGCCGCCTCTCACTCGACCTCACCGGCCTGCCTCCCTCCCCCGAAGACGTCGAATCCTTCGTCAACCAATGCCGCGAGGGCAATGCCTTCGTCGTTCGCCAACCCGCCTACGAAGCCCTCGTCGATCGCCTCTTGAATTCCCCCGCCTTCGGCGAACAAATGGCCCAAACCTGGCTCGACAACGCCCGCTACGCCGACAGCCACGGCTTCCAAACCGACTCCTCCCGCACTATGTGGCCCTGGCGCGACTGGGTCATTAGCGCCTTCAACGAAAACAAACCCTTCGACCAGTTCACCATCGAACAACTCGCCGGCGACCTCCTCCCCAGCCCCCGCCTCGACCAAGTCGTCGCCACCGGCTTCCATCGCAACCACCGCATCAACGGCGAAGGCGGCATCATCGACGAGGAATGGCGCATCGAAAACATCATCGACCGCGTCGACACCACCGGCGCCACCTGGATGGGTCTCACCCTCGGCTGCGCCCGCTGCCACGACCACAAATACGATCCCGTCAGCCAAAAGGAATTCTATGAACTCTTCGCCTTCTTCAACAACGTCGAAGAAAGCGGTGTCATCCGCGGCGCTTCCAATCGCTCCGGCGGCAACCCCGATCCCTCCGTGAAGGTCCCGAATGCCGCTCAGCAAAAACAAATCGCCGACCTCCAATCCGCCATCGCCGCCGCCGAGTCCGCCGTCAAAGCCCAGGAAAAAAATCTCCCCACCCTGCTCGCCGCCTGGGAACCCAAGTTCAAAGCCGAACTCGCCCAAAACAAACCCGCGTGGGAACCCCTCACACCCGAGAAAGTCACCTCCGCCAACGGCACCACCTTCACCCGCCAGGAGGACGGCACCTACCTCGCCGGCGGCCCCGTGCCCGCCAAAGAAACCTACCTCATCGAATCGCCAATCCCCGCCGGCCCCTTCTCTGGCATCCTCCTCGAAACCTTCCCCGACGCCTCCCTCCCCAACCAAAGCGTCGGCCGCAACGACAACGGCAACTTCGTCCTCACCCGCGTCGAAGCCCAAATCACCGCCCCCTCCCTCGCCAAACCCCTCAACGTCACCTTCACCGAAGCCGACGCCGAATACTCGCAGAAAGGCTGGGGCATCGAGTCCCTCATCGCCGAAAGCATCGCGAAAAAAGCCACCCGCAAAAAGCCCGCCACCACCAATCGCGGCAAAGGCTGGGCCGTCGACGGTACTTCCCGCCGGGAACCCAACCGCGCCATGCTAGTCACCTCTGACACCCTAACCATCCCCGCCGACGCCCACCTCACCATCCGCCTCGTCCACGAGACCCTCTCCAAACATCACATCGGCCGCTTCCGCCTCTCTTACACCACCACCCCACCCGCCCGCGTCACCCTCGCTGGCGACGGCGCCATCCCCCCCGAAATTCGCACTGCCCTCGAGGCCCCGGCCACCAAACGCCAACCCGCTCAAACCCAAAAACTCACCGCCTTCTTTCGCGCCGAAGTCGACAGCCCCCTCAAAAAGGCCGACACCACTCTGGCCGCCGCGCGTAAACGCCTCACCGACTTCGAAACCACCGTGCCCAGCACCATGGTCATGAAGGAACTGCCCGCCGCGCGCCCCGCCCACATCCTCATCCGCGGCGAATACGCCAAACCCGGCGACCTCGTCACCGCTGCCACCCCCGCCGTCCTCCCTCCACTCCCCGCCGGCGCCCCGCGCAATCGCCTCACCCTCGCCCGCTGGCTCGTCTCCCCGGATCACCCCCTCACCGCCCGCGTCTGGGTCAATCGCCAGTGGGAGCGCCTCTTCGGCAAAGGCCTCGTCAAATCCACCGAAAACCTTGGCGTCCAGTCTGATCCCCCCAGCCACCCCGAACTCCTTGACTGGCTCGCCACCGACTTCACCAGCAACGGCTGGGACATGAAGGCCCTCATCAAAACCCTCGTCATGAGCGCCACCTACCGCCAGTCCTCCCACCTCACCGGCCTGCCCAAAGACATTCTCATCAACGACCCCGAAAACCGCCTCCTCGCCCGTGGCCCCCGCATGCGTCTCCCCGCCGAAACCATTCGCGATCAAGCCCTCCAAATCAGCGGCCTCCTGAACACTCAGATCGGCGGCCCAAGCGTCCGCCCCTACATGCCCGAAGGC
>JARXAL010000229.1 GCA_029865835.1 Verrucomicrobiaceae bacterium
CCTCCGCTACCGTGTCGGCGACCAGGCCGAAGTCCGCGTCCGCCTCCGCAGCCCCTCCGGCACCCTCATCCCCAACGCCACCCCCCAGGCCTTCCTCACCCGCGATGGCGAAACCCTCGCCACCCTCGAACTCACCGCCGACCCCAACCACGCCGGCATCTATCGCGCCCTCACCCCACCCCTCAAATCCGGCGACTTCGAAATCGCCATCGCCCCCGCTCCCAACGCCCCCCGCAGCGACTCACGCCTCACCTTCCGCGCCTCCGACCGCGAAGACCAGGAACTCGCCCAACTCACCCTCAACACCACCCTATTACAATTCCTCGCCCAAACCACCGGCGGCCAGTTCCTCCGCGAATCCCAAGCCAACGACCTCCCCGCCCTCCTCAAACGCATCGACCGCAAACAAACCTCCATCAAAGAAACCCTCATCTGGTCCAGTTGGTGGTGGTTCGGCATCCTCCTCGCCCTCCTCACCACCGAATGGCTCCTCCGCAAACGCCAGCGCCTCATCTAGCTCACTCGATTCAAATTCACTTCAATTCCGTATTTGCTTCCAACCCGCCTCGTGATTAGTCTCAACCTCCCATGGCAAAGAACGTACTCGGCAAAGGGCTAGGAGCCCTCATAACCTCCTCACCCGCCGTCTCAGGCGTGGCGCGTCCGCCTGCTCTCGCGCAACCCGCCCCCGGCGACATCGTTCGCCGCGTCCCTCTCGCACAAATTGTCCCTAGCCCGCTGCAACCGCGCAAAGAATTCGTCGCCGCTCAGCTCACCGAACTCATGGAGTCCATCCGTGAGCACGGCGTCATCCAGCCCCTCATCGTTCGCCCCGTTAACGGCAAACTCGAACTCATCGCCGGCGAACGCCGCTTCCGCGCCTCACGCGAATTAGGCCTCACCGAAGTCCCCGTCATCACCCGCGAAGCCACCGACAAAGAGGTCCTCGAGATGGCCCTCATCGAGAACCTTCAGCGCGAAGATCTCAACCCCATCGAAGAAGCCCGCGCCTACGAACGCCTCGCTCGTGACTTCGCCATGCGCCAGGAGGACATCGCCCAGCGCGTCGGTCGCAACCGCGCCACCGTCGCCAACTCCATGCGCCTTCTCGACCTGCCCATGGAGGTCCAGGACTTTCTCGCCAAAGGCAGCCTCACCACCGGCCACGCCAAAGTCCTTCTCAGCCTCAAAAAGCCCAAAGAACAGGAAAAAGCCGCCGCCGAGGTCATCAAAAAAGGCCTCTCCGTCCGCGCCACCGAAAAACTCGTCCAGGGCGTCCTCAATCCCCCGCCACCCAAACCCGAAGTCGCCGACACCGAATTCGGCACCGCCATCGAAGCCGTCGAACAAAAACTCGTCAGCCACCTCAATACCAACGTCAGCCTCCATCACTCCGACAAAAAAGGCCGCATCGAGATCGACTACTACGGCGTCGAAGATCTCAATCGCATCATCGCTCTCCTCGGCATCGAAGAAGAGTCCTTCGCTTGATCCCGCCGCCCCACAGGTGTTTCCTCCGCCCGCATGAAACGCACCCCCCTGTTCCTGCTGGCCAGCCTGATCCTCCTTGCAGCCACGCCGTCATGCTCCAAGCCTGACTCCCCCCAGTCCAAGGACGAACCCGCCATTCGCGCCTTCCTCGAAAACTACTTCAAAACCTGGTCCACCCAGGACATGGACGGTTACGCCGCCTGCTTCCACGAAACCGCCCGCATCACCTTGGTGACCGACCGCAACGGCACCCCACAATCCGAGACCCTCTCCGACTTCCTCTACGGCCAGCGCATGGGCCACAAAACCGCCGCCGAACCCATGCGCGAAACGGCCGATTCCATGTCCATCCTGTCAGACGATCGCGCCGCCCTCGCCCGCGTCCCCTGGACCCTCGTCAAAGGCACCCAAAAAACCACCGGCATCGACCACTTTTCCCTCATTAAAACCCCCTCAGGCTGGAAAATCATCCACCTCCTCTTCTACAGCCACTAACCCGCCCCAACTCTCCGTGTCCAAGCCCCCACGCCCCTCCACCCCCACCTCCGGCACCCAACCCACCCCGCACGCCGCCGGTCTCATCCGCTTCTTCCTTGGCGCCCTCTGCTTCCTCTCCTGGGGCAGTGTCATGGTCGTCGAAATCTGCGCCTTCAGACTCCTCGCCCCCTTCTTCGGCAACAGCGTCTACACCTGGACCGCCCTCATCGGCGTCATCCTCATCGCCTCCAGCGCCGGCGGCTACCTCGGCGGCTGGCTCGCGGATCGACGCCCCGCCCTCGATGTCATGGGCCGTCTCCTCGCCGGCTCCGCCGTTTTGATCTTCTTCATCCCCACCCTCCACGGTCTCCTCAGCCCCTCCATCTCCGCCGGCGGCCGCCTCATCATCGGCCCCATCCTCATCTCCCTCCTCCTCTTCGCCGTCCCAGGCGTCCTCCTCGGCGCCGTCTCTCCCGCCGCCGTCCGCTTCTACAGCCTCACCAGCCAGGACACCCACGTCGGCGCCTCCGCTGGCATCATCAGCATGCTCGGCTCCCTCGGCAGCTTCGCGGGCACCTTCCTCTCCGGCTTCTTCCTCATCTCCACCTTCGGCGTCCGCTCCATCTTCTTCGGCGTCGCCGTTCTCCTCTTCGTCCTCGCCATCATCGCTTTCTCTCTCTCCAAAAACTCCTTCCGCCAGCAGCTCCCCATCCTCCTCACCGGCCTCATCGCCGCCGCCGTCGCCCTCGGTGAACGCCCCGTCACACCGCCCGATGTCATCCACGAGGAAGAATCCTTCTACCATCGCATCCGCGTCTCCGAAAACGGCACCAGCCCTCATAAACGTCGCGTCCTCGAACTCGACAGCACCCAGGAAGGCGGCGTGAACCCGGATACCGGTGACCTCATCCTCGCCTACCAACACTACTGGCGCCTCGCCCAACTCAACGAAAACCTCACCCTCAATCGCGCTCTCTTCCTCGGCGCCGGCGCCTTCGGCATGCCCAACGAACTCTCCCGCACCTTCCCCAATGCCCACGTCGACGTCGCCGAAATCGACCCCCGCGTGATCGATGTCGGCCGCCAGTTCTTCCAACTCGACAAACACCCCAACGTCCAAGCCCACCCCGGCGATGCCCGCCGCTTCCTCCTCCTCCATGACAAACCCGAACAACGCTGGGACCTCATCTTCGGCGACGCCTACAACGGCATCCGCGCCATCCCCGTCCACCTCACCAGCAAAGAGTTCTTCCAACTCGTCCACGACCGCCTCACCGACGACGGCGCCTTCATCATGAACGTCATCAGCGCCGTCCAAGGCCCCCGGGGCGAACTCCTCGCCGGCCTTCTCACCACCGTCAGAGCCGCCTTCCCCTTCGTCGAAGTCTTCGGCGTCGGCGGCCGCCTCGACGAACCCCAAAACGTCATCCTCCTCGCCACCAAATCCAATTGGAACAGCCGAATCACCGATCGATTCCACGCCCCTGGCAGCCTCAACCAGCGCATCGTCTCCACCTACGTCCCTCCTTCCCGCCTCCCCCCACCCCTAGTCGCCTTCACCGACGACAAAAACCCCGTCGACGCCATCATCGCCCGCGGCCTCCTGACCCGCTAATCCCCTCTTGGAACCAAAGCGGCGCCCGCTCTGGTTCCATTCACCCTTCGGACCCATGTCTTCCCTCTGCCTCCTCATCTCCGAAAACGGCTCCCCGCCCGAAGTCATCCGCACCGCCCCCCACGACCTCCCGGACCTTGACCCCCACGACGTTCGCGTCCGCATCCACTACGCCCCCATCAACCCGGCCGACCTCAATGTCATCCAGGGCAACTACGGCCGCAAACCAAACCTCCCCTGCATCCCCGGTCACGAAGCCTCAGGCATCGTCGAGGCCATCGGCTCCGAAGTCACCTCCCTCGCCGTTGGCGACCCCGTCATTCCCCTCCTCGGCGTCGGCACCTGGTCCCAGCACATGGTCGCTCCAGAACAATTCTTCGCCCTCCTCCCCCAAGGCATCGACCTCGCCCAGGCCGCCATGCTCCGCATCAATCCCGTCACCGCCTGGCTCCTTCTCAAAGAATTCGTCCCCCTCCTCGAAGGCGACTGGATCGCCCAAAACGCCGGCAACTCCGCCGTCGGCCGCGCCCTCATCCAAATCGCCGCCACCCTCGGCATTCGAACCCTCTCCTTCGTCCGCCGCGCTGATCTCATCCCCGAACTCGAAGTCCAAGGCGCCACCGCCGTCTTCACCGACGACGCCGAAGGCCACGCCGCCGCCCGCGAACGACTCGGCACCTCCCCTGTCAGACTCGCCGCCAACGCCGTCAGTGGCGACAGCGCCATCCGCCTCATGAACCTCCTCGCCCCCGGCGGCACCCTCGTCACCTACGGCGCCATGAGCCTTAAAAGCCTCAAAGTCCCCAACGCCTTCCTCATCTTCAAAGACCTCCACCTCCGCGGCCTCTGGGTCAGCCGCTGGTTCGAACACGCCGCCCCCGAAGCCCTCCTCCACACCCTCGCCCCCCTCGCCGAAATGATGCTCGCCGGCAAACTCCACCTCCCCATCCAAGCCATCATCCCCTTCCAAAACGCCCCCGAAGCCCTCACCCTCGCCGCCCAACCCCACCGCTCAGGCAAAATCCTCCTCGACTTCACCGCCGAATAGACAAATAGCACCCACTAAGACTCTCCTACGATCCCCTGAAAGTCTTCATTGCAGCGGGACGTTCAGTAAAGTATGACTATCCTCATGAATACTCTTCCTGTCATCGCCGGCTTCGGCCCCCTCGGAACCCCAGAGCTGCTCATCATCGGCATCCTCGTTCTGATCCTCTTCGGTGCAAAAAAACTCCCTATGTTCGCCCGTAGCCTCGGCAAAAGCATGGGCGAGTTCAAAAAAGCCCGTGAAGAGTTCGAAACCGAACTCCACCGCGCCCAGGACGAAGTCGAACGCCCCACCATCCAAGAGCCCAAACAGCGCCGCGAAACCGCTGAAGCAACCCGTCAACCCGTTGGTTCCACCTCGGACGACGTCTAAGCTCCCTCCGTCTGCTCCGAATGTCCCAAGCTTGCCTGCTTGCCTCATGGCGTGAAAAAACGCTCAGGCTCAGCCAAGCCATTATCCCGCTCCTTCTCCTGGGGTCGTTGACCCTCTCGTCTCGCGCCGCCGAACCCGCCTCCCCCGACAGCCTCGTTTTCTGCGCTTACAACGTCAGAAACTGGCTCATCATGGATCGCTTCGAAGACAACAAAGTCGTCAAAGATTCCACCAAGCCCGAATCCGAAAAAGCCGCCGTCATCACCCATCTCAAGGCCATCGCGCCGGATGTCCTCGGTCTCAGTGAAATCGGCAGCGCCGACGACCTGAGAGAAATACAATCCCTTCTCAAAACCGCCGGCATCGACCTCCCCCACTCCGAAATCGCCCAAGGTGGCGACCCCACCCGCCGCCTCGGCTTCCTCTCCCGATTCACCATCGCCAGCAGACAGTCCGTCTCTGACCTCACCTACGAACTCGAGGGCAAAATCTTTTCCGTCCAACGCGGTTTCCTCGACGCGACCATCCAACCCCGCCCGAACCTCAACTTCCGCTTCATCGGCGTTCACCTGAAATCCATGCGCGAAGTCCCCGAGGCCGATCAAGCCCTCATGCGCCGAAACGAAGCCTCCCTGCTCCGCAAACACCTCGACGGCATCCTCTCCGAATCCCCCGAAAGCGCGATCCTCCTCTATGGCGACTTCAACGAATACCGCCACGAAGCCCCCATCAAAGCCATCCAGGGCTCCCGAACCGGTGTCCTGTTCATGGAAGACATCCGCATCACCGACAAACGCGGAGAAACCTGGACCCACTACTGGGAAGCGGCCGATAGCTACTCTCGCCTCGACTACCTCTTCATGAGCCGAGCCATGAAACCCTTCATCGACGTTTCACACTCGTTCATCTTCGACTCGCACGACTTCGATCAAGCCAGCGACCATCGCCCCATCGTGACCAAGCTGAAACTGCCGACTTCCGAAGCGGAATAGCTCATTCAAGCCACCGCCTCATTCGCTTCCAAACGGATGAACTAGGCTTCTCCGCCTCCTTCCCGGCCTCGTCACCTCCATGCTGGCGACAAAAAACGCCCGGCACCAATTCGTAAGGCAACTCATCCTCATAGGCACAGCCCGACGCATGGCAGCCTTCCGTGGCCAACTCGCTGCTGTGACGACACAACGCCACCCTCGACCTCGGCGCCTCCGGACGCTTCATCCCCGAGGCATACCCCAACGCCATCGCCTTGTTCATCACATCCCCCCAAATCGGCAAAGCCAACTTGCTCCCATAGCCTCCATCCAAAATCGTCCCTCCCCGATCCAACCCCACCCATACCGCCGTGGTCAGCCCCGAGGTGTAGCCCGCAAACCAGGCATCCCGATAATTGTTCGTGGTCCCCGTCTTCCCTCCAGCCGCTTCTTTGAATCCATACTCCGATCGTAAAACCGCTGCCGCCCCCTGATCCATCACCTGTCCCAACATCCGTCGAATCACCTGCGCGACCCCCGGACTAAGGGTGTCCACCTCCATCACACCCGCCCGAAAAATGACCTGCCCTCTTTTATCGACAATTTGGTCGATCAAATAAGGCCGCTTCCGCAATCCGTCATTGGGAAATGCCGAATAAGCCGCTGCCACTTGATACGCATTGCCCGACACGTTGCCAATGAACACCTGTGGCGTGCTCTTCTGTCCCCCCGGCAAACCCACCGCACCCAAGGTTGCCATCACCCGATCCAGCCCCGCCTGATTCCCCACCCGAATCGTCATCGTATTGCGACTCTGGACCAATCCTAACGTCAACGGCTGCATCCCTGTGAATCGCCCATCCGAGTTCCCCGGATTCCATGTCGCTTCCACCCCGGCAATCTCCGCCGGCTTCAACGGATCATCGCTAATCAATGTCCCGGGCATCAATCCCGCTTCAATCCCCGCCGCATAAACAAAAGGCTTCACTGTCGATCCAATTTGCCTCGAACCATGCGTCGCCCGGTTGAACTTACTCTGTCGGTAATCCCTGCCCCCCACCAACGCCAGCACACCCCCGGTGTCATTGTTCAATACCGCCGTCGCCCCCTGAAGATACGGCGTCTCCAAAACCGCGCTGACCCTGTCCCATCCGGCATCATACGCCGCCTTCGTCGGATGCGCGTAACCCGGCAACTTCTCCACCTCCCTCAACCGCTTGTCCAAAAACACCTCAGCCGCATCGTTCAAATCCTTGTCCAAGGTCGTGATCACACGCAACCCCCCTTCACGCAACTCTCGGTCCTCCAAAATCAAATCCAGATCCCGCTTCACGATGTCCAACGCATACCCTCCCTGACTCTGAAACGCCGGTTGCCCCCGCAATATCACCTCCTCATAACGCGCCCCCAACTCCTCCTCCTGGGTGATCGCCTTCACCTCAACCAATCGCTTCAAAACATCATCCCGCTCCTTGATCGCTCCATTGAAATTCCGAAATGGCGAGAACCTCGATGGGCTCCGAATCAACCCCGCAATCAACGCCGCCTCGCTCAATGTCAGCTGGGAAGCATGCTTGCCAAAATACACCTGGCTCGCCCTCTGAATCCCCCACAACCCCGGCCCAAAAAAGATCCGGTTGATGTAGTGCTCCAATATCTGATCCTTGCCAATCGCCTTCTCTATCCGACGCGCCAGCATCATCTCCAACAACTTTCGGTGAAAGCTCCGGTCATCCAAATCCGGATAACTGTTGCGCGCCAACTGCATCGTTAAGGTGCTCGCTCCTTGCACAATCCGCCCGTCCCTCAAATTGCGAATCATCGCCCGCAGCACCCCGATGAAATCAATCCCCGAATGCAAGTAAAAACGCGTGTCCTCCCGCGCCAGCAAGGCCTTGATGAACCATGGCGAAACCTCCGCTAACGAGATCACAATCCGGTCCTCTCCATGCAATCGCCCCATCACCTGCCCCTTCGAATCCAGCACCACCGTCCGTTCCGGCATCTCCCCCAACTCCGCCAAATCATACCCTTTCGCCAGTTGACTGTACACGCCCAAAACCACCGCTCCCGTCAAAAACCCCATGATCAACATGCCCATCGCCGCTCGCAAGATGACTCCCCGCCACCACGCCCATCGCGAAGCCGGTCGCAGCGGGCTGCGCAAGTCATACGCCACCTCCCTCAGCTTGTCGCCTCCCCGCCTCGCCCCCCTTTTGCTCGGCCTCATCCCAGCACCTCCGCGCTAGCGTCCCGCATTTCTCGCGTTACATTCTCACCCGCTTCCTCATGCACGCCTCTACTCTCGACCTCATCCGCGCCGCTCTGACTGAAGACGTCGGCCCCGGTGACGTCACCTCCCTCTATTTCATCGCCGAAAACTCGCGCAACAAAGCCACTATCGTCGCCCGCGAACCCGGCATCGTTGCCGGCATGTCGATCGCGGAAACGGTCTTCAAGGAAGTGGATTCGGGTCTCGGTCTTTGGGTTCACCGCCCGGACGGTAGCACATTCGCAGCCGGTGACACCTTGATCGAGATAGAAGGTCGCACCCGCTCGCTGCTCACCGCCGAACGCACCGCCCTCAATTTCCTTCAACGCCTCTCCGGTGTCGCCACCATGACCGCCCGCTACGTCGACGCCGTCAAACCCTATCCCGTCGAAGTCTGGGATACCCGCAAAACCACCCCAGGCTGGCGCCTGCTTGAAAAAGAAGCCGTCAAAGCCGGTGGCGGTGTCAACCATCGCATGGGTCTCTACGACGCCGTGATGGTCAAAGACAATCACCTCGCCGCCGATGGCTCCCTGTCCTCCCTCCAATCCGCCATCAACCGTGTCCGCCAGGACCATCCCGGCATGCGCATCCAACTGGAAGCCGCCACGCTCGAGCAACTCGCCGACTTTCTCTCCCTCCAAGGCATCGACCTGATTCTCCTCGATAACATGGACCTGGCCCAACTCAGACAAGCCGTCACCCTCAATGCCGGTCGACTTTGGCTCGAAGCCAGCGGTGGCATCACGCTCGACACCATTCACGATGTCGCCGCCACAGGCGTCAACTCCATCTCCTCCGGTGCCCTCACCCACTCGGTTCGAGCGCTCGACTTGGCACTGGACTTGTTCTGATCCCTTCATGGCACCCGCAGTTACCCCGCCGGTGCATTCAATGGTGGCAAAGGTGGCACCAGTGCCCGCAAAAATCGCTCAGTAGGGAACAGCGCTCCCAGCCCCAGTCTCCCGCCACCCAACGTGCTCGGCCTCACCGAGACCGCCACCTTCCCCCACTTCATCGCCAAATAATCCATCACCTCATCCAAGGCCGCCCACTGCGCACGGGTCACCCCCACCTCATTGAAATCTCCCACCAAATAAAGCGCCAACGGTCCCGCTCCAGACACCTCACCTTTGCCCACCTGCACCTCCCCGTCTCCTGCACCTTCTCCGCGTCCCACCACCAACGCTTGCCCCAAGTGATTCACCTCACCCGTCCCTCCCAGCACCTTGGCTCTTCTAACTAAGTCATCCAAATCACCCGCCCTGGTCCCCGTCGCCCGAATCTCCACAGCCTTCACCTCCGCCCCCATTGCCAACCGATCCAACTCCCTCCGCACCCCCTGGCTCAAGTGCTCCCACTCCTGGCGTGGCGCGTGAAAATCCACCGGAATCGCCGAAACCACCTTCCTGACCACGATCTCCCGCCGTTTCACCAACTTCACTGTCGGTGCCGAGCGAAACAAGGACTCCCCACTGCACCCCACCCGTTCAGACAAGCTCCGAGCCTGAAAACTCGACCCATGAGCCAGCGATGCCGTGGCAAACAAGGGCATCACAGACGCCGACTGCATCCTCACCAGTCCACCCCCACCGCGAAATGGCGCCGCCATGATCAACACGGCAGCGACCAAAACAAACAGGGCCAGTGCTTGACTCGAACGCCAAGATCGGTTTGGTTTATTCATCGGGCTAAAATATTCAGAGCACTTGATAATTATCTTACATTACGGTCTATGACCAGAGATATTTCGATTGTTTTTCAGACTGGGCTCGCCATCGAAACCAACGCGTGATTCTAGTCCTAACGGCAGGCTTCGGAGACGGCCATAACACGGCCGCAAATTCCGTTGCCCAGGCGCTGAAAACCCAACTCTCGAGCACGGCCGAATCCGTCCTCGTGGTGGACCTCTTCGAGCAGCACTTGCCCAACCTGACCCGGGTTCTGCAATCCGCTTACCAGGCTGCCATTGTCAACTTCCCCTCCGCCTGGAGGTGGGCCTATCAAAAACTCGCCAAAAGCGACATCGGCCAGCAACCCAACCCCCTCAACGCTTCCCTTCAAAAAGCCCTCGCCAGCCTTATTCACCTGCATCAACCCCGCGCCATCGTCAGCACCTACCCCTTTTACAGCACTCTCCTCGCCCCTCTCCGCTCCCAAGGCCCTGTTCCTCCCCTCTTCACCATCATCACCGACTCCGTCTCCGTCCACCCCAGCTGGACTTCCGACCCCAGTGACTACTACTGCGTGGCCGACCCCGAAACCGTCGCTGTCCTTCTCGATCGCGGCCTCCCTTCCGACAAAATTTTCGTCACCGGCTTCCCCGTCAGCCCGGCCTTCGCCGCCCCACTCCTCTCCCCCCGCCCAGCCAACGCTCCCCAAGCGATCCTTTACCTCCCCTCGACCCCCGTCAAACACGTTGCCGCCACTCTGGAAGCCCTCCGCCCACTCATCCTCTCCGGAGCACACCTGACCCTGCCCGTTGGCAAACACAAAAGCCGACTCCACCTCACCCTCAATCGTTTCGCCGATTCCCTCCCCGCAGACCGCTTCACACTCATCGGTTGGACCGACCAAATGCCCCAACTCCTGCGCTCTCACGACCTCGTCATTTGCAAAGCCGGTGGTGCCATCCTCCATGAAGTCCTCGCCGCTCGCACCCCAGCCGTGATCGATTACGTCGTTCCCGGCCAGGAAGAAGGCAATGCCGAAATGCTCCTCAACCATCACTGCGCCCTCCGCAGCCATTCCCCACTCGAAACCGCCACTCTGACCGCCCGCATGCTTGCCGATCAAGGCAGCCTCGCCAAAGAAATGCGCAACCACATGGTTCCACCTCTCAGCCTCCCCAATGCCGCCCACTTGACCGCCGAAGCCATCCTGAGCCACCTCTAATTCTCTTCCCAATGCCCACCCCCTCCATCCTCTGCGACATCGGCAACGTCATTGTCAGTTTCGATTTCCGCATTGCCTCCAGCCGCCTGGCTGCTCGCTCCGATTGCCCCGAAGACGCTTTGTTCGACCGCCTCCATCACCTCAAACTGCCTTTCGAAGACGGTCAAATCGACGACCAAACCTTCATCACCCAGGCCATCGAAGCCATTGGCTTCAAAGACTCCGCAGCCGAGTTCATCCAAATTTGGTGCGATATCTTCGCCCCAAACCTCGCCCTCACCCGCACCCTCGAACAACTCGCGTCATCTCACCCCCTCTTCCTCCTCTCTAACACAAACGGCCTTCACAAAGACTTTCTCTTCGCCCAGTTTCCCGTCTTCAACCTCTTCCGTGACGGCGTCTACTCC
>JARXAL010000154.1 GCA_029865835.1 Verrucomicrobiaceae bacterium
GGCGAACAAGTCAAACTCACCGTCCAAGGTCGCAAAGTACGCTACCGCCTCGGCCCACCCGTCGACTCCACCGGCGAACTGCCCTCCGGCGCCACCTTCAACAACCTCGCTGACCTCCAAAAAATCCTCCTCGCCGACCAGGATCGCATCGCCCGTTGCCTCACCGAAAAGCTCCTCACCTTCGCCACCGGCCGCGAAATGACCTTCGCCGACCGCCCCGAAATCGAGCACCTCGTCGCCGAATCCAAAACCCGCCAGCACTCCCTCCGCGACCTCATCCACGCCATCATTCAAAGCAGCATCTTCAGAACCAAATAGCGAACCTGGAAATCCCCCGCACCTGCTTTGCATCGGGAATCACCCTCTCAGCACCCCTCGTTCACTCCGACTACGAACAAAAAAAGGCGCGCTCCGTTTCCAGAGCGCGCCTCGTCATTTTTCAGGGATTAACCCTCGTCACTTTCAGCAGGCGCCTCACCACTTCCACCGGCGGCCTTGTCGTCCAGATCCTTCATCGCAGCGCGGCGGCTCATCTTCACGCGACCTTTGTCATCAATGCCGATGCACTTGGCCGTCACGATGTCACCCATTTTCACCACGTCCTCAACAGCCTTCACTCGGAAGTCTGCCAATTCAGAGATGTGGATCAAACCATCCTTGTTGCCAACCACTCGCATGAACGCACCAAAGTTCGTCGTGCTGACCACTTTGCCTGTGTAGGTCTTGCCAATCTCCACTTCCGCGGAAATCCCGGTGACCATCTCGATCGCCCGTTCCAAAGACTCTTTGCGCTGAGCATAAATGTACACCGTGCCGTCGTCTTCGATGCTGATGTCAGCACCGGACTCCGCCTGGATCGCCTTGATGTTCTTGCCGCCAGGGCCGATCAACTCACCGATCTTGTCCGGGTTGATCTTCACGATCTCAATGCGTGGCGCATGCGGGCTCAATGGTTTTGGATCCGCAATCGAGGCATTCATCACGCCCAGAATCTCAGTCCGACCCACCTTCGCCTTGTCCACAGCCTCTTCCAGAATCGAAAGCGGAATCCCGGGAAGCTTCAGGTCCAACTGGAACCCCGTCACACCCACGTCCGTGCCGCAAAGCTTGAAATCCATGTCACCAAAATGGTCTTCGCTGCCCAGGATGTCGATCATCGTCAGGTAGCGCTTCATCTGGTTGTTGTCGTCATACTCAGACACCAGACCCACCGAAATCCCACCCACCGGGCGGATCAAAGGCACACCTGCGTCCAGCAACGCCATCGAACCGGAACACACCGTCGCCATCGAAGTCGAACCATTGGACTCCATCACTTCGGAGCTGATCCGGATTGCATACGGGAACTTGTCTTGAGCAGGAATCACTGGCGCGATCGAACGCTCAGCCAGGGCTCCGTGACCAATCTCACGGCGATTCTGACCACCAAAGCGGCCCGTCTCACCCACCGAGAACGGAGGGAAGTTGTAGTGCAAAATGAACCGCTTGGTGCTTTCGCCACCTGCATACGTGTCCATCTCTTGCGCCTCGTCAGCCGGAGCCAGCGTCGCCAGCGCCACCGCTTGCGTCTCACCGCGTGAGAACAAAGCCGAACCATGCACCCGTGGAATCAAACCCACTTCGCCCGTCAACAAACGGATCTGGTCCACTGTCCGCCCGTCACAACGCTGTTGCTTGTCCAGAATGCTCACGCGGAAAGCCTTCTTCTGAAGGTAATCAAACGCCTGGCTGATCTCGAACGCGCTCGCATCAGGATGAAGCTCCTTGATCTTCAATTCCACTTCAGCCCGCAGCGCACCAACGGCCTTCGCACGCTCCACCTTGCTCGGACGATAAATCGCGGATTCAATCCGGTCACCCGCCACTTGGTAAGCCACTTCGCAAAGATCTTCGCGGGCGATCATCACCGGCGCCTCACGCTTCGCCTTGCCTGCCTTCGCTGCCAGTTCTTCCTGCGCACGCACCAGCAATTGCACTTGGGATTGAGCAAAACGCAGCGCCTTCTTGAACTCTTCTTCGCCCAGTTCATTGGCCGCGCCTTCAATCATGATCACGTCATTCTTGTTGCCCACGTAAACCAGATCCAGATCGCTCTCCTCACGCTGACTGTGCGTCGGGTTCACCACGAACTCTCCGCCCACACGACCAATGCGCACCGCGCCAATCGGACCCGCAAACGGAATGTCCGACACGCACAAGGCTGCGGACGCTCCGTTGATGCTGAGAATATCCGAATCATTCTGGCCATCTGCGCTCAGCAAAATGGTGATGATTTGGGTCTCATAAAAATAACCCTTCGGGAACAAAGGACGCAACGGACGATCCGTCATCCGCGCTGTCAGAATTTCCTTTTCAGTTGGCCGACCTTCGCGCTTGAAGTAGCCGCCAGGGAAGCGCCCTGCTGCAGATGCCTTTTCCTTGTATTCAACGGTCAAAGGGAAGAAATCGAGACCCTCTTTGATTTTGGTCGCAGAAACGGCGGTGACGATCACCAGCGTTTCGCCCAGTTGCACGGTAACGGCACCGTCAGCCAATTTGGCCAACTTACCGGTTTCGAATGTCATGGTGCCCGCACCCAGTGTGCAGGAGATGTTTTGGATGTTCATTATGTTTGTTTTGGTTTGGGAAAGGTTTGCGCCGACTCAAATGAGCAGTCGCTTTCAAAAGAAAAAATCAGGACCGAAATCAATCGCCGTCTGATTGGGTAGTGACTCACTGCACCTGTTCCGGGCCATGCTTCAACTCAGTGGTCCACCACCAAATCTCACGCATGCGTTTGGCCCCGGCGCATCAAGCAGGCTCCAACGATCAAACGAAGAAGGGGTGGACTCCATCGAGTTCACCCCCATTTCAAAATCGTCGTCCTAGCGGCGCAGACCGAGCGTCTTAACCGCTTTCGTGTAGCGGTCTTCTGCCGTGACCTTCAAGTAATCAAGAAGCTTCCGGCGACGAGCCACCATCTTCAACAACCCACGGCGCGTGGAGTGGTCTTTCGAGTGTTTCGTCAAATGCTGTGTCAGGTAATTGATACGTCCCGTCAACAGCGCGATCTGCACATCGGAGCTGCCGGTGTCCTTCTCATGCAATTGGAAGGTGTTAAGGGAGGGTGCTGTAACTTCGCTCATGGTTTTGTCAGTTCACCGCCTTGGTGAAAGGGTGGTGTAGTTTGTGGTCAATTTTAGGGCCACGAACAAAACACACACCCTACCGTTGGCAAGCAAAAGTTTAGAAATCAGCCAATGTGATGCAATTTTCATAGCCATCCGGAAAACTTTTGTCCGAAATCGCATTTCCCTCTTGCCATCACCCTACCTATTTGAGTAACTACTCACGTCTTCATGAAAAAACGTCTCTCTCTCACTCTCCTCGCCGGCCTCGTCCTTGGCGGTCTCGTCATGGCGGATATCCAATCCCCTCCCGGCCACCACTTCAACTGGAGCCGCAAACTCAGCCGCGGTCTCGCTAACCTCGCTTACGGCGCTTCCGAGATCATCAACGTCTGGGACCGCTCCAATCGCAGTGACGGCGCCCACGCCGCTGCCAGTGACATGGTCGTTGAAGGCACGAAGCGCACAATCGTTCGCCTTGGCTACGGCGTCTATGAAGTCGTCACCTTCCCTTTCCCCACCTACAAGTGCACCTACCGCCCTCCGTATTACCGGAAAGAGCAACTCGACCCATGGTGGGGCTACTCGGAATTCTCACCCCAAGTCGGCTTCATCTCCCAAGTGGACTACAGCCGCACTCAAGGCTGGTAATCAGTCAGATCCCCTGATTTAGGGTTTACTCCTTTCGAGGCGCAGGTTGTCACCAACCTGCGCCTCTTCTTTTGTGCCCCTCGAATTCCAAGTTGACGCATGACCTCATACCTCCGTTAACTGTTTCTGTCCGCATACCTTTCACCCACTCCTCTTCTATCCCTTCGCATTAAGCCATGCCCTTGCTACCCCTGGCTTCCGGCCTCTCCTTTGGATTCAATAACGCCACCCCCTCAGGCATCATTATCTGCGGTCTCCTGGTTGTCCTTTCCATCGCCAGTTGGGTCGCCATGACCCGGAAGTTTCTCCTCCTCAAACACGCCCGGAAAGCCAACGCCACCTTCTGCACTGACCTCCGCCGCAGCCCCCATCCGCTCTCCCTTTTCCAATCTGGCGAACGCTTCCTCGAAGCCCCCATGTTCCACGTCTATCACGACGCCTGCCGCGAACTCGCTTTCTACCTCCTCAATACCGACACCGTCGACGCCCACTTCAGCCGTCGCCTCCAATCCGCCGGTCGCATCACCCCCAGTGAAATGAACGCCGTCAAAGAGACCATGGAGCGCGCGGTTAGCGAGGCCGCCCTCCGGCTTGAGACCGGACTTGGCGTCGTCGCCAGCGCCCTCAGTGGCGCCCCCGTCCTCGGACTCCTCGGCACCGTCTGGGGTGTCATGGAAAGCTTTGGCGGCCTTGCCAGTATCGCCGATGGCGGCGGCCTCCGAGCACTCGCCCCCGGCCTCTCCTCCGCCATGCTCACCACCATCGCAGGCCTCGTCGTCGCCCTGCCAAGCATGTTCGGATACAATTTCCTCGTTTCTCGGATCCGCCTCCAAATCGCTCGGATCGAGCATTTCTCCGCCGATTTCGCTAGCATCCTGGATCGCCATTTCGTCGATCACCGCACCAACACCCCAGACCTCCCAACGGCCATCAGCGATCTCGACTCCATCGGCCTGGACGCCTTCTCCGGCGCCCCCTCCGGCTTGGCTTCATCCCATCCCATCGAGTCCCACTCATGAGACACGCGCGACACCACAACCAACTCAAATGGTTCACCGAGATCAGTGTCACCCCACTGCTCGACCTCGTGTTCATCCTGCTCTTCGCCTTCATGGTCGCCCTGCCTCTGGTCTCCCAAACCGACTCGCTTCTCACTTCCAAGGCCACCAACAGCGCCGCTCCTGCCCCGACACCGAGTGAGACCATTACCCTCTCCTTGCTCCCGTCCGACGCCATCCTTTGGAACGGCGCTGAAATGCCCGCGATTAGCCTCGAAACTCGCCTCACCGACTCCCTTCGCACCCAACCCAACCTCGGCGTCATCATCGAAATGACCCCCGACCTTCCAGTTTCTCGACTGGTCGCACCCATGGCCATCCTGCAAAAAACAGGCGTCCAAAGCACTGCCATTCGCCTGACAGCCTCAACCGTTCCATGACCGCAACCGCCAGCGCTGCTTCCGATGCCCGGCCTTACGTCCTGGAACCCCTTCGCCCCGCACTCATCGGCGTCACCGTCGCCCATCTTCTCCTCGCAATCATCGTTCTCTGGCTCGCCTCAGACAGTTCCACCCCTACCCAGGCCCCACCCGACTCTTCCTCAAAAACGCAGTCACCTGCCTTGCTTTGGTTCCGTCCCGCCGATTTCCAATCTCCCCTGCCCCTGACCACCCCAGCGACCACCCCACCACCGGCAACTCGCAACGCCTCCCGCTACATCACGCTCTCTCGCGTCACCTCAGCCTCAACAAGCAATCTGTCCCCCCCCGCAAACTCCAGCCAGCCGTCCCCTCTCACCTGCGCCGGTCCCAACGCGGCGACCATGAGCGAACTCGACCAAATCGACGAAGCTCTCTACGAAGCCTTCATGCAGGTCTGGACCCCTCCCGACCTCGAACAAACCGCCCCTTCCAAGCGAACCACCCGTCTCGATATCTCGCTCAACACAGACCTCGCCCTGGTTCAAGCCGACCTCGTCGCTCCATCAGGATCCACCGAACTCGATCTCTCCGTGCTCCTTGCCGTCGAAAAAGTCGCCGAACGCCTCCGAAGCCGACTGACATCAGCAGATTCCCTGAAAATTCCTAACTCCCTCCCTTCCTCTTTTCAAAATTCGCGTTACGTGTGTCGTATCCAGTTTCAGATCGAATGACCCAGGCAATCCAACGTTTGAGCCTCCTTTTGGCGTTCCTTTTTTTAGCGCCAACCGATAGTCTTGCCTTAATTGGCATCGGCAACAAGAAGAAGGACCCCAGTCAAGCTTCTGAGAAGTCCTCCCCACTACCGGCACTCAGCGTCACGCCCTTCACTGGCAGCTCCGGCACCAGTGCCCAAACAGGCATCATCGAAGAACTAACGCGGTCCCGTGCTTTCGATATCCTTGCCTCAGGTGCCAAAGCAGATCCCGCCCAAGCCTCTTTCGAACTCTCCGGTGACTCAGTCGGCGGACGCGTCTCCAGCCGCCTGAAGGATAGCTCCGGCAAACTTCTATTCGAGCGCACCTACGCAGCCCCCGGACTCGACGAGAACCTCCAAGCTCTCTCCGACGATCTCACCTTCGCCATCACCGGCAAACCCGGCCTCGCTACCAGCCGGATCGTCTTCGTCAGCAACAAGACCGGCGTCAAACAAATCTACCTCTCCAATGCCGATGGCGGCAACATTCAACAAGTCACTCGCCATCGCCACGGCGCCGTGAGCCCTTCCCTCTCCCCGGACGCCTCCCTGCTCGCGTTCACCAGCTACCGCACCGGCTTTCCCGAAGTCACCCTCATGGACCTCGGTGGCGGCATGGAACGCGTCGTCACGGACACCTCTGGAGCCAACTTCGGTGCCTCAATCGCCCCGGACGGCCAGCACCTCGCTCTCGTCATGAGTTTCCTCGGTAACCCCGAAATCTTCGTCACTGACCTCGCCACCAACTCCGCCGGCTGCCTCACCGAATCCATCGGCGTCCCCTGCAGCCCCTCCTGGAGCCCCACCGGCACCCGCCTCATTTTCTCAAGCGACGAAGGCCACGGCCAACAACTCTACGTCGCCGACTTCGGTTCGGAAAAATCTCCCGGCGCCCTGCAACGCTTCAATGTGGGCTATCGGTTTGCAACGGATCCCACTTGGTCACCAGACGGCACCCAGGTCGCCTTCACGGCCCGCAGCCGCGCGTCCTGGGTCGTCGCCATCAAAGACTACCCTTCCGGTCGCACTCGCGTGATCCAACGCGGTGCCAGCCATCCCTCCTTCAGCCCCAATGGCCGCTACCTGATCTACACTGAAAATGGCGACCTCTACCGCCATGATCTTGTTTCAAACTCAAGACGCCTTCTTATTAGTGACTTCGGCGAAGTCTCCGAACCCCGATGGATGAATTGATCTCCCACACTCGCCATCACGTGAAACGCCTCTTCTTTTCTCTCATCATCGCAGCGACCGCCACCTCATGCGGATCGCTCAAACAGGATAACACCGCTGTCGTCTACGCCCTCGGTTCGCGTGAAGGATTCACCTCCCCGCTCGCTGGAAACCTCACACCTGCCTGTCCGGCATTAAGCTTCATTGGCGATCACCACACTATCAGCGGTCGCCATCTGATCAGCCTTCGCAAAGTCGCTGATCAGAGCAAGCAAGACAAAACCCGCCTGCTCATCGCCGGATACACCTCACCCAAGCTCCCCCAGGATTACGCCCGCTCCCTCTCCGAACGCCGCGCCCAGGATGTTCGGCAGCACCTGATCGAGATGGGTGTCGAAGCCGGTTCAATCCACACCTTGGGCCTCGGCAATGACTTCTCCCCCTCCGGACCCTCCAGCGACGTCGTCGTCATCTACCACGCCACACCCCGCTCAACCTCCGGCACCGCAGAATCGCCCTCCTCGAACTAGACATGCCTGATAGCTTGGCGAGTCGAGCCATTCAAACCGGAATCCTAAGTTTCAGGAGCAGGAAGCGGTGCCTCCAACTTCGAAGTTCAAGTTCAACACACCGCATCAGAACAATCTCCAGTTCGCAAAGAATCCATTTGCAAAAGCCCCCGCCCCGCCTTTACTCCTAACTCCTCTCTGAGGAAACGGGCAGATACCCAAGCGGCCAACGGGGGCAGACTGTAAATCTGCTGGCTTTGCCTACGCTGGTTCGAATCCAGCTCTGCCCACCACCTTAACCTACTAGGCTTCCAGGAGAAACTCAGGCGCTCGAATGAGCGCCTCTTTTGTGCCGTTTGCATTCCATCAGACCTCTAAAGCCTAGGTTTGCAGGGCGTGTGCACCTCGCCCCGGCCAGCCCGTCTGCATTCCGGCCCCTTCCATCGGCAGCCTTTCGGCCCTCAGAGTTGCTTTCCTTGCCTGTGTTCCTCCCCCACCCTGCCCCCCGATCCGGCGGGGCGGTTGATCCCCCTTTGCACTTGAGCGCGGTATCCTTCTCCGCGGAGGATCTGCTTCAACACCCGCGCCTTTTCTGCGACACCTTTCTTTCCGGCATGCGCCAAGCGGCGGCGTATCGATCGGCAGGCTACTCTCCCAATCGCTCAGAGACGGAGGCTGCAAAGGTGGTTCGAACCTCCGCTGTCTCCCTCTATCTTGACGCAAGACGAGTCGAAGCAGCGAAGGCGGGGGTGATGACCTGGAAACAAGGACTCGCCTTGCTCGGGGCGATTGCATCGATAAGATGATGCCACCCGAGAAGCGGGGAGCCTTGTGGGGCCAATGACGGCGGCAGATTCGCCCTC
>JARXAL010000215.1 GCA_029865835.1 Verrucomicrobiaceae bacterium
CCGCAACCCCATCGGCGCCCACCTCGCCGCCAGCTTCGGCCACCGCATCGAAGACGCCGCCCCCTCCCTCTTCACCTTCAAAATCACCGACCCCCGCCTCACCGACCTCCCCGGCCTCGCCGTCCCCGACGCCACCGTCCAGGTCCTCTCCACCGACCCCAAACTCCGCCTCCAAGCCACCGGCCCTGTCCTCATCACCCACTGGGGCTTGAGCGGCCCCGGCATATTAAAAGTCTCCGCCTGGGGCGCCCGCCATCTCCAGCAACTCGACTATCGCTTCGACATCCTCGTCAACTGGACCGGCCGCGCCACCGAACCCCAAATCCTCCAGCGCTTCGACCAACTCCGCACCGCCTCCCCCCGCAAAAGCCTCCTCAACGACCCCCAATTCGACATCCCCACCCGCCTCTGGAAAACCCTCGTCGAATCCGCCCTCACCCCCCTCCACCCCAACCTCCCCGAACTCCGCTGGCCCCACCTCCCCAACCCCCTCGCCCGCCGCCTCGCCCAGGAACTCGGCGCCTGCACCTTCTCCGTCGACGGCAAAAGCATGAACAAAGACGAGTTCGTCACCTGCGGCGGCGTCCACCTCGGCGACGTCCACTTCAAAACCATGGAAAGCCGCCTCGTCCCCGGCCTCCACTTCGCCGGCGAAATCCTCGACATCGACGGCGTCACCGGCGGCTTCAACTTTCAAGCCGCCTGGACCACCGCCCACCTCGCCGGCCAAGCCATCGCCCAAAGCCTCTCTCAAGAATCCCCCAACTCCCCCAACCACTGACCACTGAATACTGATTACTGATTACTGATCACTCTCCCTTCACCCCAACGCAACTCCCCCATCCCCCGCGTGTTTCTCCCCCCCACCATGAAGCCCCTCCTCGCCCTCCTCCTCACCACCCTCATCGCCTCCGCCCAGCAGCCCGACCTCTTCAAAGCCTGGGACCAAAACAACGACCACCAGCTCTCCGTCCAGGAACTCCCCGAAAACCTCCGCCGCAACTTCGACCGCGTCGACACCGACAAAAACGGCTTCATCTCTAGGTCCGAGCACCAAGCCGTCACCGCCCGCACCTCCCAAAACCGCCCCAAAACGCCCCGACTCCCCGAAGGCATCGACGCCAACCTCGACCTCCCCTACGCCGACACCGAAAACCCCCGCCAGCGCCTCGACCTCTACCTCCCCAAAGCCCCAAAAGCCACCACCCCCCTCCCCGTCATCGTCTTCATCCACGGCGGCGGTTGGAAAGGCGGCGACAAAGCCAGCGGCATCAACAACATCGCCCCCTACATCGCCAGCGGCCACTACGCCGGCATCTCCGTCGGCTACCGCCTCACCAACGAAGCCCAATGGCCCGCCCAAATCCACGACTGCAAAGCCGCCATCCGCTGGATCAAAGCCAACGCCAAAGAATACAACATCGACCCCGCTAAAATCGCCGTCTGGGGCACCTCCGCCGGCGGCCACCTCGTCTCCTTCCTCGGCACCAGTGGCGACGTCAAATCCCTCGAAGGCACCCTCGGCAAACACCTCGACCAAAACAGCCAGGTCACCTGCGTCATCAACTTCTTCGGCCCGGAAAACTTCCTCACCATGGTCAGACAGGAAAGCACTGTCGACCGCAAAACCACCGACTACCCCGAAGCCCTCCTCCTCGGCGGCCGCGTCCAAGACCAAACCGCCGCCGCCACCGAAGCTTCCCCCGTCACCCACGTCTCCCCCGGCGACGCCCCCTTCCTCACCGCTCACGGCACCAAGGACCCCCTCGTCCCCTACGCCCAAGGCCAGGAAATCGACGCCGCCCTGAAAAAAGCCGGAGTCGAATCGCTACTCATCACCATGACCAACGGCGGCCACGGCTTCCGCAGCCCCGAACTCGACCACCGCGTCCAACAGTTCCTCGACCTCCACCTCCGCAACATCCCCACCACCATCTCCACCACCCCCATCCTCACCGAACCCAAAAAATAACCAATCTTTCTCCCCCACAAGGAGTGACGGCTTCTAGCCGTCATCACCAACCACTGACCACTCACAACTGACAACTGACAACTTACCACTGATTACTGATTACTGATTACTGATTACCGCCCCCTCACCGAAACTGCCGCCGATACCGCAACGGCGTCAGCCCCATGTGCTTCTGAAAGTGCTGCGTGAACGAACTCTGATCCGCAAACCCCACCTCCCGCGCAATCTCCCCCACCTGCCGGTCCGGATCCGCCAGCAGCTCGCACGCCGCCTGAATCCGCACCTTCATCACCACCGCCTGCGGACTCATCCCAAACGCCTCCACAAACTTCCGGTGCAGTTGTCTCGGTGACACACACGCCAGTTCCGCCAGTTCCGGCACCGAAATCTTCTCTCGGAACTGCGTCCGAATGTGCTCCACCGCCCGCTCAATCTGCCGATGCGGATACACCTCGTCCGGCGCGCTCCCATGCGCCCGCACGATCCCCATGATCCCCATCACCTTCCCCGCATCATCAAACACCGGCAGCTTGTGCGTCACAAACCAGTCCGGAATCCCCTGGCGATTGAAAAACAATTCCACAATCCCCAGCTTCGCCTCCCCCGTCCGCATCACCTCCTCATCATCCCGCCGAAAATTCTCCGCCAACCGCGCCGGAAACAAACTGAAGTCATCCTTCCCCAGCACCTCCTCCTCCGTCTTAAATCCGAGCCGCTCGACAAAGTGCAAGTTCGCCGCCACAAACCGAAACGCCTCATCCTTCGCAAAAAACGACACCCTCGGCAGGTGATTGAACAACAAATAAAACGGACTCTCCGCCCCCATACGCTTCAAAAAGCGTTTCCTCAATTCGCTCGGCTTCTCCATCCCCCCACCCTGCCCTCACTTCTCACCCCTTCAACCCCAATGTCCGATTTCACACAATCAATGTCCGTGTAATCCCCCAATTGAATTCGTTATTCTCACTTACCTCCCCCGCCATGTCCCGCACCCGCCTCCTCCTCGCCACCCTCACCCTGGCCACCACCCTCCCTTCCTTCGCCAGCCCCATTCGAGTCCTCTATCTCGACCCCGAAGGCACCGCCCAAACCACCGTCGGCCCTCTCCACGACGCCATGCGTGACCTCGGCCGCGACGCTATTTACTTCGACTACGCCAAAGAAAAAATCGACGCCCCCTACGACCTCATCGTCAAACCCGGCGACGACCTCTCCGCCAAAACCCTCCTCGCCAAACTCCCCCCCGACCGCGTCGCCTCCTACAACGCCTTCCTCGCCCAGCGCGACCCCGAAGAACGCAAACCCCACCCCCAAGTCGCCAACTACGAAAAGCGCCCCGAACCCCTCACTCTCCAGCTTCCCCTCTCCGTCAAAGGCAGCATGGATCGCACCCAGGTCCCCGCCGACCTCGAACTCAAACTATTCGCCGCCGAACCCGACATCGCCAAACCCATCGCCTTCGCTTGGGACGACCGCGGCCGCTGCTGGGTCGTCGAAACCCGCGACTACCCCCACGGCATCTCCGACTCCGGTGAAGGCCAGGACAGCGTCAAAATCTGCGAGGACACCGACGGCGATGGCAAAGCCGACAAATTCACCGTCTTCGCCGACAAACTGAACCTCCCCACCGGCATCGTCTTCGCCCGCAAAGGCATCATCGTCGCCGCACCCCCCAAATTCATCTACCTCGAAGACACCAATGGCGACGACAAAGCCGACATCCACGAAACCGTCATCGACGGCTGGGGCATCCGCGACACCCACGCCCAAGCCAGCAACCTTCACTACGGCTTCGACAACTGGATCTACGGCTGCGTTGGCTACTCCGGCATCGAAGGCATCGTCGGCGGCAAAAAACACCAGTTCGCCATGGGCACCTATCGCTTCAAACCGGACGGCTCCCAGCTCGAGTTCCTGCACCAGTTCACCAACAACGCCTGGGCCCACAGCACCAATGACGCCGGCGACCAATTCGGCGGCACCGCCAACGGCGCCCCCCTCTTCTTCGGCGGCATCCCCGCCACCGCCTACCCCGAAGGCTCCCAAGGCCAAACCGCCAAAAAAATCAATATCGTCGACACCTGCCACACCATCACCCCCAACTTCCGCCAGGTCGACGTCTTCGGCGGCTACACCGCCGCCGCCGGCTCCAACTTCATCTACAGCAGCGCCCTCCCCGCCCGCTTCCAAGGCAAAGCCATGGTCTGCGAACCCACCATGAAAGTCGTCGCCCTCATGGACGTCCAACCCGACGGCGCCGGATACAAAGCCCTCGACTACATGAACCTCTACGCCAGCTCCGACGAATGGAACTCCCCCGTCCACGCCGAAGTCGGCCCCGACGGCGCCGTCTGGGTCGCCGACTTCCAAAACTTCATCATCCAGCACAACCCCACCCCCAGCCTCGAACGCGGCGGCTTCGTCGCCACCACCGGCGTCGGCGGCGCCCACGAAAACGACCTCCGCGACCACTCCCGCGGCCGCATCTACCGCATCGTCGCCAAAGGCACCAACCCCAAACCCGAAAAACCCTCCCTCACCTCCGGCATCCTCGAACGCCGCCTCCTCAAACAACAGCGCATCGTCTCCGGTTCCGACCCGTCCGAAACGTCCGCCCAGTCAGACATCCACGCCCTCTGGACCCAGCACGCCCTCGGTACCCTCACCCCCCAGCAGCACCAAGCCGCCCTCATCTCCAAAGACCCCTCCCTCCGCCGCAACGCCGTCCGCGCCCTCGGCAACGACAAACCCGCCCAGGACCTCTTCTTCGGCTCCGGCGTCTTCTCCGACCCCAACCTCCCCACCCGCCTCGCCGCCTTCATCAAACTCGCCGACTTCCCCACCACCCCCGAAATCCAAACCCTCGTCAAAAAACTCGCCGCCGATCCCCTCGTCAAAGCCGACGAATGGCTCGCCGAAGCCGCCAAAATGCTCGGCAAAAAACACAACGCCCTCAACTACAAAACCGGCCCCAACCTCCTCCCCAACCCCGGCTTCGAAGACCTCGCCGCCGACAAAAAAACCCCCTTCTCCTGGACCCTCCGCAACTACGGCAAAAAACCCGGCAACGACGGCGCTGAGTGGGGCATCGTCATCGATCCCAAAAACGTCCACTCCGGCAAACACGCCTTTTGCGTCATCACCCGCGACGAAGCCGACACCAGCTTCTTCGCCAACGTCCCCCTCAAACCCAACACCGACTACAAACTCAGCGGCTGGATCAAAACCCACGCCTTCAAAGGCAAAGCCAGCCTCAACGACCACATCGGCCGCGTCGAAACCTCCCCCAAACTCACCCGCTCCCAGGACTGGACCGAAGTCGAAGTCACCTTCAACTCCAAAGACCGCCCCCAAGCCAGCATCAACCTCCTCCACGTCGCCAAAGGCGACACCTTCTTCGATGACGTCAGCCTCGTCGAACTCATCCCCGAAGTCGAAGACGACGCCTCCAAACTCGTCGGCGACCCCGCCCGTGGCGACGCCATCTTCTGGACACACCCCGTCGCCGCCTGCAAAAACTGCCACGTCCTCAAAGGCCAGGGCAGCGCCGTCGGCCCCGCCCTCGACGGCATCGCCACCCGCAAAGACGCCGCCTACATCCTCGAAAGCCTCGTCAACCCCAACGCCAAACTCGCCGATGGCTACACCGCCACCCCCATCTCCCCCATGCCCCCCATGAACCTCATCCTGAAACCCCAGGAGTTCGCCGACGTCCTCGCCTTCATCAAAACCCTCAAATAGTGAAGCCGACACTCCTGTCTGCCCCCGTGAAGCAGACACCCCTGTCTGCCCCCATCCCCAACGCCAAAGGCGCACCTCCAGGAGCGCGGACACTCCTGTCTGCCCCTCCTGTGAAGCAGACACCCCTGTCTGCCACCCCGTGATGCGGACTCTCCTGTCCGCCACCTCAATGGCAGCGGCAAAGCCGCTCTAGTGCCAGTCGTGAAGCAAGCCCACCCGCCGTGGTGCCAACCACTGGCTTGCCCCCCTCCGCAGCAAAAGCCCCTGCATCACACCCCACCCAGCAGGACTTCACCCGCCCAATCTCGACCCTACCCCCCCGAAAACCCAAGAACCCCGTCCAACACCCAATCTTTCTCCCCTTTTCCTCAAAAACCCAAAACATACAATTTACAAATCCACCATTTCAATTATACTTCCTATAATTACCGTAGGCATTAATGCACACCCAGAACTTTCCCTCCCAGCTCCCACGCTTCCTCAGGCGTGCTTGGATTTCCCTGGTGACTCTTCTCCTCTTCGGTGGTGCCACAGGTTGGTCTCACAACCTCGACATGCAGATCAATTACCTGATCTTCGACAAAGAAACCACCGCCCTCGTCCAGTCCCGCGCCGCCGCCAACCAACCCCTCATGCAAGCCGGTGACACCGTCGGCGTCATCCTCAAAGCCACCCCCAACGCCGGCACCAAAACCGGTGCGGGCGGTTACTCCACCTTTTTCGTGCCAGTCGGCAGTCAAATCGTCGGCGCCGAATACGGCGTCGTCCAGGACAACGGCACCTTTCAGCCCCTACCCATGAAAGGCCAGTCCATCCTGGTCCATGGCAACGGACCCATCGACGTCCAAGCTCCTGCCGCTCTCGCCGGCTACACCATCGGCCCCAACGTCCTCGGTATCTCCGCCCTCACCGCCGACCTCAAGTCCATCCCCTGGGGCACCCTTGCCGGTCTCTATGGCGACACCGGCATCTTCTACTCCACCGACCCCGCCACCGCTTGGCAAAGCTGGGTCAACAGCGGCGGCATCGACAAAAACCCCGCCACCGGCGACAACGCCATCAAGAACAACAAAGGCGACTCCATCATCCCCACCACCCTCTGGGACGCCTACCAAATGTTCGGCTTCGGCATCAAGAGCCCCTCCAGTCCCATCATCGACCCCGATGGCCGCGGCAACACCCCTTGGGGCACCGGCACCCCTGTCGCCGGCCCCGAAAGCGGCTATGCCTGGGGCTTCAACAAGGCCTACTGGGACGCCAACCCCTCGAACCCCAATCGCATGCGCAACTCCCTCCAGGTCGGCCCCTGGAAACGCCTCCGCTACCCTGGAAGCGAAATCGCCAAAGACACCCCCGGACGCCGAGGCACCGAATGCGACGTGGTCGGCGTCAACGGCAGCGAATACGGCGTCGCCGTCTCTCCCTCCTCTCCTCTCCCTCCCACCACCAGTTGGACCGACACCACCAGCCCCAAAGCCCTCCGCCTCGCCTGGGGTGGCCTCGAACTCTACCGCCCCGAGTTCTGCCGAATCAAAGTCAAAATCCTGAAAAACCCCGGCGAGTCCGGCGCCCCCTTTGATCCCAATGGCTACCTTCAACTCTTCGGTGAGGCCTTCGGTGGCGATGCCGGTGGCGAATACGGCAACAAAGACCACCTCTGGCGTTACTACAAACCCTCGGTCATTGGCCTCAGCGCCTCCCCGATGATCGACATGATCGCCTCCAAAAGAATCGTTGTTCCCGACGAACTTTTCTATTTTGACATCCGCATCACCAACCTCGGCAACTTGCCGATGACCAACGCCATCCTCGAAAACCCCCTCCCCGCTTCCCTCACCTTCGTCAGCGCCACCCCCGCTCAAAACGCCGGCCCCAGCGCCCTCCGCTGGAACCTCGGCACCCTCCCCCCTCAATCCACCCGCACACTCCGCCTCAACGTCCGCGCCAACACCACCGGCCTCATCACCAACAAGGCCACCATCCGCTCCAACGAATTCCCCACCCCAAAAGAGGCCTCCGATACCGTCACCTCCGACTTTCTTGCCATCATGTATGGCGACAAGACCGTCACTCCCACCGTCGCCCAACCCGGAGGGAAGGTGATTTACAAGATCGTCGTCCGCAACGAGGGCGTGTGCCCCAACCGCTCCCCTTGGAAAGTCCGCGAGTTCCTCCCCGATGGCTTCAAATACACCCGCACCGTCGACCAGTTCATCAACGGCGCTCGCACCTCCAACACCGTCGTCGTCCCCTCCGCCAAAAAATTAGACCTCCCCGAATTCGTCATCAATCGCGCCCTCGATGCCGGCAAAACCCTCGAAATCTTCTTCGAAGCCGAACTCGCTGCCAACCAAGCCCCCGGCCAATACCACAACCGCTATGCCGTCGATTACGACGATAAAGTTTACGTTACCGGCCTCATCGCTCCCGTCACCGTCGGTGGCGCCAGAGTCGGTGACCTCGTCTTCCAGGACTGGAACGGCAACGCCACCCGCGACGCCAACGAACCCGGCCTCGCCAATGTCGAACTCCAACTCTGGACCGACCCCAACAGCGACGGCAACCCCGCCGACGGCGTCCTCGTCCGCACCACCACCACCAACGCCCAGGGTGAATACAACTTCGGCGGCACCTCCACCGGCAACTACGTCGTCAGAGTCAACAGCGGCGTCCCCTCCGGCTACCAGCTCACTGCCGACCCCGAAGGCCCCCTCAATGGCCTCGCCAGACTCTCCCTCACCAACTCCACCGACCGCCTCGACATCGACTTCGGCTACCGCCCCCTCGGCACCCTCACCATCGCCGGCCTCGTCTTCTCCGACTTCGCCAACGACGGCATCTACCAGGCCGCCAATGACACCGTCATCAACAGCATCCCCCTCACCCTCCACTTCGACGCCAACGGCAACGGCACCGTCGATGCTCCGGACATCCAAATCGCCACTGCCACCTCCGCCTCCGGCGGCGCCTACACCTTCTCCAACATCGCCCCTGGCCTCAGCTACGTCGTCTCCGTCAGCACCACCGCCCCCGCTCTGACCACCTTCTTCAACCCCTTCACCTTCAAACCCAGCAGCCCCGCTCGCATCGCCATCGGTAGCCTCACCGCCAACACCTCCGGCCGCAACTTCGGCTTCTTCGCCGATCGCCCAGCCTCCATCGGCGACCAAGTCTTCCAAGACCTCAACCGCAACGGCGTCTTCGACTCCGGCGACCTCGCCATCCCCCGCGTCACCGTCAAACTCTACCGCGATATCAACAACAACAAAGCCCCCGGCGCCGGCGAATACCTCCGCGAAGTCGTCACCGACAACCGCGGTCAATACCTCTTCACCGACCTCAGCGGCGACAACTACATCGCCGAAGTCGACCTCACCGACCCCGACCTCCCCGGCGGCCTCGCCCTCGCTCCCCCTCACATCGCCGTCACCGTCCTCCCCTCCGAAGAAAATCTGAACATCGACTTCGCCCTCAAGCGTGTCCTCAGCCTCTCCGTCAGCCCCACCGGCACCGTCGCCCCAGGCTCCCGCCTCACCTACTCCCTCCAGGCCAACTACCCGCAAGTCGGCCAGTTCACCAACGTCGCCGTCACCGACACCATCCCTACCGGCACCACTTACACCTCCGGTTCCGCCTCCACCGGCGCCACCTTCGCCTCCAACACCGTCACCTGGAACCTCGGTAGCACCAGCTCCTCCGTCGCCAACACCTTCGTCCCCGTCATCACCTGCGTCCGCAACGTCCGGATCGAAGTCGACGCCTCAGTCGATGACACCTACATCCGCGCCGATAGCGCCAGCACCGTGTTGTCCAGTGGCAACATGATCCTCCGCCCCTCTTCCGCCGCCACCCAGCGCCAGGCCCTCATTCGTTTCCTCACCACCGAAATTCCCGCCGGCGCTACCGTCCTCTCCGCCACCGTCGGCCTTCGTGTCGCCAACACACGTAGCAACCAAACCGTCAACCTCTTCCCCCTCAACACCGCCTGGGACGTCGGTGTCGCCACTTGGAATGACCCCAACGGCACCGGCGCCGGTCGCTGGGCCTCCGGCACCACCTTCAGCGCCCTCGACTACAACAGCTCCCTCTCACTCGGTTCCTTCACCCCCAACACCGTCGGCTACAAACTCGTCACCTCCACCAACCTCCGAAACACCGTCCAAGGCTGGGTCAATAACCCCTCCTCCAACCGCGGCATTGGCATCATCACCATGGGCACCGACACCGGTGACGCCCAGATCTTCTCCATCGACAGCACCATCAACAACGTCCCCTACCTCGACGTCCAATACTCCTACGTCGCTGCCGACGCTTGCGGCGTTGACTCCCGCGGTGCCGCACACTGGGCACGCAACGGCCTCCTCAATGGCCGCACCGCCACCTGGAACGGCGGCTCCTTCGATGCCACCCAAACCACCCCCGCCCTCGCCGCCGACCTCGAATTCATCGTCGGCGCTTCCTCCAGCAAGCGTGACGAAAAAATCATCGCCGGCATCCTCGAACAAACCGAAAACAACATCGTCGGTCAAATGTGGAACGGCTCCGCTTGGACTAACCTTCCCCTCAATCCCCTCGGCAGGGCCGCCACCACCTCCGAAGTCGGTGTCGCCGTCGCCTACGAACAGCTCAGCGGTGACGCCTTGCTCGTCTGGACAGATCGCTACCAAGCCAGCGGCCAAAGACTCCGCTTCAGTGTCTGGAACGGCACTTCCTGGACCACTCCCGTCAGCATCACCTCCTACACCGGCGCCGAACCTTCCGGCTTGAAAATGGTCGCCAAACCCGACAGCGACGAAATGGCCCTGGTCATCGAGGACTGGAACTACTCCAAACACGCCATCATCTGGAATGGCTCCTCCTGGAACTCCAGCATCCAGCTCACACCAGGCACCTCAGACAACAACAACATCTTCGACTTCGCCGTCGCCTACGAAAACCTCACCGGCCGCGCCATGGCTCTCTATGGCAAAAACGGCCAAAATCACGTCTACTACCGCCTCTGGAACGGCTCCTCCTGGACCGCCGAAGCCTCCCGCACCGCTCCCTCTGGCATGGGCCGTAAACGCCACTTCACCGCCGCCTCCGACCCAGGCGGCAACAGAATCGCTGTCGGCGTCATCACTGATGGCAGCGACGCCTGGTGCTCCATCTGGAACGGCTCCTCCTGGAGCGCTGGCAACGTCGTCGAAACCGACCTCAGCACCCGCGAAGCCCCCACCCTCGCCGTCGCCTTCGAAAGCCAGTCCGGCGATCTCGTCGCTGCCTACTCTCAAAACAACTTCAAAGGCGTCAAGTACGTCACCTGGTCCCCGACCACCAGCACCTGGTCCGCTGAGGCAGACGCCATCCCTCTCGGTGCGGATGCCAACTCCCTCATCCTCCAACCCGACCTCAACACCAACGAAATCATGCTCGTCGCCCAGGACGACAACCTCGACCTCGTCGTCACCCGCTGGTCGGACAATATCTGGAAAGGCTACCGCGAACTGGAAGACAACACCGGTGAAAGCTCCAAACAACCCTTCATCTATCTCTGGGATGCTCACGACCGCAACCCCAACCCTCCCCTCACCACCGCCGAAGGCCTTTTCGGCCCCGCCTCCGTCATCAATAACGCCCAAATCGTCAACGTCTCAACCACCCTCACCTCCTCTCGTAACATCGAGTCCATCTCCGCCCCGGACCCCTCCTTCATCACCCTCTCAGGCACCGGCCTCACCGCCACCAAACTCACCGGCCCTACCCCCGGCCCCTCCACCATCGGCAACCGCGGCACCACCTTCACCTGGACCTACCGAATCAATGGCGGCACCAGCCCCGCTAACGGGCTCTTCCGCTGGGCCCAATTCACCTCCGGCGTCGCCACCTTCCCCACCACCGACTCCAACAGCTTCATCTACGTCCCCACCCTCACCTACCAGGTCGACGTCACCGCCCCTCCCCCCAATCCCGTCATCACCAACCAAGGCTCCATCAACCTCGGCTTCGGCTCCATCCTCAGCAACACCGTCTCCACCTCCCTTTCCGAATCCATCGGCGACTTCGTCTGGGCCGACTACAACATGGACGGCGTCCAGGACGCCGACGAACCCGGCCTCCCCGGCGTCCGCGTCTTCCTTGATACCAACAACAACGGCCTCTTCGACGCCACCGAACGCAACGCCACCACCAACTCCCAGGGCCTCTACACCCTCTCCGGCGTCGGCGTCGGCACCCATCAGGTCACCCTTGATGTCGTCACACTCCCCCTAGACTTCGTCGTCACCACCGCCACCCGCCTCACCCGCACCCTCGCCGCCAGCCAGTCATCCTTCACCTGTGACTTCGGTGTCGCCCCCCGCCCACCCGAAGTCGCCGCTGGCTTCATCGGCGGTCTCGTCTGGATTGACGCCAACGCCGACGGCCTCGTCGATGTCCTCGAAACCGGCTTCACCGGCGTCATCACCAAACTCTGGGCAGACGCCAACGCCAACGGCACCCTCGAAACCACCGACTACCTCGTCGCCTCCACCACCACCGACGCCGATGGCCGCTACCTCTTCAGCAACCTCTTCTCCGGTCGCTACCTCGTCACCACCGAACCCACCGCCTCCACCGGCGTCGCTCTTGTCAGCGGTCACACCCCCCTCACCGGCGTCATCGCCGTCAACCTGGCCGCCGCTCAATCCTTCCTCACCGCCGACTTCGGCTACCGCCACACCGGCTCCATCGGTGACTTCATCTACTACGACTTCAACGGCAACGGCATCCGCAACCCCAACGGCGTCGACGGCATCGCCGGCAACGCCGATGACGAAGTCGGTATCAACGACGCCACCGTCCAACTCATCATCGACTCCAACGCCGACGGCATCGCCGGCCCCTTCGAACCCGTCTACGGCATCACCAGCACCAACGCCTCCGGCTTCTACCTCTTCCCCTTCCTCCCCCCAGGCCGCTACGTCGCCAAAGCCGAAGAACAAAGTGTCATCGCTCCTCCTTCCAGTTCCAACGCCGGCCTCGTCGGCTTCATGCTCCCCACCACCCCCGAAGGCGTCGCCGTCAACCTCGCCCCCGCCCAAGCCTTCCTCAACGCCGACTACGGCTTCATCGAGAAATCCATCATCGAAGGCTACGTCTACCATGACGTCGATAGCAGCACCCTCAAAGACCCCGCCGAACCCGGCCTCCCCAACGTCGACGTCCGCATCATCGGCACCGACATCCGTGGCAATGCCGTCGACCTCACCGTCGCCACCAACGCCGGCGGCCAATACACCCACTTCGTCGCCCCAGGCTCCTACACCCTCACCTACAACGCCGCGGATCCAGACCTCCCCGCAGGCCTCACCCGCGCCACCACCCCCCTCGCCTACACGCTCGATGTCCTCCCCGGTAAGGAACTCGAAGGCATGGACTTCGGTCGCGACCACAACGGCACCCTCGGTGGCCGCATCTTCAACGACGACAACAGCAACGGCGCCCAAAACCGCGGTGAGGATGGCATCCCAGACATCACCGTCCAACTCTTCGACTCCGCCGGCACCAACCTGCTCTTCACCACCACCACCAACCACATCGGTGACTACCGCTTCACCGGCCTGCCCGACGGCACCTTCACCGTCGTCGTCCTCCACTCCTCCCTCCCTCTCGGCTACAACACCACCCCCACCGCCGATCCCGACGCCGTCAAAGATGGCCGCTCCAGGCCCGTCGTCACCAGCACCACGCCTAACCTCACCCAAATCTTCGGCTACCGCCACTCCAGCACCACCCACACCCTCAGCGGCCTCATCTTCGACGACAGCGGCGCCGGTGGCGGCACCTTCTCCAACGGCGTCCGCGACGGCACCGAACCCGGACTCGCCGGCGCCAGCGTCCGCATCGAAATCGACTTCGATAAGGACGGCACCATCGACGAATACCGCGTCGCCACCTCCGAATCCACCGGCGCCTTCATCTCCAACGGCGTCCCCACCGCCGCCAACATCCTCCTCTTCGTCCTCGACCGCTCCCTCCCCCGCCGCGCCTACACCCCCACCCTCGACCCCAATGGCCCCACCGACGGCCGCGCCAACCTCGCCGCCATCACCGGCAACGTCTCCGATCTCGTCTTCGGCTTCGCCCTCAAACCCAGCACCATCTCCGGCTCCGTCGTCCTCGGCGACGGCAACGGCATCGCCGACCCCACCGAAGCCCCGCTCGCCAGTGTCATCGTCCGCCTCACCTATGGCGGCAATGACGACGTCATCGGCACCGCAGACGACATCGTCACCACCCGCTCCACCGACGCCTCCGGCCTCTACAGCGCCGACAACCTCGACCCCGGCGTCTTCCAAATCGTCCAGTCCGTCCCCTTCGGCTACAAACCCCGGGCCGATGCCGACGGCGGCGTCCCCACCAACATCAGCCTCTCCGTCGCCCCCGGTGCCCTCCCCACCAAAAAGGACTTCGAAGACTACCAGCTCCCTCAAATCCGTGGCCGCGTCCTCGTCGACGCCGACCGCTCCGGTGACATCTCCGTCGACGACACCCCCGTCCAAGGCGTCACCGTCCGCCTCTTCACCGACGTCAACGGCAACGGCCTCCGTGACGCCGAAGATACCCAGCTCAATACCTTCGTCACCGACGCCCTCGGCGTCTACCGCTTCGGCCCCATCTCAGATCCCGCCAAGTTCCTCGTCCAGCATGACCTGCCTAACACCATGATCTCCATCACCGACGCCGACGGCGCCGCCAATGGCATCAACCACATCGCCGTCACCGTCGAAGAACTCGACATCAACAACCGCGACTTCCTCAACCGCCCCATCCCCATGACCCTCGGCGGCCGCGTCTTCGATGACCTCAATTCCAATGCCCTCCTCGGTGGCACCGAAACGGGCCTCTCCGCCCTCCAGGTCCGCCTCTTCGACTCCGCCACCAGTCAGCAAATCGGCACCGTCAACACCCTCACCGACGGCTCCTTCTCCTTCGCCGGTCTCTGGCCCGGAAACTACTTTGTCCAGATCACCCCGCCCTCCAACCTCCCCTCCACTGGCGGCACCCCCGTCGCCCTCGACAATGATGTCGACAATGACAGCAACGCCCTCCAATCCGGCGGCCCCGGCACCACCGTCTCCAGCCCCGTCATCAACATGGCCGTCAATACCGAGTCCATCACCGACGGCGACACCAATCCTAACACCAACCTAACCGTCGACCTCGGCCTCTGGTCCGGCCTCAACCTCGGCAACCTCATCTGGAATGACTCCAGCAACGACGGCCTCAAAGGCACCACCGAATCCGGCATCTCCGGCATCTCCGTTCGCCTCTTCTCCCCAGGCTCCGACAATGCCTTCGGCGGCTCCGGCTCCGCCGCTGACACCCTCGTCACCACCGTCACCACCAATAGCTCCGGCATCTACAATTTCCGCACCTACACCCCGGGCCGTTACTACGTCCGCCTCACCCCCCCATCTACACACTCCCTCGCCTCAACAACCTCCGTCAACCTGGACAACGGCGTCAACGACGACAGCAACGGCATCCAACTCGGCTCCTCCGGCAATGACATCATCTCCCCGGTGATCCTCCTCACCGCCGGCGGCGAACCCGGCTCCGCTGGCACCACCAATACCGAAGACACCGTCGACATCGGCCTGCGCCCCTGCCCCACCGTCTCCATCAGCCCTGCCACCGTCCTCGCCGGCACCGTCTATGGCGCCTACACCCAGGCCTTCGTCGCCGCCGGCGGTATCGCCCCCCGCACCTTCCGCATCAGCTCCGGCAGCCTCCCAACAGGCCTCACCCTCTCCTCCAGCGGCGTCATCAACGGCACCTCCATCAACGCCAACCCCGGCAACTACTGGTTCCGCCTCGAAGCCCGCGACAACCAAGGTTGTATCGGCACCCGTGACTACACCCTCTCTGTCACCTGCCCCAACCCCACCGTCACCCCCGCCGGCCCCGCCCTCCCTGATGCCTGGCACTGGGAAAACTACTCTCAAACCTTCACCGCCACCGGCGTCGCGGCCGCCTACTCCTGGAGCATCTCCTCCGGCTCTCTCCCCTCAGGCCTCACCCTCAACCCCTCCTCCGGCCTCCTCTCCGGCACCATCACCGGCGCTCCCGCCACCTACTCCTTCACCGTCCGCGCCACTGACCCCCTCGGCTTCTGCGTCACCGATCGCCCCATGACCCTCCTCGTCAGAGGCCGCTGGGACTACGGTGACCTCGCCGACTCCCTCACCGGCACCTCCGCCAACACCACCGCCGCCACCGCCGACCACCTCACCCGCTTTAGCGAAAACGGCCCCCGCCACTCCATCCGCCCGGGCTTCCGCCTCGGCACCAACATCGACGAAGACTCCGACGGCCAACCCGGCTTCCTCGCTGATGGTGATGGTTCCGACGAAGACGGCCTCACCCTCCCCACTACCATCGTCGCCGGCTCCTCCGTCACCGCCACCATCAACGTCACCAACACCATCGGCGTCACCGCCCGCGGTAACCTCTGGATCGACTGGAACAGCAACGGTAGCTTCGAAGACGTTGGCGAGCGCCTCGTCAACAATTCCACCATCACCGGCTCCCGCGCCTACACCATCACCGTCCCCATCGGCGCCGTTCTCAATCGCCCCCTCGGCGTTCGCGTCCGCCTCACTTCCTTCTCTCTCACCAACTCCCTCGGCGTCGCCACCGACGGTGAAGTCGAAGACTACCTCATCACCGCCGTCTGCCCAGCCGTCGCCATCTCCACCCCAGCCCTCCCCACCTGGTACCTCGGCGCTGCCGCCTCCCAAACCTTCTCCGCCACCACCGGCACCGCCCCCTACAACTGGACCCTCGCTTCCGGCTCCCTCCCTCCAGGCCTCACCCTCACCACCGCCGGCTCCCTCTCCGGCACCCCCTCCGCCATCGGCACCTACAACTTCACCCTCCGCGCCACTGACGCCTACGGCTGCTCCGTCACCCGCGCCTACACCTCCGTCATCAAAGGCATCACCGTCGGTAACTTGGTCTTCAATGACACCGACGACAATGGCATCCGCAGCCTCTGGGAACTCGGCGTCTCTGGCGTCACTCTCGAAGCCTTCAACCCCGGCGCCGACCTCGCCATCGGCGGAACCGGCCTCAATGCTGACACCCTCATCACCACCGTCGTCTCCAATGCCTCAGGCGCCTACGGCTTCGACAACCTCCCCGTCGGCCCCGTCTACATCCGCCTCACCCCTCCTTCCACCCTCCGCGTCACCGGCGGCACCCCCGTCACCGCCGACAACGGCGTCAACAATGACAGCAACGGCGCCCAACCCGGCGGCCCCGGCACCCCTCTCTTCAGCCCCATCATCATCCTCGCTCCCGGCCTCGAATCCATCGCCGACGGTGACAACGACCCCGATACCGAACTCTCCATCGACTTCGGCATCTGGAGCGGCGTCGGCATCGGCTCCACCCTCTGGGGCGACGCCAACTCCAACGGTCGCATCGACGCCACCGAAAACGGCTTCGGCACCGTCAAAGTCCAACTCTGGCGTGATATCGACGGTGACGTCGGCAATGGCGCTGAAGTCTACGTCGCTGAAACCACCTCCAACGTCGCCGGTCACTACACCTTCCTCGGCTACCCCAGCGGTCGCTACCAAGTCATCATCCCCAACTCCAACTTCATCGTCGGTGGCCCCCTCAACGCCGCTCCTTTCGCCAGCCCCGTCCGCGCCTACTCCGATGACCAAATCGATGACGACTCCAACGCCGTCCAGTTCCTCGGCGGCGGCACCGAAGCCCGCAGCCCTCTCGTCACCCTCGCCGCTGGCGACGAACCCGTCGGCTCCGGCCTCGGTGGCGTCAATGGCGAGTTCGGCCGCGGCGGTAACCTCGACGACTCCTTCCCAGACGAAAATGCCGACCTGACCCTCGACATGGGCTTTGTCGCCTCCGGCTCCATCGGTGTCGGTAACCTCGTCTTCGTCGACAACAACGACAACGGCCGCGCCGACTCCGGTGAAGGCGTCAATGGCATCCGGGTCCAGCTCTTCTACGCCGGTGACAATCCCCTCACCGATCCTCCCCTCCTCACCACCACCACCGCCAACGGTGGCCGCTACCTCTTCAGCATCGTCTGGCAGGGTACCTTCTTCGTCTACCTCCCCAAAGACCAGTTCACTCCCTCCGGCCTCCTCAACGCCACCTTCCCCATCCCCGGCACCGTCCCAGGTGACGACAACGTCGGTGAGGACTCCCTCGCCACCTCCGAACCCTGGAACACCGGCGTTCGCTCCCAGGACTTCGTCATGGCCTTCGGCAGCGCCCCCACCGCCACCACCGGCGAAACCGGCACCGACGCCAGCTCCGACGACGCCTTCGACTCCTCCTCCGACCTCACCATCGACATCGGCCTCTTCCGCTCCGTCGGCCTCGGCAACATGGTCTTCTTCGACGCCAACGAAAACGGCCGCGCCGATGCCGGTGAAGGTGTCTCCGGCGTCCTCGTCGAACTCTATCGCGAAAACCAAACCCCAGGCTTCAATACCCCGCTCAAGACCACGACCACCCAATCCGGCGGCACCTACCTCTTCGACCTCATCCCCGCCGGCAACTACCGCGTCCACATCCCCGCCTCCCAATTCGACTCCGGCATGCCGCTCTTCCGCGCCGTCAGCATCGCCGAAGGCCTCGCTGGCGATGATGACGTCGGCGAAGACGGCATAAACGCCGTCAACCCCGCCCTCACCGGCATCACCAGCCGCCTCGTCACCCTCATCCCGGGCAACACCCCCACCGTCTCCGACGGCGAAACCGGCGTCAACGCCAGCAGCGACGACGACTTCGACTCCGCTGTCGACCTGACCATCGACTTCGGCTTCCAAAACCCCGTCGGCCTCGGCAACCTGGTCTTCGTCGACTTCAACAATGATGGCACCTACAACTCCGGTGAAGGTATCGCAGCCGTCCGCGTCGAACTCTACCGCGCCAGCCAGACCCCCGGCGTCGACGTCCCTGTCTTCACCCAAACCACCGCCGCCGATGGCCACTACTTCTTCGGCTCCCTCTCCGCCGGAGACTATCGTGTCCACATCCCTGCCACCCAGTTCCGCACCGGCGCCTCCCTCGCCAACCTCGCCCCCTTGGCCCTCAACGCCGCCGGTGACGATGACTCCGGCCAGGACGGCATCACCGCTGGCATCCCCGCCGTCAACGGCGTCTCCACCGCCGTCATCTCCCTCTCCTCCGGCTCCTCGCCCATGAACTTCAATTCCGAGTCCGGTTATCGAAACACCGATGATGACCTCTACGACAACAACTTCGACCTCACCATCGACTTCGGTTTCGGCCCCCCCAACAACACCACCGTCGGTGTCGGCAGCCTCGTCTATCGCGACCTCAACGGCAACAGCCGCTTCGACTCCGGTGAAGGCACCTCCGGCGTCTCCATCCAACTCTTCCTCGCCGGTGAAGATCCTCAATCCGCCGCGCCTCTCGCCACCACCTCCACCGACCTCAACGGCCTCTACATCTTCACCAGCCTGACCCCTGGCGACTACTTCCTCCACATCCCCGCCTCCCAGTTCATCCCCGGTGGCGCCCTCGCCAGCCTGTTCTCCCTCCCCGGCAACGGCACCGACAACGGCATCGACGATGACATCGACGAAAACGGCATCGACTCCACCACCCCCGCCACCACCGGCATCAGTTCCTCCCCCTTCAACCTCGCCCTCGGCACCGAACCCACCAACGACTCCAGTGAGTTCGGTGAAGGCACCTACCTCGACGCTCTCGCTGACAGCAACCACGACCTCACCTTCGACTTCGGCTTCTACGAATCCGTCGGCCTCGGCAACCTCGTCTTCATCGACCTCAACGGCAACAACCACGCCGACGCTGGCGAAGGTGTCCCCGCAGTCCAGGTCGAACTCTACCCCAACGGCTCTCTCCCCGGCTGGAACCTCCCCCTCGCCACCACCACCACCGACACCCTCGGCCGCTACGCCTTCAATGACCTCCGTCCCGGCTTCTACTACGTTCACATCCCCTACACCCAATTCCTCGAAACCGCCCCCCTCTTCGGCCTCCTCAGCCTCACCGGCACCACCGCCGGCGACGATGACCTCGGCGAAAACGGCCTCGACCAACCCCAACCCGACTTGTACGGCATCACCAGCTCCCTCGTCACGCTCACTCCCTCACTCGCTCCCGTCGGCACCGAAGAATCCGGTCTGTTCGGTTCCGATGACGACACCAAAGACAACCTCTTCGACGCCACCGTCGACTTCGGCTTCGCCGCTCGCATGAACGTCGGTAACCTCGTCTTCTCCGACATCAACGGCGACGGCATCTTCAACCCCGCCACCGAATCCGGCGTCGAAGGCGTCGATGTCGAACTCTGGTACGACACCACCTCCACCACCCCGGCCGCCACCACCCAGACCCAGTCCGACGGCTCCTACAGCTTCAGCGTCGCCCCCGGCACCTACAGCATCCGCATCCCCGCCTCCGAGTTCCAACCCGGCGCCCCTCTCGCCTACACCGAGTCCTCCAAAAACATCACCACCACGGTCCCCACCACCGCCGGTGACGACGACGTCGGCGAAGACGGCCTCGACCTCGGTGACCCCGCCATCAACGGCGTCGCGACCCCTTGGTTCACCCTCGCCCCAGGCACCGCCCCCACCGACGCTACCACCGAAATCGGTTACCTCGCCACCGATGACAACGCCCAGGATGACATGAGCGACCTCACCGTCGACCTCGGCTTCACCCCCAAACCTCTCGCCGTTGGCAACCTCGTCTTCAATGACGTCAACCTCGACGGTCGCTACACCGCCGGCACCGACCAACCCATCTCCGGTGTCCCCCTCCGCCTCTTCCGCGTCGGTGACAACCCCCTCTCCGCGACTCCCGTCGCCATGACCGTCTCCGCCCTCGACGGTTCTTACCTCCTCAAAACCGCCACCGCCGGTTTCTACTTCGTCCACATTCCTCCTTCCGCCTTCGCCTCCACCGGCGTCCTCTTTGGGGCCTCCTCGATCGCTGGCTTCGGCAATGACGACGGCGCCGACGATGACGCCGACGAAAACGGCATCAACAGCGCCAACCCCGCCTCCTCCGGCACCAACTCGAACGCCTTCGAACTCGCCTTCGGCTCCGAACCCGTCACCGCCGCCAACGCTCCCGGCATCGAAACCGGCGCCTTCGCGAACTCCGACGCCAACAACGAAGCCATCACCGACTTAACCATCGACTTCGGCTTCGTCGGCGCCTCCAACACCAACCGCGTCGCCGTCGGCAACATCGTCTACCGTGACCTCAACACCAACGGCCGCTTCGATGAGGGCGAAGGTGTCGACGGCGTCTGGATGCTCCTCTATGATGCCAACAACCCCGCCGGCCCCGCCGCCCAACTCGCCTCCACCTTCACCTCCGGCGGCGGTCGCTACCTCTTCTCCAATCTGCCCTCCGGCCAATACGTCGTCCACGTCGCTGCCGACAACTTCAAACCGCTCATCAGCCTCAATGGCGGCACCCCCGCTCCCGGACCGCTCTTTGGCCAAGTCTCCACCTCCGGTACCGGCGCTGGTGACGACAACCTCAGCGAAGACGGCATCGACAATGCCAACACCGCCCTCTCCGGCATCAACTCCGCCCCCGTCACCCTGACCCCCGGCAGCGCTCCCGTCCAAAACGGCACCGAAACCGGCGCCTCCCTCGCCATGAACGCCACCCTCGGCGACTCCAATACCGATCTCACCATCGACTTCGCCTTCGTCGCCGCCCCGCCGCCTCCGAACTCCCTCCGCCAAACCAACACCCTCACGCTCGCCAGCGCCTCCGATGACAGCGACGATTCCCTCGTCGACACCTCCCTCGCCGCCGCTCCCGAAACCTACTTCGAATGGCAGTCCCGCCACGCTCTCGGCAGCCTCTCCGCTCCCGATCAAGACGCCGACAATGACGGCCTCTCCAACCTCCTCGAATACGGTCTCGAACTGGATCCTCTCAGCGGCTTCGAACAACGCGCCTCCATCGCCTTCGACACCACCTCCAGCCTGTCCATCACCTACACCCGCCCCGCCAACGGCCACCAGGACGCCCGCTACCAGCTCCAAGTCCTCGCCGACCTCGCCGCCAGCCCGTCCACCTGGACCGCTCTCGAATCCCCCGCCGCCACCATCCAAAATCCAGATGGCACGGAAACCCTCACCTTCGCTCCTCCTGTCGGCTGGACCCAAGGCTTCGTCCGCCTCTCCATCGCCCTTGATGCCGACGGCAACGGCACCCCTGAAGCCCAGTCCACCACGCCCGTCCACGCCTGGTTGACCTCCATCCTCGCCACCGGCCAGCAATCCCTCAGCCAGCCCCTCCTCCAGCCCGCTCTCTACTCCGGCTCCGTCCAACGCTCCGGCAATGGCTCCGTGACCCTCCCGGTCACCGCCGACATCGCCTCCAGCTTCACCGCCGGTCGCCACTACTACCTCGAACTCAATAACGGCCACCGCTTTGAGATCAACGAACTCACCTCCCAGGACAACACCCTTGTCCTAGACCTCACCGCACCCACCAACACCGCGTCCGCTCTCCCTGCCGACCTGAGCACCACCCGTGCCGCCATCCGCGAACACTGGACCCTCGACACCCTTCTGCCCTCCACCATCCTCACCGCCGGCGCCTACGCCGACCTCGCCGATCGCGCCCTCTTCTTCAACAGCGCCAGCAACCAGTTCGAAGCCCGCTGGCTCCAGTCCGGCACCACCGCCACCTGGACCACGGACACCACCGCCCCGGATCACCTCGCCCCCGGCAGCGCCCTCCTCGTCCATCGCCGCGGCAACCCCGTCAGCCTCCTCTGGACCGGCCTCGTCCGCGACCACACCTTCCGCCTCACCGTCCGCCCCGGCACCCAGTTCATCGCCTCCGGATTCCCCGTCACCGCCAGCCCCGCTAGCCTGAACCTCACCACCACCGCCGGACTCCTCCCAGGCACCTCCGCCACCACCTCAGACCGCTTCCGTCTCTGGATCGGCGATTCCCAACCCGGCACCACCGGCTACCACTCCTTCTTCTTCATGCAAACCGCCCAAGGCACCCGCTGGGTCAATCAATCCGACGCCACCTTCCAGGACCTCACCACCACCCCGCTCTTCGCCCCCACCCGCGGCCTCTTCCTCCAGCGCCTCCCCAACACCTCCCCCCTCATCCTCACCTTCCCCAATCCGTAGATCATTTCTCGAAAAGAGGGTCATTCCGATCGAAGCACTTGGCCATCTGCACCACAGGAAGAGTAAGCCCCCCGGAAAGAGGAACCTCGTAACGCTCAACGTCAAAGAGCACGCAACCCTATCAGCGGGGGCGAGCGTCGATCACGGGGTTGTGGTTGAAATTAAGGGTGAACATGTAAACAGGGCGGCTGATAGGGGTTGCGTGTCTCGACTTGTTAGCCTTCTTCATTTTTGTGCTTTGAATCATACTCTGTTCCGCATTTCGGACAGAACTTAAATGGATTGAGGATGTTCTGGCACACAGTCATCTTCCCGCAGGAATCGCAAAACCGTGTCATCTTGATGTTCAGCCACATGATGAGACCAATAAACGGGAGAACAAACAGCAACGGCAGAGGCTGACGCCATGATGTCATCACGAGTGCGGTAAATAGTCCAAAAATGATACCCGCAAGAATGCAGATCCTGCGAAACCACGTTCTTTTGGCTGCTGCTGTTGATCTCGTCAGAATAAAAAACCAAGACGTAATTCCGAAGGCAATCCATACCAAAATGAAGACTGGGAAATACGATTCAAGCTGCTCGTTACTCATAGAGGCCGTGTTTCAAGAGGGACATATTTGATTGGCTAACGCCAGCGATCAGCGGCTCGCGACCATACGCGAACCACACCGACCGATTTTATCGCGAGTCCGCTGCATTGCTTGGTTCGCAACTGCTCGGGTTCAGATGTTCCTTGTATAGGTCAGCGGCTCACGCTTTTGACGGGCACTCCTGCATAGCCGGATCAGTGAGGAGATCAATTTATCATTCGTCGGCAGCGAGGATCAGCTCGCCGCACTCGCGGCCGTCTTCGGCATAAAGGGGAACATGGCGATGCCGGCCGCAACGTGCGATCTCATCGCATGCTACGGCTAACTCCTCAAGCGCCTCAGCGTCTCCATGGATCGTCAGCGATGGTGTATCGCTCCAGCCAAGCAAATCACCACGCTCAACGAAGGTTAACGGGCCGAACGTGCAACGACAGCGAACCGCGTCTGCGAACGCAGATGCGTCGAGCCTGCTCATCCCCATCTGAAAGCTGTCGTAGGGGTAGGCTGGCTGGCTCACGCGATCAAGGATCAGAACCATAAAAAAGAGTGTGTAGAACTAATACTGTGGGTTTATCTGCGAACGTTTTAGATGAGCCGCACGGATGCTTGGCGCGAAGCCTGCGCAGCAGGATTCGTGACAAGCATCCGTGTTGGCTCTAGCGCCTTGTTAGGCGTTTTCATTTTTATTTCTGGTGATCGAATATTTGTATATATCGTCGCGCCTCTTCCAGCCTCGACGAATCCAATAACGATTCGCAATTTCATTCGTCACGAATACATCAATATGAGTCTTTTGAATTCCTATCAGCTCTAGGTTTCTTAAGCACTTTTCGATTAGTGTATGCGCTATTTCTTTTCCGCGATATTCAGTTTCGACAATAACATGTTGGAGATAACCACGCCGTCCATCATGACCGCACATGGCGCAAGCAATAATCTTTCCGTTTTCGGCGGACCGAGATGCCACGGCGTTTGCCGCGCTGGAGCGTCGTCGGCGTGCAGGGCCAGCGGCGCGAGCAGCAGGGCGGCGAGAGCCGACCGAAGGGCGACAGCCTGCCAAGCTGATTTCAAAATAATGCAGGCAACGGTGAGCGCGCGTTTCATGGTTGTATACGAATGAGAGTTACTTGCCCGCTGCGCCGTGGTTCATCCCCAGCTTGCTTTTGACGAGGTTCTTCAGTGCGGCGTCTTTGCTGATGAGTTTCCCGGCCTGGACGTCCTCCTCGCGGAAGCGGGCGAAGAGGATTTCTGCTGCGCCATAGCGGTCGCGATCATAGTGGACGTAGATGCCGCCGTTCGGTGCCTGCGCGATGTCGGGGTAGGAGACGTTGTCGCGTTCGTCGAGCAGCAGCTTGCCGGACCAGGTCTTGCCATCGTCGGTGGAGAGGAAAGCGGTGAGTTCTTTGCGACCATCGGTGGCCTTTGTCATGTCCTGGCCGTGACGGATGACGAGCAGGTTACCCGATTGCAGGCGGCGGATGACGGCCTTGCTGTCCACATGCGGAAAGGCGGTGGACTGAGGCTGCCAGCTCTTACCGCCGTCCGCAGAAAAGCTCTGCGCGATTTCTTTCTTGCAGCGCGAGAGCATCCACAGGGTGCCGTCCTGAATCTCGACGACGCTGTGTTCGTTAAAACGACTGTCTTTGAAAATAATCCCGCCGCGGTAACGCCAGCTCGCACCTTCGTCGTCGGAGACGAACACGTTCGATCCACGCACAGCGTCGAGTTCGTGGTAATAATCGGCAAAGGGTTTGTCGATGTTCCAGCGGTCATGCAACGACACGGGCAGAATCCATTCGCCGTTCTTGCGGACGATGGGTTTGTTGATCGACTCGCCGAAGCCGATGTAAACCGGATCCGACCACACGGGTTTCGCCGAATCAGGATCATCGCAGCGCACGAACCAGTTGCTGAAACTGCCATCGAAATTGCCGACCGACTGATGAAAAAACAGCCAGAGCCGCCCCTTTGGATCGCACCAGAAGGCGCCGATCCTCGTGTTCATTTTCAAACCCTGCGCCTGCGGATCAATCACGAACACGGGATCACGCCACGACTTGCCCTGATCGTCGCTGTAGCTCCCCACCAAATAGCCATTCGGTCCGTCCCCACCGCCTGCCCAGCAGGTCCAGAGCCGCCCCTTCGAAGTGACCTCTAGGCTCGCTGCCATCGCGAAGGGCAGATACTTTTGCCCATAGGCGGGCATCGGATCGAAGATGAGCTTCGGCGTGACGTGGATGCTGTTGAGAAGCTCCTGTGTGACTTTGACGGCGGGCTTCGTCGCATCGGCGGCTTGCAGTGCGGCCAGCGGCGCGAGCATCAGCGCGGTGATGAGGATAATGGAGTGCTTCGTCATGGTGATTGGCATCAGGGATGCTGAGCTGATTGGAAATCGCTTTCGGCCCTCCGGGATGTTGGCCCGGAGTTTGAAGCTGGAAGCGCCGATTTCCAATCCTCAAATGGTGCCAGATCGGGGTTTGAGAGTCAAGCTCCCGCCATTTCGTGATGCAGGGCGCGCCCCGCTTCACGAAATGGCAGGTTCGGCGGGCGGGCGGGCTGGAAATCTGAGCCGCCTGGGCGCACCTCGGCACTGCCGGAGTGCTGAGTTTTCCGCAAACACCGGTTCGTGGTCGTAGTCGGGGAATGGGTTTGCATGCCTGACCCAGAGTTTTCAAAAAAGCTCGTGATCTTCATCGCTCAAGTAAATGGCCTCAAGTCGATCTCCCCGGTCCATTACATGGCAAACCGCGCCTTCATATTCGACTCTGGGTTTTCTTGGCACACACAAGATTGCTCATAATCTTGGATAAATTTCAATAGGCAAAGCCTGACCCCTTTTCGCGGGAAAATATGCCATTGGTCCCCGACGAATCGAAATCTCGCGGTAAACGTGCAGTGACTCCTAGGCTCATCGTGCTTTGGCGGCTGCGCAATCGGTCACTGGCTATAAATGCTTCCGGAACGCAGGACGTCGTAATTCAGATTTGCGTGGCCAGCGCAGTCTTGGCGAGAATCGTTGCGCTCGTGTGGCGTGTGCCATCTGCCGATAAAACCAGATTTTTTCTGCGAACGTCTCGGATCAGGCGACGGCGAGCGCAAGACGTTGCTGACACGACAGATAGCCTTCGAGCCGTTGCCTGCATCCGTTTTGTTCGCCCCCGTTTCGGCTGGTGACTTCATCGCTACTTCTTCTGCTTGTGGAGGAAT
>JARXAL010000155.1 GCA_029865835.1 Verrucomicrobiaceae bacterium
GTGGGTGAGGCGGGGAGGAAGGGGTTGAGTTCGGGGAGAGGGCCGGGGAGCATGGCGATCAAGTCACCGCCGCGGCGGGTGCGGGCGGCGGTGGCTTCGTGAGCGGCCCACCAAGCCACCCACCCGAGACAAAACGGAAAGGCGCAAAGGAGCAGGCGAAGGGGAGACATGCGGAACCGGGATAGCCGATGACCCAGAATAGGCTGGAGCGAGGCGGAATGCCAGTGCGGAGAGGATGGGGAAAGGACGGAGAGGGGGTCAGCAAAAAAGATGGTGAGCCTGATTTGACAAATGGGTGTATCAGGGTAGGATAGCTATCCCTTCGGGCGTTAGCGCTCAAAGGTGAAACGCACCCGTAGCTCAACGGATTAGAGCATCTGACTACGGATCAGAAGGTTTCAGGTTCGAATCCTGACGGGTGCGCCACTTCAATTTGTGAAGTGGTTTGGTTTGCTCAGTAGAGCTCGACGGGTGAGCGTTTGCCGTCTTCGACGCTGAGGTTTTGGGCGGCTTCTTCGCCGAGGGTGGCGACGCGGAGGTCCCAGATGTCTTTGTTGATGGCGTCGAAGCGGGCGAGGTCGAATTTGTCGGGTTTGACGAGGCGTTTTTTGGTTTTTTGGATGCGGGTGAGGGCATCGTGGAGGGTGGGGCCTTCGACGCCTTCGAGGTGTTGGCGGGCGAGTTCGACCATTTCGAGGCGGTGGCAGATCATGACGAGGTCGTTGCCGGCGCGGACGGCTTCCTGGATGGCCTGTTCGAAGGTGACTTCGTTGAGGATGGCGCCCATGTCGAGGTCGTCGGTCATGGCGAGGCCTTCGAAGCCGAGTTGGTCGCGGAGGAGTTTCGTGCAGATGTTGTGAGAGAGGCTGGCGGGCCAGCGGGGGCGGTCGGGGTCGTAGGCGGTGTAGTTGGAGTGGCAGGTCATGACGCTATCGATCTCCGGGAGGAGGGCGGTGTAGGGCATGAGTTCGCTCATTTCCATTTCGGAACGGGTTTTGGAGATGACGGGGAGGAATTCATGGGGATCGCACTCGGCTGGGCCGTAGCCGGGGAAGTGTTTGGCGCAAGAGAGGATGCCTTGGGCGCGCATGGAACGGTTGAACATGCCGGCGTTGTCGATAACTTGCTGGGTGTCTTTGCCCCAGCAGCGGCCTTTGAGGGAGTTGTCGGCGGTGTCGTCGTAGGAGATGTCGAGGACAGGGCAGAGGTCGAGGTTGAAGCCGAAGATGCGGAGAATTTGGCCGGTGAGTTTGCCGTGTTGTTTGATGAGGTTGGGGTCGCCTTTGTCGCGAAGAGCCTGGGCGTTGGGAGGTTCCTGGCCGATGAGTCGGAGGCGGGAGACGCGGCCGCCTTCCTGGTCGATGGTGACGAAGGGTTCGATGTCGGACAGGTCGCGGAGGTCGTCGATGAGTTTGCGGAGTTGCTCGGGGGAGACGATGTTGCGACCGAAGATGATGAAGCCGCCGGGTTGGAGTTTTTTGAAGCGGGCGGCGGTTTCGGGGTCGAGTTCGGGGCCGGGGACGCCGGTGAGGAGGAGTTGGCCGAGGAGTTTGGAATCGGGCATGAGCTGTTGGGGAAGGTGAAGGAAGGGGAGATTAGCGGAGGACTGGCGGGGCGCAATGGGGAGCTGAAGTGGGGAGCTTGACATGAAAGTAGGCCAAGAGGATTTACAAGCGGGATGGGAAGCGGTATTTTGACGGCCCCCTTTGAAATGAAGAATCTTTCTGTCCGGCCTCTTTTTCCCAGACTCTGCTTATCGCCTTGGCGGCAGCTGGGGTGTTTGGTTTTTTGGTTTTTGATGCTGGGGACGTTGGTGCCGAATGGTTTGCAGGCGCAGGTTGCGGAGGTCGATGAGAAAGCGGAGCGGTATTTGGATGCCTACATGATGTACAATGATGGGGAGAGAACGGAGAAGGAGGGGAATCTGGAGGAGGCGCTGAGGAAGTATCGAGAAGCATCCGGAGTGTTTGATTCGTTAGCGAAGACGGATCCGGGTTGGGAGACGAACATGATTGGGATGCGGCGGCGGAAGGTGGCGGATTCGATGGCCCGGGTGCAGGGGATGCTGCAGCGGGCACCGAGTACGGTGGCTCCTGTATCCGAGGGGGCGATGCCAGGGCCAAGCCCTGCGCCAGCGTTGAATGGTGAGCCATCGGGTGGTTTGGCTGTGACGCCGAGTGTGGAAACGAAGGGTCCGCCGGAGGTGGGGACCTGGGGTGCTGGTGGGGCAGGGGTGATCGGGGAGGGGGCGGGCGAGGTGCCGAGTTTGGGAGAGTTTTTGCAGCAGTATGAGAAGCAGGTGAAGTTGAAGATGGAGGGGTTGCAGCGCAAGAATTTGGAGATGGAGGGGGCGTTGAGGAAGTGGGACGACTGGTATCGGTGGGCGTCGAAGGAGATTCAGGTGGCGAGGACGGAAAAGGAAGCTTTGGCGGCGAGCACTGCGGAGATGGAAGGACGTGTGAAGCAGATGCAGCGGGAGGTGGACGCCGGGAGTGCGACGCAGGGTCAACTGGACACGTTGTTGAAAGAGAAGGTGGCGCTATTGGCCTTGGAGAAGACGAACAATCAGCGACTTGCGACAGCCGAGGCGACGGCAGCGGAGGCAGCGCAGAAGGTTTCGGCGGCGTCGGCTGAACTGAATGCGGTGATGAAGGAGCGGGATCAATTGAAACTGGAGAAAGAGGCCGCCATGAAAGACCGGGATTTGGCTCAGGCGTCGGAGAAGAAACTGATGGCTGAGGTGGCGGAGATGAAGAAGAGCCGCCCTGACGAGGAAGCTCTCAAAAAGCTGACAGCGGAGAATGAGCGGCTTAAAGGGGAATTGGAAGCGGCGAAGTTGCAGGTGACCGCGTTGCAAGAGGGGGTGACGCAAAAGGATGCTGAGATAGCGAGTTTGAAGAAGGAATTGGGTGTTATCCAGAGCCAGTTGGTCAGTTTGCAGAAGGAGAATACGACTTACCAAACACAGGTGTCGGAATTGACGACGCAGTTGAAGGAATTGCAGCAGGGAATGGCGAAGACGGACGCGGGTGCGGGGTCGGAAGAGAGTGCGATGTTGCGTGAGGTGATTTTGCGGCAGTTGCGGAATCAGGCTAGGCAGCAGCAGGCGAAGGCGCTGGTGATTGAGGAGATGAAGAAGATGGAGGGGGCGTCTGCTGAGTTGCTGGCGCGAGTGCAGGAGTTGGATGCGGGTCGGATGACGCTGACGGAGGAGGAGGCTTTGTTTACGGATCCGCAAGCGCAGGAATTGTTGAAGTCCGGATCGGGCGCGGTGAAAGCGAAGTTGATGGCCAGTGGCGATGCTGGATCGGCTCCCGGGGTTGAGGAAAAGACAGCGACTGTTACTGGCGATGGCGTGTTGGCGAAGCTATTGGCTGAGGGGGAGCAAGCTGTGAAGGTGAAGGATTACACCAAGGCGGTGGAGGCTTACAAAGAGGCTGTTCGGGCGAGTCCGAAGGACGTGGATGCCTTGCTGGGGTTGGGCGATGCGTATCAAAGAGGAGGGCAGTTTGAGGAGGCGGAAGCGGCTTTGAAAAAGTGCCTCGAATACGACCCTGACAATGCCGTGGCATGCCATGCATTGGGGCTGACGTATTTCCGTGCGAATCGACTCAATGACGCGATGAAGGCGTTTGAAGAGTCACTGGCAAGGGACAGTAAGCAGGCGCTGGCGCATCACTATTTGGGGATCATTGCAAGCCGGTTGAAGCAGGCGCCGAGGGCGGAGAAAGAGTTTCGGACAGCGCTGGCGATCAATCCTGATTTTGGCGAGGCGCATTTCAATTTGGCGGTGCTGTACATTGGTTGGGACCCACCGCAAATCGATAAGGCGCGCACCGAGTATCAGAGTGCGATCAGCAAGGGTGTGGTGCCGGATGACAATCTGCAGAAGTTGTTGAAGCCTTAGACCGACTCTCGAAATGCTTGTCACATTGCCCAGCGGCGGAGCGGCCTCATTGGCTGCGTTAGCCGCTTGCCCGCTATTGATTTAATAGAGGGCTGCGCGACTTCCTTGCCACTGAAGCCGCTGCGCTCGCCGGATCAAAATGACAATCTTTTCGAGAACCGGTCTAGGTGTTTGGCATTTCGGTGACGGAGTAGGTGAGAACTTCGTCGGCGATGCCTTTGAGTCGGGCGGCTGGTAGGGGAGTGATCACAGCGTCTTCGGGGAGGTGTGACTGAGTGGCATCGTCGATAAGGATTTGTCCGGCGGCAGCGATGCCACATAGGCGGGCGGCCAAGTTGACCCGGTGACCCAGCACGGTGTAATTGAGGCGTTTTTCGGAACCCATGCAGCCTGCCACGACGGAACCTGTTGCGATGCCGATGCCTATTTCGAGTGGGAACTGGGATTGGCTGTTCAGTTGATTGCGGGTTTGTCGCATGGCGAGGGCACAGCGGACGGCGCGTTGGGCATCATCTGCTGACGATTCGGGTGCACCAAAAAGGACCATGATCATGTCACCAACAAATTTGTCGACTGTGCCATTGTATTGATAAGCGACTTCAGTGAGGGCCGTCATGTGTTGGTTGAGAAGCTCGATGACATCATGAGGGGGCAATTGTTCGCTGAGAGAGGTGAAACCACGAATGTCACAGAAGAGCACAGAGACTTGCTTTTGGACGCCGCCGAGATCGTGGCTGTCGTGGATCAACCGTTGAGCGACGGCAGGGTCAGCGACGGCGCTGAGGACGGAGCGATAGCGCTCTTTAAGGGCGAGGTCGGTTGCCATTTCGTTGAAGTCACTGGACAAGAGGCCTAATTCGTCGCGGGATTGGACCGGGACGCGGAAGGCGTAGTTTCCTGAGGCGATTTGATGGGTGGCGGTGGTGAGGGCACTGACAGGGCCTGAAAGGGTGCGGGAGACGATGATGATCAGGCCGAGAGAGATGAGCATGGCCAAGCCACCGATCTCGATTGCGGTGAGTCGAAGATCCGCAATTTCTGCATCCACGGAGGCAAGAGAGTAGAGATTGATTTGAACGGCGCGTTCGAATGGGGAGTCGGGATTGAGGACGCGGTAGATGACGTGGTAACGGCGGTTGTCGACGGTGACGGTGAGGTCGCCGCTGGGTTGATTGCCTTGCTCAAGCGTCTCACTTATGAGGCGGGAGAGGTCGGGTTTTTTTTCGTCGGGAATGGTGGAGGAGATGATTTGATTGTCGATCCAGATGCCGCTGAGGATTTGGCCGTGTTCGAGGCGGCCAGTTTTTTGGAAGAGAGTGCGTTCGTCGAGGGTGGGGAGGGGGAGTCCGAAAACGAGAGCGCCGAGGAAGGCGTCGTCGGAGGCTCGGACGGGAGTGACGAAGATTTCGCGGACTTGCTGACGGGATTCGCCGGGGACTTCGACGAGTTTGTAGCCAACTTCTTGATGTGGGAGGAGGTCAGAGAGGGATCTGGAGCCGAGGTTCAGGAAGGATTTGGTTTGGCGGGTGCGGTCGGGTGTGACGGAGCGGTTTGGGTAGGCGGTTTCGGGCAGGGGGCGGCCGGAGGCGTCGAGGAGGGCGAAGAAGAGGGGGGGATTAGGGTTGGTCGGTGGAGGGGAGTCGTCTTTTGTTGGTCGGGGGGCGGTGTTTGTGTCTATTTGTGGGCGGTTGGGTAAGGTTTTGGATTTAGGGAGGGAGCGGTTGCGGATGAGTTGGGCAAATGGGGGTGTGTTTTTGCGGTTTTGAGCTTGGTTGGCGGATTCGGAGGAGAGTCGTTGGCGACCGAGTTCCAGGAGGAGGGGTTCGAGAAGGGGGCGGGCAGGCTGGGCTTTGCCGTCTTTGAGGTGGGCGATAACGGAGGGGTGGCGGGAAGTTTCGTCGAGCTTGGTGCCGATGGCTTCGAAGCGTTCGGCTCGGGATTTTTCGAACGAGTCGATGTAGGATTGGAATTGGGCTTCGAAGACTTGCTGGTAGACGGCGCTGAAGCGGCTTTCTGCGATCCAGAGGGAAGCGGCGGTGACGGCAGCTAGAATGGGGAAGATGGCGATGATGAGCCGCGTTCGGAAGCG
>JARXAL010000170.1 GCA_029865835.1 Verrucomicrobiaceae bacterium
GAGCGGAGTTGGATGACGAGCGAGGTGAAGAAGTTCGCTGAGCGGAGTGCGAAGCGGTAGGGGGGGACGTGATGGCTAGAAGCCATCACTCCTTGGGTGGGCAGGCTTTATTTTAGCGACTCGTTAGAGGAAGAAGTTCGCTGAGCGGAGTGCGGAGCGGTAGGACTGCGGGACACAAAAAAACGTGAACAACGGGTGAGGTTGTTCACGCTGTGAAGGTCATTTATCGTGCGCTAAGCGGGATTGCCGCCGCCGAGGGTGCTTTTGATGACGGAGGCGAAGACGTTTTGGAGGGAGTCGCCGGAAGGTTGCTCGGTATCGATGCTGCCGTTGGGGGTGAGTTTGTCGATGATGACGGGCAGGAACTGGGCGAGCAGGGGCATGATTTTGGAGGCGTCGACCCCGAGTTTGGAGGCGAAGCCCTGGAGGGCGTCGGGACCGATGGCGGACTCGATCTGGCCGGGTTCGATGGGTTGGTTTTCGCCGGTGCCGACCCAGGATTTGGCGACGTCACCGAGGCCGGCTTGGTTGAATTTTTCCATGAGGCCCGACATGCCGCCGACCTGACCGAGCAGGCTGGAGACGGCGTCAGAGGCTTGGCCTTGGTTGGAGAAAACGTTCATGAGGGTGCTGAGGTCGAGGCCGCCGGAGGCGTTTGAACCTCCGAGTAGGCTGCCCATGGCTTGTTTGGCGAGTGAGTCTAAGAGTCCCATAAGTTGCTTGGTTTGAGGCGGCATTATTAAGGTAAGAGGGTGGGTCGTCAATGAGGGATTTGATGTTTAGATAGGCATCTCGTTATTTGGCCTTCGTGGTGAAGGTTTGCTGGTGGGATTGGGAGGGGACGGAGACGGTGAAAGAGGAGCCGTCGGCGGTGACTTGGCAGTGGATGGGGTGGGCGGCGCAGGCGTCTTTGAGGTCGCCGTGATTGGCGATGCGGGTTTTATCGGGGGTGTTGTTTTGGGTTTCGTCGGGGCGGATGTTTTCGTGGATTTGGTAGATGGCTTGCAGGGTGGGGGTGGCGTGGAGTGAGGCGAGGGCGATGGCGCTGGTGCCTTTGCTGGGGCCGTTGTTCATGACGGCGACGGTGGGGGCAAGGGAGCGGATGAGGAGGGGGTGATTGCTGGTTTGGAGGCCGTGGTGATTGACTTGGTAGAGGTCGACTTTGCCCGGGAGGTTGTGCGGGGTGACGAGGCGTTTTTCGACGTTCCGGGTGAGGTCGCCACCATCGAAGAAGCGGAAGTCGCCGAGGCTGAGTAGGAGGACGAGGCTGTTGGCGTTGTCGGATTTGTCTTCGGGTTGGTCGGAGGCGAGTGCTGGGTCGTCAGGGTTTGTGGGTGTGCTGGCAGAGGCGGGGATCATTTTTTGATTGGCGGCGAGGACTTTCAAGGAGAGGGGCGCGCTGCCTGGGAGTTGTTTGAGGGGGATGGAATCGCCTGGAGCGAGGACGATTCGGTTTTCGACTTTGGCATTGCGATAGGGGCGTGAGGTGAGGGCCCAGCGGGCCTGGTTACCGCCTTGATCGGGGACTTGGTCGGGCAGGCCTTTGTCGTAGAGGGTGCCGACGGGCATGAGTTCGGCGAGTTCAGCAAGGCCGCCGAAGTGGTCGATATGGAAGTGGGTGATGATGACGTGATCGATGCGAGAGAGACCGGCCTGGGTGGCGGTGTGGTGGATGCGGGCGGCGTCGCGACTGCCGGGGTTGCCGGAGTCGATGAGGATGGATTCGCCTGCGGGGGTGACAAGGAGAGTGGAACCGCCGCCTTCGGAGTCGATCCAGTGGATGCCCAGAGAGGGAGCGGATTTTTCTTTTGCAAGGAGGGAGAGGGCGGTGGCTGCTACGAGGGCGGCGAAGAGGGCAAGGCGGGTGGGCATGATGGTTGGGAGTGTATGGGGAGAGGGATGAGGCTGTCGAGATAAAGTGAGGAGAATGAGAGGGGGGTTGGGCTTGTGTGAAGTGGAATTCGATTCATGGTGGCGGGCATGTTTGAGGAGTCTTTAGTGAGTCGATTGGAAGCGAGCGGAGTTTTGGCGGTGTTGATTTTGGAATCGGTGGAAGCGGCGGTGCCGGTTGCGAGGGCGTTGCTGGCGGGCGGGGTGGATTGTGTGGAGTTGACGCTGCGGACGCCGGTGGCGATGGAGGCTTTGCGGCGGATTCGGAAAGAGGTGCCGGAGATGCTGGTGGGGGCAGGGACGATCCTGACGGTTGAGCAGGTGCGAGAGGCGAAGGCGGCGGGAGCTGCGTTTGGGGTGGCACCGGGGATGAATCCTCGGGTGGTGACGGCGGCACGAGAGGCTGGGCTTTCGTTTGCTCCGGGAGTGTGCACGCCGACGGATATTGAACTGGCGTTGGAGCAGGGGTGCAGGGTGATGAAGTTTTTTCCTGCGGAACTGAGTGGTGGGTTAGCGTATTTGCGGGCGATTGGGGCGCCGTTTGCGCATTTGGGGGTGAGGTTTATTCCGTTGGGTGGTTTGGGCGCGACCAATGCCGAGGCGTATTTGAGAGAGGAGTCGGTGCTCGCTTTGGGTGGGTCGTGGTTGGCGACGAAGGCCGCGATTGAAGAGGAGCGATGGGAGGATGTTTCGGAACAGGCGCGGTTGGCGCGGGAGTTGGTGAAGCGAGTGAGGGGTGCCTGATCAGTCAGCGGCAGCGGAGATGACATGGGCAGCAGCTTCGAGCGCAACTTCAATGACGGCATCGGTGCCAGCGCGGTCGAGACTGTCGAGGGTGAGAGAGATGGTGCGGCGGACGCCGATTACGGCGAAGAAAAGGGAGAGGAGTGAGGCGGTGGAACTGAGCAGGGAAAACCAGAAGTAGTCGAGGTCGCTCAAGACCCAGGCAAGGCAGCCGAAGACAAGAGTGAGAAATCCAAAGAGCAGGCGCTTTGACGCGGGAAGTATCTGCACTCGCAATTCAAGGAGTTCGTCTCGAGTGATGGGATGGCCAGACTTGAGCGTGGCACGGACAGCCGCCTTTTCGATCGAACGCTGAAGTTGAGGGGCGCGGGGGTCCGTCATCAGGGGCAGAATGAGGGCCAACGCGGCGATTGGCCATTAGAAAAGCGGCTCCCGAATGGAAGCCGCTTTCATGGGTTTGAATCTTATGCGAGAGACTCGGTTTAGGCGAGTTCGGCGAGGCGGGACTTGATGGCGTCGAAGTCGGGGAGTTGTCCGGGGGAGTCGTGGGACTCGGCGTATTGGATGACACCGGCTTTGTCGACGATGAAGGCGGAGCGCTTTGGCACCCCTCCCATGATGAGGTTCTTGTCCGGGAGGAAGGCGGAGTAGGCGACGTCGTATGCGGTGGCGACGTGGTGATCGTAATCGCTGAGGAGTTTGAGGGTGATGCCTTCTTTTTCGGCCCAGGCTTTTTGAGCGAAGGGATTGTCACCGCTGATACCGATGACGGTGGCGTTGAGTTTTTCGTATTCGTTGATGCCCTTGGAGATTTCGCAGAACTCGGTGGTGCAGACGCCGGTGAAGGCCATCGGGACGAAAAGGATGAGGAGATTGGTGCTGCCGAGGTTTTCGGAGAGTTTGAAGAGTTCGGGGCCAGCGGCTCCGAGGGTGGTGAGGGTGAAGTCAGGGGCGGTGGTGCCGACGGAGAGTGCCATGGTAGGTTGTGGGGGGTGAATTGTGGAGTTTGAGTTTAAGCGGTAGAGTAGGGCCGCGCGGTTGTTTTTCGTTGCTGGAGGTGGTTTCGTCAAGGGGACGTTGGTGGCAGGAATGGGAGAGATTGCATTCGAAAGGAAAGCGGGTAGGATCGGCGGAAATGAAACAAGGATCTCTTGGATGTCTTTTGGCGCTGGTGCTGTTTGCGCTGGTGGTGAGCTTGGCGATGAATCTGTTGCAGTTTTCGTCGGGCACTGGCGGAGGCCAAGGCATGGCGGCCATGGGGAGTGCTTCGAAGAAGAAAACGAAGTATACCGAGGTGGTTCAGGAGAGTGGGGCAACGGATCAGAAGGTGGTGCAGATTGATCTGGATGGGGTGATTTCTTCGGTGGGTGCAGAGGGCTTGCTGGGGGCGGCGCTGTCATCGGTGGAGTCGATCAAGTCACAGATTGAACAGGCGGAGGCGGATGATCGGGTGAAGGCGGTGCTGTTGAAGATTAATTCGCCCGGGGGAGAGGTGACGGCATCCGACACGCTTTACCAGGCGGTTAAGACTTTGGCGAAGAAGAAGCCGGTGGTGGTTTACATGGATTCCATCGCGGCATCAGGGGGTTATTACATTGCGTGCGGGGCGACGAAAGTGGTGGCGAATGAGACGACGTTGACGGCGAGCATTGGGGTGATCATCGACACGATCAATTACAGTGGCCTGTTTGAGAAAGTGGGCTTGCAGGCGAACACGTTTGTGAGTGGCGCCTTCAAGGATTCGCTGAGTGGATCGAGGCCGATGAGGGAAGAGGAGCGTGCGTATGTTCAAAACCTGGTGGCACAGATGTATGACCGGTTTTTGGGGATCGTGTCCGAGGCGCGAGGGGTGCCGAAGGATGTGCTGAAGAATGGGGTGGCGGATGGTCGTGTGGTGACGGGGAAAGAGGCGCTGGAGGCGAAGTTGGTGGATCAACTGGGTTACCTGGAGGATGCGGTGGCGCTGGCGAAGGAGTTGGGCAAAGCGGATAAGGCCTCGGTGGTGAAGTATCGGCACGAGATGGGATTCATGGATCTTTTTGCGACGGCCTCGGCGGGGGTGAGTCGGGCCGGGGAGCCGGTGCAGGTGAATGTGGCGCCGGCGATCCTGCCATCGTTGCGGCCAGGGTTGCCTTATTACATGGCACCTTTGGCGGTGCCGACGCACTGAGCGTTGCGGTAGGTTTTTTCTGGTGACGCCCTTATTGCCTTTGATTCATGGTTGATGTGACGAGCACCAGTGTCCTAGCTGATGTGGCGGCGTGGGTGATCGTGGCTTTGGTGCTGGGGGCGGGGGTTTATCAGGCGCGGCGGTCGATGTGGCCGATGACGGATTGGAGTCACCGGGGGAAGGTGCCCTCGGGAGACTATCGGGAAGCTGATGGGGTGGTGGTGATGGTGTTGGGGTGGATGATGTGGATGGGGTTGCGAGCGACGGCGGTCGGAGAGAAGGCGGGGAGTGCGACGGAAGCGGCATTGAAGACAGCGGGGGAAGCAGCGACGAAGGGGCCAGGGGCGGTGGAGATGCTGGCGAACGTGGTGTTTTTGTTGATGGTGTGCGTGGCGTTGCTGTTTTATTTGAGGCAGATTCGCGGGCTGGATCCGGTGGTGTTGTTTGGGATTCGAGAATTGAGAGTGAAGGCGGTGTTTGGATGGGCGTTGGCGTGGTTGGCGCCGCTGCTGTTGGTGGTGTCGGGCTGCAATTGGTTAACGCTCGAGTGGTTGAAGGGATTTTGGCCGGACTTGGCGCCGCAGGACAGTGTGAAGATGTTTTTGGAGAACAGTCATTTGGGGACTCGGGTGATCATGGGAGTGGCGGCGGTGGTTGTGGCGCCGTTGGTTGAGGAGACGGTGTTTCGAGGGTTTGTTTACGGGGTGGTGAAGCGGTTCACAGATCCGATTTTTGCGGCGATCGTTTCATCGGCCCTATTTGCGCTGGCGCATTTTCATTTGGGGAGCGCGGTGCCGTTGTTTGTTTTAGCGCTGGGATTTGTGGGGGCTTATGAGCGGACCGGGTCGCTGCTGGTGCCGATGCTGATGCATGCGCTGTTCAATGCGATCTCGCTGGTGGCGCTGGTTGTGATTGGGACTGAGTCATGAAGAAATCGGCGACGTTGAGGGATGTGGGAGAGGATGCGCTGGTGAAGCGGTTGATTGCGGATGCACCCTTGGGTGCGGAGGTGGTGGCTGGTGCGGGGGATGATTGTGCGGTGGTGAAGGGGGTGAGGCGTGGGGAATTGGGTTTGCTGAAAACGGATGCGATCGTCGAAGGGGTTCATTTTGAATCCGGGTGCGCACCGCGATTGGTGGGACGAAAGGCGCTGGCGAGGGTTTTGAGCGATGTGGCGGCGATGGGGGGACGACCCGGGCAAGCCATGGTGACTTTGATTTTGCCTTCGGAGACAGAGATTGCGTGGGTGGAGGCGGTTTATGCTGGGCTGTATCAATTGGCCCGTCAGCATGGGGTGAGTGTGGTGGGAGGGGAGACGACGAGGGGGAAGGAGAGGATCCTATCGGTAGCCTTGACCGGGGTGGTGTCGGCGAAACGGTGGGCGGCGCGTGGGGGCGGGCGATTGGGGGATGTGCTGCTGGTGACGGGAAAGCTTGGAGGATCGATTGGAGGGAGGCATTTGACGTTTGAGCCGAGATTGGAGCAGGGGCAATGGCTGGTGGAGCATTTTCCGATTCACGCGATGATGGACATCAGTGATGGATTGGCGAAGGACCTGCCGCGATTGGCTGGTGGGGCGGGATTGGGTTTTCGGGTCGATTTGGATCGACTGCCCAGGCATCGGGGCTGCTCGGTGGAGCAGGCTTGGGGGGATGGAGAGGACTATGAATTGTTGATGGCTGTGCCCAAGCGTGGTCTGAAACGATTGCAGACCGAATGGGGTGAGCGGTTTCCCCGGGTGCCTTTGACTGCTATTGGGGAACTGGTGGAAGCTGAGGCTTCGACGGGGGGACCGGCGGGGGGATGGGATCCTTTTGTGAGGCCCTGAACGAGCGCTGCTCAGAGCGGCGGGTTACAGCATCGCAGTGATGGTCTTTGATTGAGATTTTTTGGAGACCGGGATGGTGGTGTGATAGAGGCGTGATTGAAGGTTATCAAACATTTTGCGGACGTGCGGGTAACGGGTGCGGTCCTTGATGATGGTCATGCTGTCATGGTAGGAGCCCCATTTGAGTACTTCGATGCTGACATGGCGAACGCCCCATTGATTCATGGCGGAGCGAGAAGGTTTGTAGAGATCGATGGTATCGGTGCCAACGAGAGCGCTGCCGTAGTCATCGACTTGATAGAGGATCCCGGGTTGTTCGGCGATGCGGAAGAGGGTGCCTTTGGGGTAGCGTGACCAATCGGCGGCGGCGCTGCGGACGTTGCCGAAGCGGAGAGGGGTGCCGACAGCGCTTAACTTGCCGTAGACAAGATGGTCGGATTCGCTGTGGGTGTAAGCGGTGGTGCGGACGGTTCGGAGAGAGGCGGGATCGCGAAGGAGGGGGGGGATGCTGGCGACGGTGGGTTTGGGAGCGGTGGCGATTCTGGGGGGGCGGGTGGGTTCGACCATGCTGAAATAGCTTCGGATCAATTCAGGTTGGAATGCTCCGGTAGCGGCGATGGCGGGACGGACCTCGTAGTTCCGGCTGGATTTGAAGGATTCGAATTTTTGGGCGATTTGCCTTAGGGGGCAGGTAGTGAGGGAGCAGGAAGCCATGGCTGAGAGACAAGAGCCGGCGAGAAGGAAGGAGCGGAGTTGTTTCATGGCTGAGAGGAATTAATAGAATTATAAGATATTAAATTTGTTAATCAATATAAAAATTACACTAGCTATTAAATGACGATACCTGGAAATACCCACATAATCTGGTTTTTATGGCGCAGGTGGACGGTTCGGGCGTTGGGGTGGGGGAGACCTAGTTGTAGTGTGGGCGTCCATTTTTTGGCCTCGGTGGCACATTTAGGAGAGGCCATATGGAGGGAAGCTTGGGGGGCCTAGCTTTTTGTGCTTGCCCAAGATGATCGTGGCGCTACTTTAATGCTTTCCTTTCCCGGGCAAGAGCCACATACCGTCGCTTTTGAGAGAGTGGGCTTACGCCCGCTCTTTCTTTGTCTCGGGGTGGTCTCGATTTATGATTAGCGAACTTAAAGCACTTTTCGATTATTACGAAAAAGAGAAGGGTATTGACCGTGTTAAGATGGTTGAGGCTCTCTCGCAGGCACTCCTTGCCGCATCGAAGAGAAGTATTGGTCCGGCCCGTGAGTTGCGGATCGATATTGATCCGGAGAAGGGTACTATCAAAGCGTGGGCCAAGTTGGTCGCGGTTGAGAAGGTGACCAATCCCTTTGAGGAGATCGCGATTGGCACGGCCAAGCGATTGAAGAAGGATGCGGTGCTTGGGGACGAAATTGAGCTTGAGGTGACTCCGAAGAACATGGGGCGGATTGCGGCGCAGACGGCGAAGCAGACGATGTTGCAGCGGTTGCGGATGGCCGAGAAGGAGAACCTTTACGATGAGTTCAAGGACAGGACCGGGGATGTGGTCAGCGGGGTGGTGCGCCGGTTCGACAAGAACGATGTGATCGTGGACTTGGGCAAGTTTGAAGGGGTGATGACCTCGAAGGAGCGCGTCGCGACGGAGGACTACAATGCGGGTGACCGGATGCGGTTTTACGTTAAGGCGGTTGAGAAGGACAGTTCGCGAGGGCCTGAGATCATTCTGTCCCGTGCGCACCCGAATTTTGTGCGGCGGTTGTTTGAATTTGAGGTCAGCGAGATTGCGGATCGGACCGTGGAGATTGCGAGCATTGCGCGTGAAGCGGGCTACCGCACCAAGGTGGCGGTGAACAGTTCCGATGACAAAGTCGATCCGGTGGGAGCCTGCGTGGGGCTGCGCGGAGCGCGGGTGAAGAACATCGTTCGTGAGTTGAACAACGAGAAAGTCGATATCATTCGCTACAAGACGGATCCGGCTGAGTTCATTCGCGAAGCGCTGCGTCCGATCAAGGTGATCACGATCCGCGTTGATCCGGCCAAGAAAGAGGCCCGGTTGACGGTGAGCGAAGAGGATCTGTCGAAGGCAATTGGTCGTCGCGGGCAGAACGCGCGTCTGACGTCGAGGCTGGTGGCGATGGATTTGATCATCGAGAAAGATGAGCACGCCGCGGAAGTCTTTGAAGGGCAGATGGGCAGTGCGGTGCATGCGCTGGCTGCGATTCTTGGCATTGATGAAGCGACCGCGAGAACCCTGACGGGTGCTGGTTTGGTGGATGTCCGGGTGTTTGACGACGTGTCTGCGGAAGACGTGGCGGAGATCATCGGTGGCGACATGGAACTGGCGACGCAGATCATCGAGCGTGCAAAAGCCCACGTGGGTTGAGAAGATTCAGTTCAATCACGGCGTCTTTATTAAAGCGCCCAGAGATTCATTTTTTACCAAACCTCAAAACCTCCATCCTCATAGTTGATCCTTCACTTGTTGATTCCCCTTTATCATGCCTAACCGACCTTCCTCCTCCAAGTCCAGTAAACCTTCCACAAGTGGGGCGGATGCGAATGCCGCGCCCCAGGAGGACTTGGCAGGTCAGCCCAAAGCTGGGCAAAAAACGGCTGGCAAAGAGGTGCTTTCGCTGATTGAAGACACCAAGCCTGCGCCGAAGAAGCGGGGTGACATCGCCCAACACAAGGCGGGGGCAGGGTTGCCACGCATTGGAGGCAAGCCGACACCCGCGCCAAAGCCTGCTGAGGCACCGGCCCCAGTGGAGGAGCCGAAGAAGACGATGGAGGATGCGAAGAAAGAGGCGCTGAATCTTTTTGACGAGCAGGACAAGCCGAAGGTGAAGAGGCGGCCTGCGACGGAAGTGCGCCGGGAGACTAGTACCTCAGCTTTGCCACCGATTTCTTTGTTGCGGGAGCCTGAGCCAGTGGCGGCTCCGAGCCCGGTTGTTGAAGTCGCGGCCCCGGTGGTGGTTGAAGAGGTGCCTGAGTTTGAGGTCAATGAGGCGGGCGAGAAGATCATTCACCTGAAGCCGCCGATCATTGTCAAAGAATTGGCTGAGCGGATGGGCTTGAAGCCCTTCAAGGTGATTTCGGATTTGATTGGGTTTAAGGTGTTCGTGGCGAGCGCGGACAAACACATCGAGATCGATGTGGCTGAGAAGATTTGCGAGAAGCACGGCTTCAAGTTGGAGCGTGAGAAGCGCGAGAAGGGTGCTGGTGTGCACAAGGTCGAGGAAGTGATCGTGGAACCGGAGGCCCAGGCGCCGGAGGAGGTGGAGGAGGAGAAGCTCGAGCTGCGCGCTCCGATCATCACGTTCATGGGACACGTTGACCATGGCAAAACATCGCTTTTGGATGCGCTGCGCAAGGCGCGGGTTGCCGCTGGTGAGGCGGGTGGCATCACGCAGCACATTGGTGCTTACAGTGTTGAGCACAATGGTCACCCGATCACGTTCATTGACACCCCAGGTCACGCCGCGTTTTCTGAGATGCGGGCGCGGGGTGCGAATGTCACCGATATTGTGGTGCTCGTGGTCGCGGCGGATGACGGCATCATGCCGCAAACGCGTGAGGCGTTGAGCCACGCGAAAGCAGCCGGGGTTACCATCATGGTGGCTTTGAACAAAGTGGATGTTCCAGGAGCGGATGTGCTCCGTGTGAAAGGCCAGTTGCAAGAGGTCGGGCTCATGCCGGTCGATTGGGGTGGCGAGACGGAGTGCATGGAAGTTTCGGCGACGAAGGGGATTGGCATTGAGGATCTCTTGGAGACGATGTCGATTCAGTCGGAAGTGCTCGAGCTGAAGGCGGATCCGAAGGCACCGGCGCGTGCGACGGTGATCGAATCTTCGATGGTGGCGGGCAAGGGGCCAGTGGCATCGGTGATTGTGCGTCAAGGATCGCTGAAAGTGGGGCAATCGTTTATTTGTGGGCCGCATTGGGGCAAGGTGAGAGCGTTGCAGAATGATCGCGGTGAGTCGATCAAGGTGGTGAAGCCCGGGATGCCTGCAGAGGTTGTGGGTTTCAGCAACATGCCGAACGTGGGTGATGAAGTGGTGGTGATGGACAGTGAGCGTGATGTGAAAAAGCTCAGTGAGGAGCGGCAACTGGACTTGCGTACGAAGAAGCTTTCGGCACCGCGTCGTTCGACTCTTGAGAGTTTGTTTGCGAACATTGAAGAGGGGAATAAGAAGACCCTCAAGCTGGTGATCAAGGCGGACATGCAGGGGTCGGTTGAGGCGATCAAGAAGTGCCTGAACGACATTCCGAATGACAAGGTGAATGTGGATATTCTGCATGCTGAAGCCGGGCCGGTGAATGAGTCGGACGTGCTGTTGTCGAGTGCATCGGATGCGGTGGTGATTGGATTCAACGTGAAGCTTGAGAACAAGGCGTTGGCGGTGGCGAAGCGCGAGGGGGTGCAGGTGAAGCTGTTCTCGATCATTTACGAATTGATCGACCAAGTGAAGGACGCGATGAAGGGTCTGCTGGATCCGATCACGCGGGAGAATGTGCTGGGCCATGCGAAGGTGAAGCAGGTGTTCAAGGTGACCCGTGGCAAGGTGGCAGGGTGTTTGGTTGTGGACGGCAAAATCGACCGCAAGCAGCGTGCGCGGGTGTTGCGCGGAACCCAATCGGTTTACGATGGTGGGATCGAGACTTTGAAGCGTTTCCAGGACGAAGTTCCGGAAGTGAAGAACGGTCTGGAGTGCGGGATCAAGCTGGGCAATTTCAGCGATTACGAAGAAGGCGACGTGATCGAGTGCTATGGTCTGGAGAAAATTCCGCAGAATCTGTGACGCTGCGGGTGGCGGGAGATGAGGTGACTGAAAAGTGGACCATCTCTTCTGTCACTGCTGGTTTTGTTTTGTAACCTCGATTGACTGACTCCAATGAACCATCGCTTAACACGGGTAAAGGAGCTGATTCGGCGTGAGCTGGGGATGATTCTGGAGAAGGACTATGATTTTGGGGGCCGGTTGGTGACGATTCATGATGTGGATATCACGGCGGACTTGAAGCAGTGCTTTATCTTTTTGGGAGTCCTGGGCAAGGAGGGGGGCGACGAGGTGGTGCTGAAGAAGTTGCAGGCGTATCGTCCACAGATTCAGCGGGCGCTGTACAAGCGGGTGATTTTGCGAAACTCACCGCAGTTGCTGTTTCGGGTGGATCATTCGATTGAGCGCGGTGTGAGGGTGTTGAATTTGATCGAGTCGTTGCCGGAGCCGTTGCCTGATGAAGAGGCTGAGGCGGAAGCCGGGACGGATGAGGAGGGCACGAAGTCGGCCTGATGGTGACGCCGGAACATGGCTTTGAGGTGTTGGTGGAGAGGTTGCGGAGCGCAGAGCGCATTGTGGTGATCGCGCATGTGCGTCCCGATGGGGATGCGATTGGATCGGTGATGGGATTGACGCTGAGTTTGCGTGCCCTGGGCAAGACGGTGATCCCTTTGCTGGAAGATCCGGTGCCGGAGAACCTGGCGTTTTTGCCGCACTCAGACGAGGTGGTGGCGCCGGTGGGAATGATTGAGGCGGATTTGGTGGTGGCGTTGGATACGGCGACTCAGGAGCGGGTGGGGAAGCGTTGTTTGGAGGTTTTGGCGGGCGTCAATGAGTGGATCAACATGGATCACCATGGGACGAACCCGGGCTATGGGACCTGGAACCATGTGAATTCGGGGGTGCCGGCGACGGGGCAGTTGGTTTATGAACTGCTGAAGGCGGGCGGGTTTCCGATGACGGATGCGATTCGGCAGCATTTGTATGTGGCGATTTCGACGGACACGGGATCGTTTCAGTATCCGGGGACGGGGGCGCGAACGCATGAGATCGCGGCGGAGATGCTGGCGGCGGGGTTGGATTCGGGGAGGTTGTGCCGATTGACGTATGAGACCTTTCCGGCTCGGCGGCTGCATTTGCTGAGAGCGGTATTGAACGAGATGAAGTTGAGTTTGGAGGGGCGGGTAGCGAGCTGGCAGTACACGCAGAAGACGGCGCTCGAGGCGGGGGCGAGGGCGGGGGATACGGAGGGGTTGATTGATACTTTGCGGATGGTGGACTCGGTGGTGGCGGCGGTGATTTTTGAGGAGTTGCCGGATGGCAAGATTCGGGTGAGTGCGCGTTCGAAGACGATGGATGTGAACGTGTCGGACATTTGCGGACGGTTTGGAGGAGGGGGGCATCCTCTCGCGGCGGGGGCCCGGATGGCGGGACCGATTGAGCAGGCAGCGGAACGCTATTTGAAGGAATTGGAAAATGAAGTCAGACGACACGATTAACGGGGTATTGCTGGTGGACAAGGGTCCTGACATGACGTCACACGATGTGGTGGCGGTGGCGCGGGGGTGCCTGGGGACCAAGAAGATCGGTCACTGCGGCACGCTGGATCCGATGGCGACGGGGATGTTGATATTGGTGGTGGGAACGGCGACGAAGATTCAGGATCTGCTGATGGCGGAGGAGAAGGAGTATGTGGGGAGTTTGAAGCTGGGAGTGACCACGAACAGTCAGGATCGGGAAGGGGAGGTGGTGGAGGAACGGCCGGTGCCTGCGTTTACGGATGAACAGATCCGGGAGGCGTTTGATGCCTACAAGGGAGATTTTTATCAGACGCCGCCGATGGTGTCGGCGGTGAAGATTGGGGGGGTGCCGCTTTATAAGCTGGCGCGGAAGGGGCAGGTGGTGGAGCGGGAGCCGCGGTTTGTGCGGGTGTTTGACTATCAGTTGCAGCGGATTGCGGTTCCGGAGGTGGATTTTCGGGTGGTGTGCAGCAAGGGCTTTTATGTGCGGACCTATGCGTTTGATATTGGGGAGAAGCTGGGTTGCGGGGCGCACCTGACGGATTTGCGGCGGACGCGGTCGGGGCACTTCACGCTGGAACCTGGGCGGTGTGTGACGTTTCAGACCTTGAAGTCTGGGGATCGGGCGGGGGCGCTGTCGGCGATGATGTCTCTGTATGATGTGTCGAAGTTGCGGGGAGCGTGAGGCGTCTGGTTGATTGATCGTTGTTTTATGAGCTGGCCTCATCGCATGGCGGAACTTTCGGGGTTGCCTGGACCTGTGGCGGTGGCGATTGGGGTGTTTGACGGTCTGCATCGGGGGCATCAGGAGGTGGTGCGGGCGGCGGTGGAGCATGCGAGGCAGCACCGGGGGACGGCGGTGGTTTTGACGTTTGATCCGCATCCGGCGACGGTGCTGAGTCCCGGGCGGGTGCCGCCGTTGCTGACGACTCCGGGGCAGCGGAGACGGTTGGCCGCTGAGATGGGGGTGGAGCACCTGGTGGCGTTACCGTTTGATCAGGCGATGGCGGCGACATCGCCGGAGGGATTTGTCGAGGGTCTGATGGAGGCGTGTCGGCCGTTGGGCTGTGTGTCGGTGGGGTATGACTGGCGCTTTGGGGCGGGGGGAGTGGGCAATGTGCATTTTTTGATGGATGCCGGGGCGAGGGATGGGTTTTCGGTTTACGGGGTGCCGCCGGTGAAAGTGGACGGGCGGGTGATCAGCAGCACGTGGGTGAGGGAGGCAGTGACGGCGGGGGATTTGGATTTGGCGGCGACGTTGTTGGGGCGGCGCTTTGGTTATTTGGGTGTGGTGGAGAGGGGCAGGCAGTTGGCGGGACAGATGGGTTTCCCGACGGCGAACGTGCGATTGGAGACGCAGGTGCATCCGCCGCAGGGGGTGTATGTGGGTGAGGTGATTTTGGGAGGGGAGAAGCGTGGGGTGGTTTGCAATTTGGGAAGGCGACCGACGGTGGAGGCGGAGGGGGCGTTGTCGCTGGAGGCGCATGTGCTCGACTGGACGGGGGATCTTTACGGGCAGGAGATCGAGGTGCGGCTTTCGCATCTGCTGCGTGGCGAGCGTCGGTTTGACGGGGTGGAGGCGCTGTTTCAGCAGATTCGATTGGATATCGAGGCTGGGCGGCGTTGGTGGGAAGGTTTTCGAGGAAAAGATTGAACGTGACCGGTTTCGCGGGTATCTATTCTTTGTCTCAACGACATGGGGGCGTCACGGTTTCGACGGGTAGCCTGAAGTCGTAGTGGCATGCCGAGGATGATTCGTTGGCCTCGTAAATCACCGAGTCAAAACAAACAAACGCAAACTCTAACGAGCTAGCACTCGCGGCTTAAGCCCCGCGACATCCTGACGGCAATGTCTAGTAGCCGGCCGGATGCACTCACTAGGCTGGTCAGTTGACCGGGTCACCGGGTCGAAGACGAGATTCAACAGGGGTCTAGGTAAAGGGGATTCTGCCGATCGAAGCCCTCAACCGAAATCAAATGAACGGCTAAGCATGTAGAAGCTGCGGTAGACGGTTGCTCGGACAGGGGTTCGACTCCCCTCGCCTCCACCATATCGAGAAAAGCGCCAAACCTGGAGACGGGGTTGGCGCTTTTTGTTGGGGGGGATGGGCTTTTGGTGAGTGGGGGGACAAGATTGCTTTCCACTACGGTGCAAAAATGGTGGTGTCACTAGACCGGACCACGCACACCCGCCAAAGTTTGGAGGTGGGGTGATCGTCCGCCCAGTGACATCAGATCGAAGAGGAAGCCATACCCTGTTCGAAATCAGCGGCCATCCATGAAACACAGAGACACACAACCTATTGACAGTTCAGCAGCAGGAACCAGCTTAACCTAGGATGAAACGCAAGACCCTGATCATCACCGATCCAAAAAAAATGTTCGAGCGCTACTCGAATCAGCCGCGCGTCTCGCGGGAGCGGGCAGTTCATTCCATTTTGGTCCAGAACGGCAAGGCCAACTCCCAGACGCCCGTCAAAGCTAACTAGCCGCGCTAGCACATGAACCGGAAGCTCCCGCGACCCCTGATGCGCGGCCAGATTTCACGGGTGGAGAGCATCAAGTGTGGGTTAGTGATCCTCCGACCGTCGTTCTCAAGCATACTCTGACAGGGTTTTACGGCAGGGTTATGGATGAATCCAGCCTACTTGATTCAAGGACTTTGCAAAACCGCCGCCGTCTCGTTTTGCGCTGTGCCCTCCCTTCCGAATACCTCCGCCGCTGGGCCGCACTCACTGACATTTTCAGTCTGCCGACCACTTACCAGGGGCGCACCGGGAATGCCGCCAGCCCACAGATGGCCGTCGCTCAGCCTTACATCGATCAGGACGACGCAGACCCTGCGACCATTGAAGACGTAACCGCCTTCATGGAAGCTCACGGATTCGCCAAGATTGACACGGCATCTATCGCCATCCCCGAAGTTGCCGAGGTGACATGGTATCGCCAGCGTGACGGCATCCTCATCACTGACGCTCACGCTCGCAACTTCCGCAAGGACACTACGGGCGCGATTCTGCCCATTGATCTTGTCGTTACGACAGTCCCCAAGGGAGTTTCCAAAATCGTGCCAGAACCAGAAGCGGAATGGGGTCTATGGGGAGACTGCTAAAGCGCCTTCCGCCCCAGCCATTGCTTGCAGTTCGGACAGGGGGTTCGACTCCCCTCGCCTCCACCTTAACCCGAACACCGAAGTTGGAGGCACCTGATAGGCTTGAGCATTGGCCGCTCAAGGCTTCCCGCTCCTTGGGCAGCATCAAACAAGATGCAGCCGCTGCGGACCGGAAAGCCTTGAGCGACCAAGCCTCTGCGCCTCCCAAGCGCCTCGAACTTCGGAATTCAGGTAACGAGAAAAGCGCCAAACCTGGAGACGGGGTTGGCGCTTTTTGGTTTGTGCTCGATGAGTTGGACCTATACTTCGACGTTGGAGGCAGAGAACAAGATTGGTGGTGAGATTGGAGATGTGTCTTGGGTGAGATCGGTTTTAGTGGGGGTGTGAAGGTTTGTTTGTGGAGCTGGAGACGAAGCCCGGTGGTGATCGGGGTGGTTTGGTTGGCGATGGGTGGCGGGGTTCGGGCGGAGGAGGGGACGGATGTTTGGGCTTGGCTGGATGTGACGGTTTGGAAGGAGGGGGAGACGCGGTTTCATGTGTTTTCGCATCAGGCGATGTCGGAGGGGCGGGGGCCGATTGTGCAGTTGGTGAGTCCGCGGTTTAAGTATCGGGCGCGGCCGTGGCTGGAGTTGGGGGCGGGGCTTTCGATGTTGAGGATTGAGCGGGAGGCGGATGGGTCGTTTGATGATCAGGTGAGGCCGGAGTTGGAGGTGAGTCCGATTGTGCGATTGGGTGAGCATTGGACAATGCACCTGCGGAATCGGGCGGAGATGCGGTGGGATGAGTGGGAGGGGGAGCCGAGGCCGAGGTTGCGGCATCGGGTGCAGTTGACGCGGAAGTTGAATGATTGGGGGCCGTTGGCGGCGGTTTACTTTAGCAATGAGTGGCTGGTGGAGCTGGATCGGGGGGATTGGACGGAGAATCGGTTGATCCCGGTGGGGTTGACGTTTGAGGTGACGAAGCAGGTGGCGGTGGATTTTTTCTATATGGTGCGGTTTTTCCGGGGGGATGAGGCGTGGACGAACGAGCAGGTGGCGGGGGTGTCTTTGAAACTGACGCTGTGATTTCGTTGCGGCGCGGGTTCCGGGACGTATGAATCAGGAGTTATGTGGACACCGATCAAGACCTACACTGATATCAAGCTGGAGAAGACCGAGGACGGGATTGCGAAGATTACGATCAATCGCCCGGAGGTGCGCAATGCGTTTCGGCCGCAGACGGTGAAGGAGATGCTGGAGGCGTTTGAGATTGTGCATGAGGATCGCGAGGTGGGGGTGATCATTTTGACGGGGGAGGGGCCGCTGGCGTTTTGTTCGGGCGGTGATCAGAAGGTGCGGGGGGATGCGGGGTACATTGGTGAGGATGGGATTCCGCGGCTGAACATTCTGGATGTGCAGAAGAAGATTCGGGGCTTACCGAAGCCGGTGGTGGCGATGGTGGCGGGGTATGCGATCGGGGGCGGGCATGTGCTGCATGTGGTGTGTGATTTGACGATCGCGGCGGACAATGCCCGGTTCGGGCAGACGGGGCCGAAGGTGGGGAGTTTTGATGGGGGGCTGGGGTCGAGCTATTTGGCGCGGATTGTGGGGCAGAAGAAGGCGCGGGAGATCTGGTATCTGTGCCGGCAGTATGATGCGAAGCAGGCGCTGGAGATGGGGCTGGTGAATACGGTGGTGCCGCTGGCGGAGCTGGAGACGGAGACGCTGAAGTGGTGCCGGGAGATGCTGGAGCATTCGCCGCTGGCGCTGCGGTGTTTGAAGTCGGCG
>JARXAL010000271.1 GCA_029865835.1 Verrucomicrobiaceae bacterium
GAGGCGGCGGGGTTGGTGATTGAGCGGCGGATGAAGATTGGGAAGTGGGTGACGGCGAAGGCGCGGCGGGTGGTGATGTGAGGGGTTTGGGCGGGCGGGGTGGGGCGGACAGGATTACAGGATTACAGGATTTGAGGATTAACAGGATTTTTGGAGAGTGGGAGATGGGAGAAGGGAGAAGGGAGAAGGGAGATGGGGATTGCAAAAGGGGGGGATTGGGTTGAGGCTTCATGCTTCCTCTATTTTCCATGAAGATTCTTGTGACCGGCGGTGCCGGATTTATTGGTTCCCATACGGTTGAACGTTTGCTTAAGGAGCAGGCGGGTGAGATTGCGATTTTGGACAGCTTCAACGACTACTACAACCCGGAGATCAAGCGGTCGAATGTGCGGGGGTTTGCGGATCGGGTGACGGTTTTGGAGGGGGAACTGAGTGATGCGGCGTTTGTGTCGGCTGCGATGGAGTCTTTCAAGCCGGATGCGGTGATTCACTTAGCGGGTAGGGCCGGGGTGAGGCCTTCGATTGAGCAACCGGAGCTGTATATTGATGTGAACATCAAGGGGACGTTTTATTTGCTGGAGGCGGCGCGGAAGGTGGGGACGAAGCACTTTGTGTTTGCGAGCAGTTCATCGGTTTACGGGGTGAACAAGAAGGTGCCGTTCAGTGAGGAGGATGCGATTTTGCAGACGATCAGTCCGTATGCGATGACGAAGATGGCGGGGGAGCAGATGTGCTCGAATTATTCGCAATTGTATGGGATGAAGACGGTGTGTTTGCGGTTTTTCACGGTGTATGGACCGAGGCAGCGGCCGGATTTGGCGATCTCGAAATTCACGCGCCGGATTGAGGATGGGCTGTCGATTGACAAGTATGGGGCGGGTCACACGGCGCGGGATTACACGTTTGTGACGGACATTGTGGACGGGATTTTGGGGGCACTGCGGTATAACGAGGGGCCGACTTGTGACATCTTCAACTTGGGTGGCTCGCAGACGGTGACGTTGAATGAGATGATCGCGACGATTGAAGAGGCGGTGGGGAAAAAGGCGATTGTGAATGAGTTGCCGGAGCAGCCGGGGGATGTGCCTTTGACATCGGCGGATGTGAGCAAGGCGACGCGACTGCTGAACTTCAAGCCGACGACGCACATTCATGAGGGGATTCCACGGTTTGTGGAGTGGTTCCGTCAGATGCGTGCGGATGGGGTGGCCTGTTGAGGGGGGGAACTTCCGGCTAACTAGTTGGTCCAAGGCTTTAAGACTGTGATGCGTGTGATGCGAAACTCATTAGCAGGACCATCTAGCCAGTAACGAATCAGAACCGGACGAACGCCCTTCACGCTGATGTGGCGGCCTGTTGGGTCTGTCTCAGCAAAGTCTTCGGTGGATCGAGGCGACTGTTGGCGAAGCTGATCAAGGATTCCCAGGATTCGTCGCCGAACCGATGGTGCAAGGGCTAACAGCGTGTCAACAGCCTCGCCATCAAGAACAAGCTTTGGCGACGGGACCATGAATCACTTCCCCTGACGCTCCAGTGCTTCATGTCGTTCGATTAACTCCTCAAACGACACTTTTTGCCCGTTGTCCATCCGTTGATTTGCCGCCGCGATTGCTGCTGAGTGATTCGGATCCCGTACATCCACGAGGTGTTGGATGAAAGCGGCAACGTAGAACTGCTCGTCCTCTGTCATTCGTGCGATTTCTTGGGTGACCTGGGCGACTGACATGTTGGAGTATGCGACAAAAATGCGGTGATGGCAACCGGGCAGTCTTCGTTGCCCGCTATCTCATGATGGTGCAAGCCAGCGGCTTGCACCACAGGGATGCTCTACGCTTCGGGGGTGAGGAAGGTTAGGGTGGGGTGGCGGGTGCAGAGGGACTGGGCTTCGGGGTCGGTCATGACGGCGAAGGCGGTGGAGAGGCCGTCGGCTAGGGCGGCGGTGGGGGCGAGGGTGTAGCGGCGGCGGGTGGTGAAGGGGACGGGCTGGAGGGTGCGGGGGTCCATGATGTGCTGGCCTTGTTCGGCCTGGCCGGTGGCGCTGAGGGCCTGGTCGATGAGGGGGATTTCGCGGTGGCCGTGCTCGGCGTCGAGGCGGACGATCCAGGCGGGTTCGTCGACGGGAGTGCCGAGGGCGAGGAGGGTGCTGTCGCCGGCATTGAGGAGTGCGTTTTGAATGCCCCAGTCATTGAGGACGGTGACGGCTTGATCGAGGGCGTAGCCTTTGCCGATGGCTCCGAGGTCGAGCGTTAGAGGGGAGGTGTGGACGGTGATGGAGAGGTCTTCCTCATGGAGGTCGAAGAGGTGGCAGCCGATGAGGGGTTTGATTTCTTCGAGTTCGGAATCTTGTGGGGTGCGCGGGGTGCCGTCGGGGTTGCGCCAGAGGCGCATGAGGGGGGCGATGGTGAAGTCGAGGGCGCCGGCGGTTTCCTGATGGAGGGCTTTGGCGAGGGAGAGGCAGTCCCAGGTGGCGAGGGTGATGCGGCTGCGCTGTCCGGTTTTGAGGTTGCCGAGGCGCCAGATCTCGCTGGTGGGGCGGAAGCGGCTGAGTTCCTCCTCGAGGCGTTCGACTTCGAGGCGGATGGCGTTGGTGACTTGGGCGGCGTAAGTGGCGTCGATGTCGGGCTGGGCGATGACCACGGAGAAGGTGGTGGCCATGGCGTCGAAGTGGTTGGTGTGATGGGAGTCTGCCGTCATGGAGGTGACGCGGGGCCGGGGCTGACGGAGGCTGGCGGGACTTGCAGGGTGCTGGGAGTCGGAAATGGGGGGCCGATGAGGGGAGCGGGGGGAGCGGGGGGAGGAGGGGGTTCGGGGAGGGGGACGGGTTTGGGTTTTGGAGGCGGGAGGCCCTGGCGTTTGGCCATGAGGTGATCCCAGAGGTCGTGCTTGACGAGCATGATGAGGGGGACGCCGGGGCGGAGGCCGTGGAGGCCGGTGTCTTGATAGTCGGCGAGGTCGATTTGGGAGAGAATGGCGTCGCGTTGAGTGTCTTCGGCGATGATGATGTCGCCCTTCAGATTGTCGGGTGGAACAGCGTGGTAGCCGACGTTGGGGAGGGTGCGGAAGTACCAGGGGAGGGGCCAGCCTTGGTCGCGATTGATGACCTGGATGGAAGGAGGGGAGTCGGGTTTGAGATCGGCGAGTTCGCGGACGGTGTTGACGAGTTGGAGGAGGTTGGTGGTGGTGTGGGAGTAGACGTAGGGGTTGCGGGGATCGGCTTTGTAGGGGCCGATGGCGAGCATGGATTCATCGCAGAGGTGGTAGATGCCGAGGCCGATGGCGACTTGGAAGCAGAGGTTGGGGAAGCCCTTGTTGAAGAGGCCCCAGAGAGCGGCGGCGCCGACACCGGCGAGGAGCGTGAGGGCGGACTGGGCGGTGAGGATGGACCAGGGGGTTTTGTAGGCGAGGATGGAGTAGGCGGTGAAGAGGCCGAGGGTGTAGAGGCTGAGGAAGATGAGGAAGCGGTGTTTTTTGCCGTCTTTGTGGGTGCCGAAGAAAGCGTGCAGGATGCCGACGAGACCGAGGCCACCGATGAGGGCTTCGGTCCAGACGAGGCCGTCTTTGCGCCAGAAGATGAGAGTCAGGTAGTAGTGCCAGGGTTTTTCATGACCGCTGCCTTCGGAGCGATGGAGGTAGTTGGCGTAGGTGATGATGCTTTCTTTGACGCTGAACCAGTCGCGGAAGAAACCGGAGTAGGAAGCGACCGAGACGAGGACGGAGGAGATGAACAGGATGTGCCAGGGTTTCCATTGAGAGGGGCGGCGGTTGAAGCTGGAGAGCCTGAGGCGTGAGGTATCGCGGTCCTGGATGAAGAAGCAGGCGAGGGTCCAGGCGATGAGGGCGGAGGCGACATTGAGGACGAAGGTTTCCTTGGTGGCATGCTGGAAGCCGACGGAGGCACCGCAGAGGATCAGCCAGAGTCGATTGCCGGTGAGCGACCAACGCCACCAGGAGGCGAGGGAGAGGACAACGAGGAGGGCGAAGAGCATCTCCATGATGTAGTAGCGGCTGTAGAAGACCATCATCGGCGAGACGGCGGTCAGGAGCATGGCGATCAGGGTGGCGCGACCGCCGAGGAGAGAGAAGAAGAGCAGGGTGGTGAGGATGACGGCGATGCCGCAGAGGGCGGGGATGTGGCGGAGGTCGGCTTCGGTCCAGGTGTCGGGGGAACCCCAGCGGGCGAGTTTGGCGTAGAGCCAGGAGGCCTGATGGAGGCCGGGGCCGTGGTAGTCGGAGGGGTCGTAGTCGAAGCCTTTGCCGGTCCAGAAGTCGGCGAATTTGGTGGCGAGGATGGCCTCGTCGGTGTGCATGGGGCGGGCGTCGAGAGCGACGGTGCGGTAGTAGGTGCCAAGACCGAGGGAGAGCGCCAACAGAAGGATGAGGGCGGGCAATGAGAGGCGGTCGTTTTTCTGAGCCATGGACGGGTGCAGTGGAACGGCAGGGGGCGGGACTGTCAAGCGGGGAGGGACGGGAATGCGCGACGCCGCCGGGTGCGGAGTTGGGAGGGCGTGCGGAATGGATTGGGACTAGACCAAGACCTGGAGAGGTGTCAGGGTAGGGGGATTTTTGCTGCATGCCATCGCGCTATCGACTTGCTGAACATCCTGACTTCACGGAAACGTTGAGTCGGGAAGATTTGGCGGTGCTGGTGGAGAGGGGATCACTGGGGCGGGGGGAGATTTGTGAGGATGTGGAGAGCGGGCGGTCGCACACGGTTGGGGAGTTGACGCAGGGGAGAGTGGGAGGTTCGAGCGGTGGATCGCGGATTGGGCGGCCGGCGTATGTGGAGATTCGGGCGGATGGGGTGCGGAGCGAGGAGTCGGAGGAGGACGATGGAGAAGAGGACGAGGAAGATAGGTTTCTTTACACCTCGAGTGGCGAGCGGATTTTGTATCACGGGAATCCATCGTGGTTGAGCTATTCGAAGGCGCTTTTTCTGGCGGTGCTGCTGACGGTGTCTGGCGCTTTGGCGGTGCCTTTTGGGCTGCGGTATGCGGCGTTGGGATTTCTTTGCTCGTCGTCGGTGGTGTTGTGCGTGGGGATTGCGAGGTTTTCGCGGGATTATTTTGTGACGGAGGATCGGGTGGAGGTGCTGTGGGGATTGATCGGGCGGAGTTCAAAGGAGGTGCGGATTCGGGATATCCGGTCGATCGATGTGAGGGAAGGGTGGATCACGGGACTGCTTGGGCTGGGGAGCGTGGATTTTTCGTCGTCAGCGAACGCGGGGATTGAGGTGGCGTTTGATCATGTGCGGAAGGCGCACCGAATTAAGGAGTTGGTGCGGCGGTTGCAGCGGATGAATGACGGGGACGATGATTAGCCGATGCTCTCGGCGTAGCGGGAATTGATTTCGGTGATGGCCCAGGCGGCGTGTTCGGCGATGAGAGGATGGGGGTCGGTGGCGGCGATTTGGAGGGCGGGGAGGTCGGTGGGGGTGCCGGTGTTGCCGAGGGCGACGCAGACGTTGCGGAGGAAGGCGGGGCGTTTGATGCGTTTGATGGGGCTTTTGGCGAAGAGGGAGCGGAAGGCCTGGTCGTCGAGGGCGAGGAAGTTGCGGAGGCGATGCTGGAAGATGGTGGTGCGGGCTTGGAAGGTGGCGTCGCTGGAGATCTGTGCGAAGCGGTTCCAGGGACAGGCGTCGAGGCAGTCGTCGCAACCGTAGATGCGGCCACCGAGGGCGCGGCGGAACTCGAGGGGGATGGGGCCTTTGCTTTCGATGGTGAGGTAGGAGAGGCAACGGCGGGCGTCCATCCGACGGGGGGCGGTGATGGCTTGGGTGGGGCAGGCGGTGATGCAGCGGGTGCAGGAGCCGCAGTGGTCTGGGGAGGGGGAGTCGGGGGGGAGGTCGAGGGTGGTGATGATTTCGGCGAGGAAGAACCAGGTGCCGAGCTGGCGGTGGATTTGCATGGTGCTTTTGCCATTCCAGCCGAGTCCGGCTTCGTTGGCGAAGTCGCGTTCCAGGACGGGGCCGGTGTCGACGTAATGGCGCTGGCGACCGCCTAGTTCGATGAGGAAGGCGTCGAGCTGCCAGAGGCGCTTTTCGATGGTTTCGTGGTAGTCGTCGTTCCAGGCGTAGCGCGCGATGCGATAGGTGTCGTCGGGTTCAGGGCGGGCAGGGCCTTGCCAGTAGTTGGTAGCGAGGACGATGAGGGATTTGGCGTTGGGAACGAGGAGGCGGGGATCGGAGCGGCGGTCGAGGTTTTTGGCCATCCAGGCCATGTCGCCGTATTTGCCGTCGGCGACCCATTGTTCGAAGATGTGGCGATGGGCGGCGGGAGCGGCAGGGGCGATGCGGCAGTCGGCGAACCCGAGGGAGAGGGCGCGCTGGCGGATTTGGGACTTGAGGTCGTCGGGCACGGGGAGGGGGATGAGTAATCAGTAAGAAGTAATCAGTATTCAGAAGCCAGGGATTGAGGGGGGAATACTCTTGGAGGGATGGGGTGTTGTCGATTGGATTTGGTGGGGGTGTGTTTGGGGAGGTGGTGGGAAAGTTGGGCAAAGGGGTGGACAGGGGGGCGGGGATGGGCAAGCTAGGGGCTGAATTTACCTTTATGAGCACTTTTTCGACCCAACTGACCGAAGACATGAAAACGGCGATGCGCGCCAAGGACACGGTGACGCTGAATGTGGTGCGCAATTTGAAGTCGGCGCTGAAGTATGCGGCGATTGAGAAGTTGGGGGCTGAGGGAGAGCTTGATGATGTGGAAGCGATCGCAGTGGTGCGGAAGGAGATGAAAAAGATGCAGGACAGCGTCGAGGGAGCAGAGAAGGCGGATCGGCCGGAGGCGGTGGCGGCGGCGAAGGCGGAAATTGCGGTGCTGGAGCGGTATTTGCCGGCGGCGATGAGTGCGGAAGATCTTGAGGCCCTGGTGGATGCGGTGATTGCCGAGGTGGGAGCGACTTCGAAGAAGGAAATGGGAGCGGTGATGAAGGTGCTGCAGGAGAAGGTGGCGGGGCGTGCGGACAATCGGTTGCTATCGGCAGCGGTGGGCAAGCGGTTGGTTTGAGAAAGAAAAAGTGTTTTTTGGTGAAACCTCCGGTGAGTTAGGGGGTTTGACTGTTTGTGATGAACCCACTTGAACCTCAAGATCCGCTTTGGAAGCTGCTCGGCAAAGGCCGGGACGCGGATGTGCGGCCCAATTTTGTGAAAAATGTGGTGAGGGAAGCGCGCCAGACGCCGCAGGAGCGCGGTTGGTGGGTCGGGTTGAAGGCCTGGTGGACGGATGCGACAGGGATGGTGCCGGTTGGCCGATTGGTGGCCGGGGTGGCGGTGCTGGTGGTTTTTGGGATGGTTGCGGTGAGTGGGTTGAAGGAGTCGGCGGTGGAGGATCCGGTCGTGGCGGTGGCTGAGCCGGAGTCGAGTGCTGCTGCGGTGGAGGCGCCGTTGGTGCCTGAGGTGGAGACGCAGTTGGAGAGTTTGGATTATTTGGATGAGTTGCTGGCCTTGGAAGATACCAGTGCGTTATCGGATCGTGAGATTGCTTATTTGCTGTATTAGAGCCGTTCCGAGGGCTGATTTGGGATAGGTGGTTGAATGTGGGAGGTCCGGCATTAAAGATGCTAACCTTCTTTCCTGGAATGCCACAAACTGACTCTTCTGCCGTGCTTCAACCTGCCGTGTTGCGGGATTTGGGCTTTGATCTTCTGCAAGCTGACCTGCGTTACTTGATGGACGCGTATCGCAAGACGTTGAGGCGTCTGGGTGAGGGGGCTTTGGCGGATCGGTTGCCCTGGGGTGACGATGAGATTGTGGCTCCGGAGGGGGTAAATGGGCGGGCGCTGGGTCAGGCGTATTCGATCGCGTTTCAGTTGCTGAACATCGTGGAAGAGCGTGCGGCGGCGCAGGTGCGGCGGTTGCGGGAGAAGGAGTCGGGGCCGGAGGCGGAGAAGGGGCTGTGGGCGGACAATTTGAAGCAGATGCTGGCGCAGGGGTTGGCGGTGGAGGAGGTGTTGGAGGCTTTGAAGTCGGTGCGGGTGGAGCCGGTGCTGACGGCGCATCCGACGGAAGCGAAGCGGGAGACGGTGGGGGAGCGGCATCGGGAACTTTACAGCCTGATGAACCGCCATGAGAACTCGGCGTATACGGATCGGGAACAGGAGCGCTTGGGGCGGCAGATTGAGGTGGAGTTGGAGGCGTTGTGGCGGACGGGAGAGATTCATGTGACGCGGCCATCGATTCAGGCGGAGTTGCAGAATGCGATGCACTATTTGCGGGAGGTGTTTCCGGAGGCGCTGGCGAGAGCGCATGTGCATTTGCGTGAGGCGTGGGAGGCGGCGGGGCTGGATCCGAAGGCGGTGGATGAGCTGCCACCGTTGGTGCGATTTGGGACGTGGATTGGCGGGGACCGGGATGGGCATCCGTTTGTGACGCATGAGGTGACGCGCGCGTCTTTGAGGTCTCTGCGGAAGAATGCGCTGAGGGTGCAGAGGCGGGCGATGGAGAAGCTGGGCCATCACTTGCCGTTGAGCGTGTTGTTTCAGAAGGTGCCGGAGGTTTTGGTGAAGCTGAAGGAGCGTTTGGTGGCGGAGTTGAAGGAGGCACCGGGGGTGGATGTGGATTACATTCGGGAGCGGAACCGGGAAGAGCCTTGGCGCGAAGTGGCTTTCTTGATGCGAGCGAAACTGGTGGTGGCGTCGGAGCATCCGACATCGGCGGCGGGGTATCGGCATCCGGAAGAGTTGTTGGCGGATGTTGAATTGTTGGCCGAGTCGCTGCGTGAAGTGGGGAGCGAGGCTTTGGTGGAGCAATGGATTGTGCCGTTGAAGCGGCAGATTCATGCGTTTGGTTTTCATTCGGCGGTGTTGGATGTGAGACAGAACTCGGCGTTTCACGAGAAGGCGATGGCGCAGTTGCTGGCGATGGCTGGAGTGCCAGATGGGGCGAGTTTTGCGACGTGGCCGATTGAGAGGAAGCGGGCACTGCTGGAAGAGGAATTGAAGTCGCCGAGGCCGTTCTTGGCGCCGGGGCTTTCGGCGGGGCCGGAGGCGGACACGGTGCTGGCTTGCTATCGAGTGTTGGTGGAGCATCGGGATCAGTATGGGTTGGAGGCGTTGGGGTCGTTGATTGTGTCGATGACACGCAATGTGGAGGATTTGCTGACGGTGTATGTGCTGGCGCGTGAGGCGGGGCTGGCGGATTGGAAGGATGGCGGGTTGTGTTGTTCGATGCCGGTGACGCCGTTGTTTGAGACGATGGGGGATTTGGAGGCTGGGCCTGGGATTACGGAGGCGTTTTTGAAGCATCCGGTGACGGTGCGCAGCATGGCAGGTCAGGCGGCGCCGAGTTTTCAGATGATGGTGGGCTATTCGGACTCGAACAAGGATTGCGGGATTTTGGCGAGCCAATGGGCGATTCATCGGGCGCAACGGGAGTTGAGTGAGGCGACGGCGAAGCTGGGAGTGAAGTCGGTGTTTTTCCATGGTCGCGGTGGGACCGTGGGACGGGGCGCTGGACCGACGCATTGGTTTATGGATGCGATGCCGCAAGGGGCTCTGGGTGGATTTTTGCGGATGACGGAGCAGGGGGAGACGATTGCGCAGAAGTATGCGCACATGAATTCGGCGGTTTACAACGTGGAGGTTTTGATGGCGTCGGCGGCCTCGACGACGGCGAGGCATCGGTCGGGACAAGGGCAGGTGGAGTCGATGGGAGCGGTGGTGGAGAAGTTGGCGGGGTGGAGCACGGAGACGTATCGGGCTTTGCTGCATGCGGAGGGGTTTATGACGTTTTACCGGAATGCGACGCCAATTGATGCGTTGGAGAATTCGCGGATTGGGTCGCGGCCGGCGCGGCGGACGGGGCAGCCTTCGTTGGAGGATTTGCGGGCGATTCCGTGGGTGTTTTCCTGGACGCAGAGCCGGTTTTATCTGCCGGGATGGTATGGGGCGGGTTCGGCTTTGAAGCGGCTGATGACGGTGGATCCAGAGGGATGGTCGCTGGTGGAGGGTAACATGAAGAAGGATCCGTTTTTGCGGTATGTGATGACGAACATTGAGAGTTCGTTGGTGAGTGTGAACCTGGATTGGATCCGGGAGTATTCGAGTTTGGTGCCGGATGTGGCGGTGAGGGATCGGTTTTTGGCGCAGATCCTGGCGGAGTTGGCGCTGACGCAGGAGATGGTGAATCATTTGTTCAAACGTCCGTTCGCGGAGAGGCGTCCGAGGTTGGCGTTCACGTTGGCGTTGCGGGAGCAGCCGTTGCACGTCTTGCATCGGCAGCAGATCGAGTTGCTGAAGGTATGGCGAGCGAAGGTGGCGGAGGGCGATGCGGTGGGTGCAGAAGGGATGATTCCGGATTTGCTGGTATCGATCAATGCTTTGGCGTCGGGATTGCGGACGACGGGTTGATCGGACGAGCCTGTTTTTTCTGGTGTCTAAGGAATTGACGATGGGGCGGGAACATGGGACAAGGGAGGGTCTTATGAACGGGAACCAAAAGAACAGGTTTGAATTGCCGGCGAAATGGGCATCGGCATTGCTGACGGGGATTTTCTTGAGTCAGTGTGAGAAACCGACGATTCCCGTGCCACCGCCGCCGCTGGTGCAAGTGCAGGAAGTTTCCAAAGGGAAAGTGGAACGTTCCACCACGTTCATTGGGAAGCTGGACTCACCGCAGAACGTTGAGG